>JBAQHK010000154.1:0-30345 GCA_049288275.1 bacterium | reverse complement strand
AGCGGCGTCTACACCGTCAAGGTGATCTCGGGGGACGTTACCTCTACAGGCAAGGTTACCCTGGTGCGATAGCCGGGCCTGCGCTGGGCTCGGCCGGGCCCATCTGCCGCGACCAATCCGCCCCGGCTAGTCTGGCTTGAATCCCGAAGCGTTCCCGCGTATGATGTGAACCATGACGACGCGCCTGGCTGCTGCTTTCGGGTTTGCGGCTTGCGCCGCGCTGGTGCTTGCGGGCTGGGGCTGTGGCTCGGCCCGAAGCCAGGGTCGCGCGCTTGCAGCTGAGCCCATGATCGGCAGACCGACCGATCGGTCGGCCACGCTCAATGTCGTTCCCGCCGTGGCGGGCGAGATCTTCGTCCGGTGGGGGAGCGGCGCGCGTGCGGGCCAGACGGCGCCCCGCGCCTGTCTGGCCGGCCGCCCCGTCGAGATCGGTCTTACCGGACTCGATCCCGACACCACTTGCTGCTACACCGTGATGTTTCGCCCCGACGCGGCCGGCGACTTCGCCGGGGCGGCCGACGGGTGTTTTCACACCGCGCGCGCGCGCCGCTCCCCCTTCATCTTCACCATCCAGGCTGACGCCCATCTCACTGAATTGGTGGTGGGCGAGCAGAAGAGCGACGCGGGTTCGGTGGACAAAGAGGGGCGGGCGAGGCTCTATCAACGCACGCTTGTCAACGTCTTGGCGGATAGGCCGGACTTCCACATCGATCTCGGGGACTTCGCTCGGATCGAAGTGCGCGGCGTGCGGAGTGCGACCTCGCGGGCCGACGCCCGCGAGCGGTACCTCGCGCAGCGCCGCTTCCTGGGTGCGCTGAGCCCGTCGGTTCCCTTCTTCCTGGTGCTGGGCAACCACGAGGCCGAGCAGGGCTGGCGGTTGGCCGGCGGTGACAGCTTGCCGGTTTGGGGCGCGGCCGCGCGGACCGGCCTGATTCCGAATCCTCGCCCGGACGGGTTCTACTCGGGCAACTCCGATAGCCTGACCGCCGGGCTCGGTCCCGTGGAGGACTACTACGCCTGGGAATGGGGTGACGCCCTGTTCGTGGTGCTCGATCCCTATCGGTACACCGAGACGCGCCCTCACAACCTTGTGGGAGCGGGATTTCTGGCCAGTCTCGACGGCTGGGACTGGACTCTGGGCGAGCGCCAGTACCGGTGGCTCCACGAGGTCTTGAGCCGATCGTCCGCCCGCTGGAAGTTCGTCTTCGCGCACAACCTCACCGGAGGCGTCTTGGGCAGCCGGGCCGGCGAGGGTTACTACGGTCGCGGCGGGGCCGACGCTGCGCGCTACTCCTCGGCGGGCCACGCCAGCTTCGAGTGGGGCGGCGAGGACGCTTCGGGTGAATACGTCTTTGAGACTCGCCGGCCCGGCTGGCCCCACGGTTCAATCCACGAGATGCTTGTTGCCAATGGTGTGGACGTGGTCTTCCGCGGCCACGATCACATCTTCGTTCGCGAGGTCTTGGACGGGATCGTCTACCAGACCTGTCCTGACGTAGCGGACTGGCAGTATGGCGCCGGCTACTACAGCAGCGAGCTGTTCTCCAGAGGCATCAAGGTCAACAACTCGGGCCATCTCAGGGTTGCGGTGTCGCCGGACTCGATTCGCGTGGATTATGTCCGCTCGGTGCTACCCGAAGACGATCCTCTGGATGAGAGCCACACCCCGGTCTCCAACGGGGATGTCTCCTATGGCTATGTCCTGAAGGCGGGGGAGTGAGCCGCCGATGGGAAGCGCGTCCGGCGCGTCCGGCGCATCCGGCGAGCCTGCCGCGTCAAGTGCGGGATCCCCGGGTGAGTCGCCGATGAGGCGCGCTCGCCTGCTGCTCCTGCCCTTAGCGGTGCTCTACCTTGCGATCGCGCTCGCGAGCCCCTCGAGCCCGCCAACCGGCGACACCGCGCGGTACGTTCGGTTTGCCGAGAACCTCACTCGCGGCCATTACTCGTCGCCGGGCGAGGTCAATCTCTGGAACGGCCCGGGCTATCCCCTCATGCTCGCCCCTTTCGTGGCGCTGAAACTGCCCTGGGTGTGGGCCAAGATCCTGAACGCCGCGCTGCTCGTGGCGGCGCTAGCCTATTTCCAAGCAACGCTCGGGCGCTACGTGTCTCCCAAGTGCGCCGTGATCGCGACCTGCGTCCTGGGCCTGTGGCCGCCGCTCGTGAAGATGGTGCCGCTCCTCCTGAGCGAAGTGCCGTCGGTCTTCCTGGTCTGCGGCTTTGCCTTTCACTTCTGTGCATGCCAGGCCGGTCGCGCTCCGGCCTCGCGCGCCCGCGGAAACAGCCTCGTCCACACGATCGTCTCCGCTCTCTTCCTGGGCTACCTGGCTCTCACGAGAGTGCTCTTCGGCTACGTCGCGCTAACCCTGGCCGTGCTTTCGCTGGCCGTCTACGCCTGGCGGCGAAAGCCCGCCTTCCTGCGCTCCGCGCTCGTCTCCGTCCTCGCCCTCGTCATCTGCCTGCCGTATCTCGTCTATACCTATTCGCTGACCGGCAGGCCCTTCTACTGGGCGACTTCGGGAGGGCTCTCGCTCTACTGGATGGCATCCCCCTACCAGGGGGACCTGGGCGACTGGCACACTCCGGGAGCGGTGGTCCGGATCCCCGAACTCGCCCGGAACCACGCGGACTTCTTCACCGAAATCGGGCGCCTCTCGCCGGTCGCGCAGGACGACGCGCTACGGCGGCGCGCTCTGGAGAACATCGGCGCTCATCCCGGCCGCTACCTCGCCAACTGGGTGGCCAACCTGGGCAGACTCATCTTCAACTACCCATACTCCTACAGGACCGAGCGGCCTTCGCCCTGGCTCCACGTCATACCCGGCGCCCTGCTGGTGGCGGCGCTGGCCTGGTCCGCGCTCGCTCTCGGTGCGCGCCGGATCCGGCGGCGCAATCAGGCTTCGGGAGGAACCCGGGTTTCAGAAGAAGCGCGCCGCCAGGGAGAAACTCAGATCCCGGCCGAGATCTGGGTGCTCGCGCTCTTCGGCCTGGCGGCCTTCGGCGGATCGTCGCTCCTGAGCGCCTTCAACCGATTCCTGCTGCCCATCCTGCCGGTGGCCTTGCTGTGGATTGCATCGGTCTTCCCAGGTTTGACATTGGCGGGTCCACCAAGTAGACTCTCTTGACGGTTCGAGCCTCGGCTACGCTCAGGTTCTGGTAAGTCCTTGCGACGGGCTGTGGTCTGGCCAGTTAGGCCTTATGGTGACCCGCCGGAAGGCCGAATTAACCTTGAGTAGGCCGTGGCTTGGCGCGTGCGGGCCCGACGCAGGATTCTGGCAGGCCGCAACCGGGCCGGACTGCGTTAGGTCGCATTACGTCAAGCAGATAGCAAGCAGATAAGCAGACAACAGGCGCTACAGGGACGGCTCACCATGTACAACATCTGCATGACCGGCACGGGCTACGTCGGCCTTGTGACCGGCGCCTGCCTCGCCGATTTCGGCAACATTGTGCGCTGCGTGGACATAGACCAGGCGAAGATCGCAACCTTGAAGACCTGCGAGGTTCCCTTCTACGAACCGGGCCTCCAGGAGATCGTCAAGCGCAACGTCGAGGTCGGGCGGCTCTCATTCTCCAGCGACATCAAGTGGGGCATAGAGTCCGCGGCTGTGGTGTTCGTGGCCGTGGGGACGCCGATGAGCGCTGAGGGCCAGGCCGACCTCTCCTACGTGGAGATGGTGGCCCGGAGCGTGGGACAGCATCTTAACAGCTACAAAGTGGTGGTGGTAAAGAGCACCGTGCCCGCGGGGACCTGCGATCTGGTCGAGCGGATCATTCGCGAGACCTCCTCGGCCGGCCACGATTTCGACGTGGTCTCCAACCCGGAGTTCCTGCGCGAGGGCTCGGCGGTCGAGGACTTCATGAAGCCCGCGCGGATCGTGCTCGGGGCCTCCAATCGGCGGGCCTTCGACGTGATGACCGAGATCTACAGGCCCCTGATCCTCGAGGACACGCCCGTCGTCAGGACCGACGTCAAGACCTCGGAGATGATCAAGTACGCCTCCAACGCCTTCCTCGCAACCAAGATCTCCTACATCAACGAAATCGCCAACCTGTGCGAGGCTGTGGGCGCGGACGTTACGGTGGTCGCCAGGGCCATGGGCCTGGATGACCGCATAGGCCCCAAGTTTCTGAGAGCCGGCGCGGGCTACGGAGGCTCGTGCTTCCCGAAGGACACCAAGGCCCTGGTGAGGACCGCCGAGCGGGCCGGCTGCGACCTCGAAATCGTGCGCTCGGTGATCGCCGTCAACCAGCAGCAACGCGGGCGCATGGTGGAGAAGGTGGAGCGCGCTCTGGGGGGCCTCAAGGGCAAGACCGTGGCTCTGCTGGGGCTAGCGTTCAAGCCCGACACCGATGACCTGAGGGACGCCCCGGCCATGGACATGGCCAGGGCGCTGATAGAAGGCGGCGCGTCGGTCAAGGCCTACGATCCGGTTGCGATGGATCAGGCCAGGCAGGTCCTCAAAGGGGTGACCTTCTCGTCCGACGTCTTCGAAGCGGTCAAGGGCAGCGACGCCGCGGTCTTCGTCACCGAATGGAACGAGTTCCGGGACCTTGACCTGGTCAAGGTCAAGCGACTGATGCGCTCGCCGCTGGTCGTGGACTGCAGGAACATTTACGAGCCCGCTCGCATGCACGAGCTGGGCTTCCGGTACGTGGGCGTCGGCCGCGGTACCAAGGAGGGCTGAGATGCCGACCATTGAGGGTGTAACGGTAAAGCAGCTCAAGGTGATTCCCGACGAACGCGGTTTCCTTATGGAGATGCTGCGCCGGGACGACCCCTTCTTCAAGCAATTCGGCCAGGTCTACCTGTCGGTGGCCTATCCGGGTGTGGTGAAGGGCTGGCACTACCACAAGCTTCAGACCGATCACTTCACCGTGGTGAAGGGCATGCTCAAGGTGGTGCTCTTCGACCGCCGCGAGGATTCCAAGACCTGCGGGATCTTGAACGAGTTCTTCATGGGCGAACGGAATCCCATCCTGCTTGTGATCCCGCCGCTTGTGGTGCACGGCGTCAAGGCCGTGGGGCCCGAAGCGGGCTACCTCGTAAACTGCCCCGACATGCCCTACAATCACGCCAGCCCCGACGAGTACCGCATAGATCCCCACGGCGGCGAGATTCCCTACGACTGGTCCGGGAGGGACGGATAGTGCGTCCGAAGAGGATTCTCATAACCGGCGGCGCCGGCTTCATAGGCAGCAACTTCACCCGGGAGATCGTGGCGAAGCGCCCGGACGCCGAGGTGGTGGTGCTCGATAAGCTCACCTACGCCGGCAACCCGGACAATCTCAAGGAGCTCGAGGGCAATCCCCACTACAAGTTCATTCACGGCGACATCTGCGATGAGAAGTCCGTGCTCGCGGCCGCCAAGGGCGCAGACTGCATCGTGAATTTCGCAGCCGAGACCCACGTGGACCGCTCGATAGGAGATCCCGCAAGTTTCATCAAGACCGACGTTTTCGGCACCTATGTTCTCCTGGAGGCCGCCCGCGCCCTCGGCACCGCGCGCTTCGTTCAGATCTCCACCGACGAGGTCTACGGCACCGCGGTGGGCAGGCCCTCGAGCGAGGACTCGCCCCTCATGCCTCAGAGCCCCTACGCGGCGAGCAAGGCGGGCGCCGACCGGCTGGCCTACTCCTACTTTGTGACCTACGGGACCCCGGTTGTGATCACGCGGTGCACCAACAACTACGGACCCAATCAGTACCCCGAGAAGATGGTCTCTCTCTTTGTGACCAACGCCCTTGAGGGCAAGCCCCTTCCGGTCTACGGCACCGGCAGGAACACCCGCGACTGGATCTTCGTCGCGGACCACGTCGCGGCGCTCGAGGCGGTGATGGACGCCGATGGGCTGGAGGGCGAGGTCCTGAACATAGGAAGCGGGGTGGAGGTGAGCGTGCTGGAGATGGCCGAGCGCATCCTGGGGATACTGGGCAAGCCCAAGACCATGATCCGCATGGTCAAGGACCGCCCGGGCCACGTGGTGCGGCACGCGGTCGCGACCGACAAGATAAGGTCCAGGTTGGGCTGGGCCCCTGCGGTTGAATTCGCGCGAGGCCTCGAGCTCACCGTGGACTGGTACGCCAAGAACAGGCAGTGGTGGGAGCGGATAAAGAGCGGGGAGTTCCGGGAATACTACCGCAAAATGTACTCGGAGATAGCCTGACCATGAGAATCGTAGTCACTGGAGCAGCGGGTTTCCTTGGCTCGCATCTCGCCGACTACCTGGTCGCCAAGGGCCACTCGGTCGTGGGATTGGACAACCTGATCACCGGTTCGACGAGGAACATCGAGCACCTTGCCGGCAACGATCGCTTCAAGTTCATAATGCACGACGTCACCGAGTACATCTACTTGAGCGGACCGGTGGACGCGGTGCTTCACTTCGCCTCCCCGGCAAGCCCGATCGACTACCTGGAGTATCCCATCCAGACCCTGAAGGTCGGCGCCCTTGGGACTCACAAGGCGCTGGGGCTGGCCCGGGACAAGGAGGCGCGGTTCCTGCTTGCCTCCTCATCCGAGGTCTACGGCGATCCCCTGGTGCATCCTCAGCGCGAGGAGTACTGGGGCAACGTCAATCCCGTCGGGCCGCGCGGGGTCTACGACGAGGCCAAGCGCTTCGCCGAGGCCATGAGCTTCGCCTATCACCGGGCTCACGGCATAGACACCAAGATCGCCAGGATCTTCAACACCTACGGGCCCCGCATGAGGTCGGGCGACGGCCGGGTGGTCCCGAACTTCATCATGCAAGCCCTGACCGGCAAGCCGCTCACCGTATACGGGGACGGCAATCAGACCCGGAGTTTCTGTTTCGTCAGCGACCTGGTGGAGGGCATCTACCGGCTCCTGGTCTCCGACGTGAACGAGCCGGTGAACATAGGGAACCCGGCGGAGATGACCATCAACGATTTCGCGCGCAAGGTGATAGAGCTGGCCGGCGGCAAGAGCGACATTGTTTTCGAGCGCCTGCCGGTCGATGATCCCAAGGTGAGACAGCCCGACATCACGCGCGCCAAGAGCCTTCTGGGCTGGCAGCCGGTGGTCTCCCTGGAGGACGGGCTCCGCAAGACAATCGAGTATTTCAGCAGGACCGTGTGAGAGACCGGAGGCCGAGATGGTAAGGATAGCGGTGATAGGAGTCGGCTACTGGGGGCCGAACTTCGTGCGGATCTTGGACGAGCTGCCCGGCGCCCGCCTGGCGACGGTGTGCGACAGCGACCCCAGGCGGCAGGAACGGATGGCGACGATGTACCCGCACGTCAAGCTCACCGACCGGCTGGACTCTGTGATTGCCGACAAGGAGATCGACGCGGTTGTGGTGGCCACCGGCTCGGACACCCACTACGAGATCAGCCGCAGGTGCCTCGAGGCCGACAAGCACGTCCTGGTTGAGAAGCCCATCGCCCTCAAGTCAGCCGACGCGGAGCACCTGATTGCCCTGGCCGCGGAACACGAGCGGGTGCTCCTGGTCGGTCACCTTCTGAGGTACCACCGTGGAGTGGAGAAGCTCAAGCAGTACATAGACGAAGGCAATCTGGGCAAGATCCGCTACATCTACTCCACCCGCGTCAACCTGGGCAGGATAAGGAAAGAGGAGAACGCGCTGTGGAGTTTCGCCACCCACGACATCTCGGTGGTGACACACCTGGTGGGAGCCGATCCGGTTTCGGTCACGGCCAGCGGCCAGGCTTACGTCCGCAAGGGCATCTACGACGTGGTCTTCCTCACCATTCACTTCCCCGGAGACGTGATGGCGCATCTGCACGTCAGCTGGCTCGATCCCCGCAAGATACGGCAGGTGACGGTGGTGGGCGACCACAAGATGGCGGTCTTGAACGACATGGAGACCACCGAGAAGCTCAGGATCTACGACAAGGGCGTCAACTTCGTGCCGTCCTACGGGGACTACGGCGAGTCCTTGACTATAAGGGTAGGAGACATCTACATTCCCAAGATCAACCTGGTGGAACCCTTGAAGGCGGAGTGCCAGCATTTCCTGGATTGCATCGAGAAGGGCGCCAAGCCCTTGACCGACGGCTTGTCGGGTCTCAAGGTGGTCCGGGTGCTCGAGGCTGCCGAGCAGTCGCTCAGGGAGGGCAGCAAGGCGACTCCGATACCGGCCTGATTGGAGGGATTGATGGAAGGGACTATTGACCCCACCGCCCGCATCGGCAAGGGGGTCGAGACAGGCAACTACGTTACCATCGGCGCCAACGTCACCATAGGGGAAGGCACCAAGATCGGGCACTCGGTCGTGATCCATGCCGACACCGTGATAGGCAAGAACGTGGTGATAGGGGACAGCAGTGTGGTGGGCAAGACCCCGACCAAGGCCGCGATCAGCACCCTGAAGCCCAAGGACCTGCCCCCGCTGGTGATAGGCGACGACTGCAGGATAGGCGCGCTCGCGGCAGTATACAGGGGCGCCAAGGTCGGCCAGGGCGTGATGATAGCGGACCTCGCCTCGGTTCGCGAGGACGTGGAGATAGGCAAGTTCACCATCGTCGGCCGCGGGGTCGCGATAGAGAACGACACCCGCATCGGCAGCTACGTCAAGATAGAGACCAACGCTTACGTCACCGCGCATACGGTGATCGAGAGCCGCTGCTTCATTGCGCCCGGCGTCACCATGACCAACGACAACTTCATGGCCAGGACCGAGGAGAGGTTCAAGTACACCAAGGGCCCGACCTTGAAGCGGGGAGCAAGAGTCGGCGCGAACGCGACGCTGATGCCGGGGGTCACAATAGGTGAGGACGGGGTGGTCGCCGCCGGCGCCCTCGTCAAGCGCGACGTGCCGGCCCGAAAGATCGTGGCCGGCGTTCCGGCGGGTGTCTTCAAGGACACTCCCGCCGAGCAGCTGGTGGATAACCAGGGCTATCCTGAAGATTGACCAAGGATCGACTCAAGATTGAGGGAGGTACACCCAGTTGAAAGTTCCTCAGATCGACTTGAAGCGGCAATACAATCTTCTCAAGCCCGACATTGACGCCGCCGTGGCGGAGGTGCTCACAAGCGGCAGCTTCGTGATGGGGCGTTGGGTCGAGGGGATAGAGAAGGCGGTCGCCGGAGTCTGCGGGGCCAGGCACGGTATCGCTGTGGCCTCCGGCACCGACGCGTTGGACATAGCCCTGGTGGCATGCGACGTGAGGCCCGGCGATGAGGTGATCACCTCGCCCTTCTCGTTCGTGTCGGTGGCCGAGGTCGCAATCCGGATGGGCGCCAAGCCGGTCTTCGCCGACATAGACCCCAGAACCTTCAACACCGAAGCCGACGAGATCGCGCGCAGAGTGGGCCCGCGCACCAAGGCGATCGTGCCGGTTCACCTCTACGGCCAGACCGTGGACATGGATCCTCTGCTGGAACTGGGGCGCAAGACCGGCATCCCGGTGATCGAAGACATGTGCCAGGCGATCGGCGCCAAGTACAAGGAGCGGCCGGTGGGCTCGATGGGCGCGCTCTCGTGCATCAGCTTCTATCCCACCAAGAACCTGGGCTGCTACGGGGACGGGGGCATGATCCTCACCAACGCGGACGCCCTCAAGGACAAGGCTGCCGCCCTGAGGAAGCACGGTCAGGCCGACAAGTACAGCTACAAGTACATAGGGGTGAACAGCAGGCTGGACTCCATCCAGGCCGCGATTCTCCTGGCCAAGGCCAAGCATCTGGCTGGATGGAACGAACGGCGGCGCGCGGTGGCGCGCGCTTACGCCGAGAGGCTCAAGGGGCTGCCGGTGGAGCTGCCCTACGAGGCGCCCTATGCCTATCACACCTTCCATCAGTTCACCATCAAGGCGGAGTCGCGGGATCGTCTCCAGGCCCATCTGGCGGAGAAAGGCATCGGCACGGCCATCCACTATCCTCTGGGAATCCACATGCAGGATGCCTATCGCAGCCTCGATTACCGCCCCGGCAGCCTTCCCAACACGGATCACGCCGCGGCGGTGGTGCTGTCGCTGCCGATGTTCCCTGAGCTGGAAGAGGCCGAGATCGATTACGTGGCCGCGTCCATCCGGGAGTTCTACGGCAGATGACCGGACGGCGCGCGCTCGTAACCGGAGGGGCGGGCTTCATAGGCTCGCACCTCGCCGACAGGCTCCTCAAGGATGGATGGTCGGTCCACGTGATTGACGACCTTTCCACAGGAAGCCGGGACAACGTATCTCACCTGGAGGGCAAGGAGGCCTTCGGCCTCACCATAGACAGTGTCTTGAACGCCGACGCGGTGGCGGGGCTGGTGGCAGGCTGCGACACGGTCTTTCACCTCGCGGCGGCCGTGGGAGTCGAGTACGTCATCGGAAACCAGCTCAAGTCCATCAGAGTGAACGTGGGCGGCGCCGAGGTGGTGCTTGGAGAAGCCGCGCGAGCGGGCAAGAAGGTGGTTCTCTTTTCGACCTCCGAGATCTACGGCAAGAGCGATGCCGTGCCCTTCAAGGAGGACGACGACCGCATTCTGGGACCTACCACGGTCGCTCGTTGGGGCTACGCTGTGACCAAGGCTCTGGATGAGATCCTGACCCTGGCTTACGTTAGGGAGGCTGGTCTGGCCGCGGTCATAGTGCGGTGCTTCAACACCTGTGGACCCAGGCAGACCGGCCGGTACGGCATGGTGGTGCCCAGGCTGGTGAAGCAGGCTCTGGCAGGCCGGCCGATCACGGTTTACGGCGACGGCAACCAGACCCGGTGCTTTGCCTCGGTCTACGATGTGGTGGACGGGGTGGCGAGACTTGCGGAGTGCCCACAGGCCGAGGGAGGGATCTTCAATATCGGCAGCGACAAGGAAGTCACCATAAGGGAGCTCGCCGAGCGGGTAAGGGCGGTTTCGGGGAGTGCCTCTCCCATCGAGTACGTCCCCTATGAGCAGGCCTACGGCAAGGGTTTCGAGGACATGGCGCGCCGTGTCCCCGATCTTGAGCGGGTCCGAGCCACGATCGGCTACCGGCCCCGGGTTGACCTCGACGGCATAATCGCCAGCGTTGTGGATTACCTCAGGACGCCCGGCGAGCGAGCAAGGACGTAGCCTGGCGGGCCAGTAGCGGGCGCAAATATCTCCCAAACCTCGCTAAAATGCCTTGACAAGGCCCCCCTGCGTTCCTATGATTCGAGCGCAGGGGTTATTGCGGGCAAGGAGCACTTATTGGAGAATATGTTGCTGTTGTGTGGGCTCGGCCTTCTGGGCTTCAGCCTATCCCTGGTCTGCGTGCCCTTCAGCAGGCGAGTTTCAGCTTGGCTCAAGGCGGTTGACGTTCCGGTTCCCCACAAGGTCCACAGCACTCCCATGCCCAGGCTGGGGGGGCTGGCCATCTACGGGGGATTCTGGCTGAGCATCCTGGTCCTGAAGCTCCTCTACCCGGAGGCGCTTGCGGGCTTTGAACACCGGCTGTTGGGCCTGTTTGCCGGCAGCTCGCTCATCCTCTTCATAGGGGTCTTGGACGACATCTTCGGTCTGGGAGCCTTGATCAAGCTGCTGGTGGAGGTCGGGGCCGCGGCGGTGGTGGTGGGCGTGGGCTTCAGGGTGATGCCTCACGGTAGCCTGGGATTCCTTGGCAGCTTCGGCGACATTCTGGTCCTGGCGGGCAGCGCGGCCTGGGTGATCTGGGTGACCAACGTCTTCAATCTGGCCGACGGCCTCGATGGACTGGCGGCCGGCATCGGCGGCATCGTAAGCCTGAGCATCTTCGTGATCGGCATGAGCCTCGGCATGATGTGGATCAGTATCCTGAGCATCGTGCTCTTCGGCGTGTGCAGCGGCTTCCTGGTTCACAACTTCCCGCCGGCTCGCATCTTCATGGGCGACAGCGGCAGCCTCTTCCTGGGCTTCATGTTCGCTTCGGTGATAATGGGCTTCAGTGGTGTCGAAGGGCGGCACGGGCTCACCATGATGGGAGTCCTTATGCTGGGGGTGCCGATGATCGACGGGGTGAGCGCGGTCTTGAGGAGGCTCAAGAACCGCACCAACATCCTGCAGGGTGACCGTGACCACCTCCACTACAAGCTCTTGCTCCGTAACGGCAGCCGCCGCAAGGTCGCGCTGACGATCTACCTGATGACAGTGGGCTTCAGCGGGCTTTCGCTGCTGATATACTTCAAGCTCAACGGTCAGGGGCCCCTGCTTGCCCTCGGCGGAACCTGCGTGGCGATGGTGCTCTTCGTCAAGCGCTTCAGGCTGCTCGAGCTCTACATAAGCAAGCACCATCTCTTGCCGGGCCGGAGTGTCTCAGGCTTTCTGCTGGACGATGGGGAGATCTCTGAGGAGGGACGGCGGGCGGGCGTCGCGGTCCCCGAAGTGGCCAAGGCCGCGGGGGGCCAGGGCGGCAAGGAAGCCAGGCCGGAGATGGCCGAGACCATTCACACGTAGTAGTCCTACCTGTAAAGCGCCTTTATCTGTCCCCAGGTGGTCGGCACTTCGCTTGCTCCACTCACACCGGCACAACCCTGTGATTGACTCAGCGACACGTAATCCAGCCTGGTGCGAAATCCCTGGATCATGGTTATGCGCAGGAGGTACAGGCCCTGCGCTACCAGCGGCGGGTCGCTCCCGGCGACCTGGGTGTAGTTGACGTAGCTTCAACCGATACCCAGGCCCACGGTGTGGTAAGTCGAGACTACGTCGCCGCCTCCGGGGCAAGCGCCGGGGATGGTGACCTGGAAGTAGCTTTCCTCGAGGGTGTTGCCCGCCGAGCGCAACGTGTCGGCGTAGCCGTAGGTCGTGGGGACATCCACCGCGATCTCGATCCAGTCGCCGGCGGTATCCACTCCCTCGACCGCCCGGCCGCCGCTCGCGCCGGAGCAACCGAGCCAGTAGATTTCCTCCCCGCCCGCGTTGTATGAGGCGATGAAGTTCTCAGCCTCGGCGGTGACGGCCTGGGCAGAGGTGGCGAGGCCGGCGATCGCCAGCCCGACCGACAGACCTGCTGCCAAGAACGTTCTCGGCAAGTACATCACCTCTTTCACTTACCCTACTTGTACATGGACTTCACCGAGCCCCAGGTGGTCGGCTCGACGTCCGTCGGTCCGGTGCAGGTGAGATAGATGCGCCAGGCCAGCTCGGTGAAGCCGTACTGGGCCCCATCGGGCGTCGAATCGCCAGCGTCCTTGAACCACTGAGGAGGGCAGTACTGGAACGTGTTACAGCCATAGTAGCCTGAATGGACGGTCGGGTACTGTGAGCTATATGGCCGGGGATAAAGAGCCGCCAGGCAACTCATGTCGTGCATGTTGCAGCCCAATCGAGCCGGCGTGCCCACGTTATCCACTCCCCACTCGGGATATTGGCAGTCGGTCCCTATCGCGCGCGCCGTAATCAGGATCCTGGGCCTTGAGGGCGGCGGCCCCGGCTCGACGCTGCACGAGCAGATGCTGATCGGCGGATCAACGGGGATGTAGTTCCATCCTGCCACGCACAGCTCGGTCCGCCCGCTGTTCCATAGTGACGGCCCCACGGGACAGCCATTCTCGTCGGCGCACCACGCGTCGAAGGTCACGGTCCATAGGCCCTCATAGAGTCCCCCACGGTAACAGCCGTATCCGGCGAAATCCAGCACTCTCACGGACTCGAGCATGTGGCAGTTGGTGGGGTCGGCTGCGGTGCCCGAGCCCATTGAGACGTCGCCCACCTCAAACCACGCGCCCAGGATATCGCCGGGATTCCAACCTGTGAAACTCCAGAACCACGCATAGGTCGGGCAAGGGATGTAGTAGTAGTAGTTGAGGTAGCGGTCGTAAAGGGGTTCTGTGCCGAAGTCTTCCCGGATCTGGTAAGCCCTGGTCTCGAGCCCTGACGCCGAAACCGCAAGCAGCGCTACCAGCAGTGCCGCAAGGACACATGCGCGCGTCATCTTGCCCGCCTCCTTCTTACACACCTCCCGCAGCCGGGTATTCTTAACTCGCGATTGAGATTGTACCACGGCCAACTTGGCTTTTCAAGCTGAATGGGGCCCGAATCCCTGGTTGCTTGACTGGTCCCGGGCTCTGTGTTACCTTGACGGCAACCGCGGACCGACCGGAGGGTAGGCCGGTCGGGTCACCTGCCGGCGAGCACACGCATTATAGGTATCTGAAAGGGGAACCAATGCTGGACGCCAAGTTCATCAGGGCCAACCTCGACCGGGTGAGGACGGGGGTGGAGGCCAAGGGGGAGAAGGTCAACCTGGAGGAGTACATCGCCCTGGACAAGCAGCGCCTGTCACTCCTGGTGGAGGCGGACACCCTCAAGGCCGAGCGCAACAAGGCCTCCGAGGAGATCGCCGCCGAGGTGCGGGCCGGCCGCGATGCCCAGGAGAAGAAGGAGGCCATGCGCGGCGTCTCCAAGCGCATAAAGGAGCTCGACGATACCCTCAAGGACATCGAGGAGAAGCTGGAGAAACTGATTCTGTGGATTCCCAACCTTCCCCACGAGTCCGTTCCCATGGGACGTGGCGAGGAGGACAACAAGATCGTGCGCTTCTGGGGCAAGAAGCCCGAGTTCGATTTCCAGCCCGTGCCCCATTGGGACATCGCCGAGGCCCTGGATATCATCGACTTCAAGCGCGGCGCCATGATCGCGGAGAGCAACTTCGTGGTCTTCAAGGGCAAGGGCGCCAGGCTTGCCCGGGCGATAATCAACTTCATGCTGGATCTCCATACCACAAAGCACGGCTACACCGAGATCGCCCCTCCGGCCCTGGTCAATCGGGCTTCCATGACCGGCACGGGCCAGTTGCCCAAGCTCGAGGTGGACATGTACCACTGCGACGCGGACGATCTCTTTCTGATTCCGACGGCCGAGGTCCCGGTCACCAACCTGCGCCGGGGCGAGATCCTGGAGGGCGCCCAGCTGCCGATCTACTACACCGCCTACACCCCGTGCTTCAGGCGCGAGGCCGGCTCCTACGGCAAGGACACCCGCGGCTTGAACCGGGTCCACCAGTTCGACAAGGTCGAGCTCGTGAAGTTCGTCGCCGCCGAGAAGAGCTACGACGAGCTCGAGCGCCTGGTGGGCGATGCCGAGGAGGTTCTCCAGGCTTTCGGTCTCTACTATCGGGTCAACCTGCTGTGCACCGGCGAGCTCAGCTTCTCCGCGGCCAAGTGCTACGATCTCGAGGCATGGAGCCCGGGCCAGCAGAAGTGGCTTGAGGTCTCCTCCTGCAGTAACTTCGAGGACTTCCAGGCCCGGAGAATGGGGATCCGTTACAGACCGGCCCAGGGCGAGAAGGTCAGATTCGTGCACACACTCAACGGCTCGGGTGTGGCGCTGCCCAGGACCATCATTGCGATTCTCGAGACCTACCAGACCAAAGACGGCAAGGTGAGGGTACCGGACGTCCTGGTGCCATACATGGATGGTGTGAAAGTAATTGACTGAGACGCCGCCCGGCGGGCAGGGCACGCACTGGAAGCGTATGCTGAAAGAAGTGGAAGCGATCCTGGAGGGAAGGCACGATGGATAATGAAGGCACCGCGACCGAGGTCGGCGTTCCGGTCCTGAAGGTGGAGGGCGACACCATTCCCGAGGTCTGGGAGCAGGCCGTGCTCGCCTGCTGGGAAAAGGGCGTCGGCGTCAAGACCGAATACGACAAGCCGGGCGATCCGCCGAGCAAGGACTGTTCGATGGTGATGGTGGTCAGGGACCCCCTGGGCGAGCCCAGGATACACCGGGCGTTTCCGGGCGGACTCGAAGACCTCGAAATCTACCGGCTCGAGGTTGTGGACGGCCTGCACGACCACTGGATCAAGCCGGAAGAAGGCAAGTGGAGCTACACCTACCATCAGCGCCTCTACTCCTATGACTACGCCGGGGAACGGATCGACCAGATCGAGTACGCGATCGGCAAACTGGCCGAGGCCGCCCACTCCAGACGCGCCCAGGCGATCACCTGGAACGTCAAGACCGACCGGATTGTGACCGATCCGCCATGCCTTCAACGGCTCTGGTTCAGGCTTACCGAGAATGGCGGCGGCCGGACTCTGAACGTCAACGCTCACTGGCGGTCGCGGGACGCCTACAAGGCCGCCTTCATGAACCTGTTCGCCCTGACCGATCTTGCCGGCGTGGTGGCCGCGGAGCTTGCCCGGCGCATCGGCAGCCCGGTCACCCTGGGCAGGTACGCCGAGTTCGTCGACAGCTTCCACATCTACGGGTCCTACTTCGGCGAGTTCGAGGGCTTCTTGAAGACCGTCAAGACCAGGCGGTTCGAGGACCGGGTGTGGAACTCCAGTTTCGCCGAACCCCACTTCGCCGACGCCAGGCGAAAGGCCAGGGCGGGCGTTTGATTTGGCGCCGGCAGTGATTACGTTCTGGGTGGAGGTCAGGCCATGAGTCCGCTTGCGGTACGTGGTTCCCTGGGAGGGCCGGCGCGCGTCAGGACCTACGCCTTCATCCTGGCCATGGTCCTGGTGGTCGCGATTTTCGCCTACACCTACTCCCTGGTCAGGAGTTTCGAGCGCCAGACTGAGACCCTGACCACGGTGTTTGCCAAGTTCTGCGCGGCCGCCACCTATCCCGCGACCAAGAACGAGGAAGTCCGGCTGATAGTCAATCAGGTTGTGAAGGACATAAACTTCCCAATCGTGATCACCGACCCCAGGGAGGTGCCCTACACCTGGAAGAACATCGGCGCCCACCTCAATCCGGACGACGTGAGCTGGGAGCAGTTCATCGAGGCCGGCATCTCCGGGCCTCCCTCGGAGACCCTGTCCGAGGTGATCGTGATAGTGGGCGAAATGGACAAGCGCCACAAGCCGGTGCTGATGTACGAGCCCGGCAGCGGCCGCTTCCTGGGCAAGGTTCACTACGGGTTGCCGGCGATCACCGAGGCCTTGAGGTGGCTGCCGCTTGTGAGCGGCGTGCTCTTGTGCGTCTTCGCGCTGATGGGCTACGTGGGCATAAGGGGCATAGTGGAAGGCGAGCGGCGCTCGATCTGGATCGGCATGGCCAAGGAGACCGCGCACCAACTCGGGACACCGCTGTCGTCGCTGATGGGATGGCTGCAGATGCTCAAGGAGCGCTGCGCCGACGACCGGATGAGGGACACCGTGCGCGAAATGGAGAAGGACATATCGCGGCTCAGCAAGATATCCTCGCGGTTCGGCAAGGTGGGCGCGATGCCCCGGCTGGACATGGAAGACGTGGTCGAGGTCGTCCGAAGCGCGGTGGAATACCAGAAGCGCAGGCTGCCCTCGGCGAGCCGGGAGATCGAGATGAGGGAGCACTTCGGCAACGTGCCGAAGACCAAGCTCAATCGCGATCTCCTGGAGTGGGCCGTGGAGAACCTACTTAAGAACGCGCTGGACGCGATGGACAAGGACAAGGGCATCATAGAGGTCCGCACCACCTACGTCCCCCGCAAAGGCATCATATCGATCGAGGTGGAGGACAACGGCAAGGGCATCGACCCGGGGTTGGTGAAGAAGATCTTCGAGCCGGGCTACACCACCCGCAAGGGAGGTTGGGGCCTGGGGTTGCCCTTGGCGAGGCGTGTGGTCGAGGAATACCATCACGGCAGGCTGAAGCTGATCAGGACGGGGCCGGAAGGGTCGCTCTTCGTGGCCGAGATCCCGGCTGCGGGCGAGGGAAATCGCGCGGATGAACGATAAGAGAGCAACAATCCTGTGGGTGGATGACGAGGTGGACCTCCTCAAGTCGCACATCGTGTTTCTCGAGGAGAAGGGCTATCACGTGAGGCCCGTGGCCAATGGCGAGGACGCGGTGGGCCTGGTGGCTCGGGAGAGCTACGACCTGGTGCTCCTGGATCAGATGATGCCGGGCATGGACGGGCTGACCACCTTCCAGCAGATAAAGGACAAGCGGCCGTCGATGCCCGTGGTGATGATAACCAAGCTGGAGGAGGAGGAACTGATTGACGAGGCACTGAGGAAGAGAATCGACGACTTTCTGCTCAAGCCCGTCAATCCCGTGCAGATCCTCTCGGCCGTCAGGCGCATCCTGGAGAGCCGGGAGATCAGGCAGCGGGAGCTCTCGCGGGAATACGTCGAGGATTTCAACGCAATCGAGGAGATGCGGGGTCGGGACCTCACCTGGCAGGATTGGATTGCGATCCACAACAAGCTCAGCAAGTGGGATCTGGTGCTGGATGATTTTCCGGACGCCGGCCTCAACCAGAGCCACTTGGACCAGCGCAGGCAGTGCAACGTGGAGTTCGGCATGTTCATAGACAGGTCCTACAAGGGCTGGCTGGCAGGCCGCGACAGGCCGCTCCTGTCGGTGGACGTGGTCTCCAACTTCGTCGCGCCCCATGTCTCATCCGGCAAGAGGATCTACTTCATAGTGGTGGACTGCCTGAGGCTAGATCAATGGCTCACCATCGAGCCCGCCCTGGAGCCCTACTTCTCGATCAGCCGGGATCATTACTTCTCCATACTGCCGACGGCCACACCCTACTCCAGGAACTCGATCTTCAGCGGCCTCTTTCCCAGCGAGCTGGCGGCGGCCTATCCCGATTACTGGACCGAGACCGAGTCCGAGGATATGGGAAAGAACCGCTACGAGAGGCAGCTCTTGGAGAAGCAGATCAAGAAGATGGGGCTAAAGACCAGCCCGTCGGTGAAGTACCTTAAGGTCTACAGCGCCGAGGAGGCCAACCAGGCGCGCAAGCAGATTCCGACCCTCCACGGCGTGCCGCTGGTGGCCCTGGTCTTCAACTTCGTGGACATCGTCGCCCACTTACGCTCGGAGTCCAGAGTGCTGCAGGAGATGCTTCCCAACGAGTCCGCCTATCGAAGTTTCACGCGGTCGTGGTTCATGCACTCGCCGCTTCTTGACATACTGAAGGCGATATCGATCCAGGACGCGGTTGTGGTGGTGACCACGGACCACGGCTCGGTCCTGGCCCGGCGCTCGGCCATGACCCTGGGCGACCGGGAGACCTCGACCAACGTCAGGTACAAGTTCGGCACCAACTTGAACTGCGACTCCAGGTACGCGCTGCAGATAAAGAACCCCGCCGAGTACAAGTTGCCGGCCTCGGGGATCAACAAGAACTACATCATAGCCAAGGAAGACTACTACTTCGTCTACCCGACCAACTTCCACGAGTACGAGCGCCAGTACAGGGACAGCTTCCAGCACGGCGGCATATCCATGGAAGAGATGATACTGCCCTGCGTGACCATGAAATCCAAGAGATAACGTCCCGGGACAACGCCGGGGCCCGCAGCGGCCGGCAGGGGCAGAAGCCCGAGAGCCGGGGAGGCGATCGAGTGGTCCGACTGGTCAAGATCCTCACCAAGTCCGCCGCCGACACCATCCGATTGGGGGAGACCCTGGGGCGCGTGCTGCGCCCCGGTGACGCGGTCGCCATGACGGGGCCCTTGGGCTCGGGCAAGAGCGTCCTGGCCAGGGGGATCATGGCCGGCCTGGGTGTGGGCTCCAAGATGCCCAGTCCGAGCTTCGTGATCGTAGCGACCTACGAGGGCGCCTGCACCATCAACCACATCGATCTCTATCGGCTGGACGCTGCCGAGGACGCGATCGCTCTGGGCATTGAGGACTTGCTTTACTCGTCGAGCATCAACATCATCGAGTGGGCCGAGAAGGCGGCGGACGTGCTTCCGGAGTCGCGGTTGGATGTGGCGCTCGGGCTCCGGGCGCGGCCCGAAGAGCGCCTGGTGACCATCGTGCCCGGCTGCGAGGAGATCGGCCGGCGGCTCTTGCCGCTGGTGCAGGAGGGTCTGGTGCGGGAGGGCCTGGTGCAGGAGGGATTGTCCGGCCTGGGCGGGTTGGGTGGCTCGGGGAGCTCAGACGCAGCCGGGCAAGGCGCGGGGGAGGCGAGTCAAGGAGGCGAGCGTTGAAAGTCCTGGGGCTTGAGACCTCGGGGAATCTTGGCGGGTTCGCGGTGGTCGAGGACGGTCGACTCCTGGCCGAGATAACCTCCGACATCACCGGGCGGCATGTGGAGCAAGGCGCGGCGATGATCGAGCGGGTGCTGGAGCTGTCCGGCACCGCCGTGGGTGATCTCGCCGGCGTGGCGGTGTCGCTTGGACCGGGATCGTTCACCGGCTTGAGGGTGGGCCTGTCCCTGGCCAAGGGCCTGTGCTTCGGACGGGACTTGCCGCTGGTCGGAGTGCCGACCCTGGATTGCATCGCCGAGGGCGTGGCCTACTTCGAGGGGCTGGTGGTCCCGGTCAAGGACGCGCGCCGAGGTGAGATCTACTTCGCTTTCTACGAGGCGGGGGGAGGCGGAGCGACGAGGGTCTCCGCTTACGAGGCCTTACCGCCCGACCGCCTGGCGGAAGTGATAGAGCGCGCGCTGCTGGCTCACAGCGGCCGGGGGGCGGCCAGGCCCGATGTGCCGGCCCTGCTGGTCGGGGACGCGCTCGCCAAGTATGGCGAGGCGCTCCGCGCCAGACTGAAGGTGTGCATGATCCCGGCGCCCGAGATCTACTGGCCCGCGCGATCGGCGGTTGTGGCGGCAATGGGAGGGCGGTGGTTGGCCGAGGGTCGGACGGCCGACCTCGGTGCCCTCGAGCCCATATATGTGCGGCTGTCGGAGGCGGAACGGGCTGCCGAGCGCAAAGTGGGGCGCAAGCCTGCGGGAGCGTAGAGCCTTGCCTGAGATTGAAATCAGAAAGATGGCCGAGGCCGACCTGGACGCGGTCACCGAAATCGAGCGCGACCTCTTCGCCCTGCCGTGGTCCAGGACCAGCTTCCTCTTCGAGGTCAGCGACAACCGGACCAGCTGCGCGATCACGGCCGCCTCGGGCGGTGAAGTGGTGGGCTATGCCGTGGCATGGTTTGTGGCCGACGAACTCCACGTGGGCAACGTCGCGGTCGCCAAGGCCAGGCAGGGGGAGGGAATCGGGAAGCTGCTGGTGGGGCGCCTTTTCGCGGAGGCCGCTGCAAGAGGGACCGCCTACGCCACCCTTGAAGTGAGGGTGGGCAACGTCAGAGCCATACAGCTCTACCGAAGGTACGGTTTCAGGGGCATCGCCATTCGCAAACGCTACTATTCCAACGACGGAGAGGACGCCCTGGTGATGATGACCGACCTCGGCCGAGACGACTCCTACGCCCGGCTGGGCGACGAAGCCGGTGGGGTTGCCGGCGAGGACGCGTCCGGGGGCTCGGCTGGGGGCTCGACTGGGCACGCGTCCGGGGGCCGGGCTCGCGGCTCTGCCGGGGACCCGCCGGAGGACCGTCGGTGAACCTGTCCGACAAGGTGGAGGAGGCCTGCCGGAGCCTCGCCAAGGCAGCGCCCTTCCGGGCGAAGACCGGCATTGTCCTGGGATCGGGCCTGGGCTCGGTGAGGGAGGCTTTCCAGGCCGTCAGGACCGTCCCCTACCGGGAGATACCCCACTTTCCAGTATCCACCGTTCCAGGCCACCGGGGGGAGATGATCTTCGCCAGGCGGGATCGGCAGCAGTTTGTGATCCTGGACGGTCGGGTGCACTGTTACGAGGGCTACTCCTGGGACCAGGCGACCTTTCCGGCGAGAGTCCTGGCGGGACTCGGCGTCACAACCATCGTGGTCACCAACGCCTCCGGCTCGGTGAGCAGGCGATTCAGGCCGGGTGACATCCTGCTGATCGACGATCACATAGACCTGATGTGGAGGGTCGTCGGCGACTTGGGTGGGGCGGGCGACTTGGGTGGGGCGCCGGTGGGCGATCCGGGCGAAGCCGGCCCGGGACGCCCTCAGGGCCACGTCCGGCATACGGTCCGGCGGCCCTACTACTCCCGGCGGCTCGCCGATCTGGCCGAGCAACTTGCGCTCCGAGAAGGGGTTACGATCAAACGGGGTGTTCTGCTAGGTACCTCAGGCCCGGCTTACGAGACCCGGACCGAGGTGGAATTCGCTCGCAAGTCGGGGGCCGACGCTGTTACAATGTCCACGGTGCCGGAAGTTACGGTCTGCCGCCAGCTGGGCGTGTCGGTGGTGGGGCTGTCGCTCATAACCAACGTTGCCGCGGCCCACGATGGCGGCCACGAGAAAGTGATTGACTTCGCCGCGACGGCAAGCGAGAAGCTGAAGACGGTGATCGTGGGGCTGGTGGATGCAATCTCGCAGGCCGGGTAGCCTGCCCGGTAACCGGCCAGGGAGTAAGGCATGAGCTGGTTCAGGAAGATAGAGAAGGGGCTCGCCGGAGGCGGCAAGCGGGACATGCCCGACGGGCTGTGGCGCAAGTGCGACAAGTGCGGCGAGATCGTCTACGAGCGCGTCACCAAGCGCAACTACTGGACGTGCATCAAGTGCGGCTACCACTTTATGATCTCCGGCCTGGACTACATCGCCATGCTGGCCGACGAGAATACCTTCGTGGAGATCGACCCCGGGCTGCGCTCGTGCGATCCCCTCAATTTCCGGGACTCCAAGCGCTACCCGGACCGGCTCCGTGCGGCCGTGAGGAAGACCGGGCTCAACGAGGCCGTGGTGACCGGCACCTGCCGTATCGGCGACCACCGGGCGGTGATCGGCGCCCTGGATTTCAGATTCATGGGCGGCAGCATGGCCTCGGTGGTGGGGGAGAAGCTGGCCCGCGCGGCCAGGCGAGCGGTGGAGGATCGCGACTTCCTGGTCATCGTATCCAGTTCCGGCGGCGCGCGCATGCAGGAAGGCATGCTCTCGCTGATGCAGATGGCCAAGACCAGCGCCTGGATCGGCAAGGTCTCTGAGGCGGGCTTGCTCTACGTCTCCATCCTGACCAATCCCACCACCGGCGGGACGTCGGCCAGCTTCGCCATGCTTGGAGACGTGATAATCGCCGAGCCGGGGGCGCTGGTAGGCTTCGCAGGACCGCGGGTGATAGAGCAGACCATCAACCAGGAGTTGCCGCCGGGCTTCCAGAGCTCGGAGTTCCTGCTTGAGCACGGCATGCTTGACATGGTCGTGGCCCGTCCCCAGATGAAGAAGACCCTGATCGGTCTCTTCGACTTCTTCAGCGGAGTCGAGCGGCCCGCCGAGGGGAAGACCAAGCCGGAAATCCTCAAGACCCCGCCCCACATAGAGGTCAAAGCCGATCTGACCGAAGTGCCGGAAGGCGCCAGGGCGGGTTCCGCCCCAGCGACTGCCCCGGCAGGCCGGCAGCGGGGCGTCGGCTTGCCCGCAGATCTCGGTGGTCGGGGCGACAGCGGCGGTGGCGCTGCCGCCGAGGCCGGGGTGGATCTGGCGGCCGATTTTGAAGGCCCGGATGAGCCCGGCGCCGAGGGCGATTCCGAGATCGACCCCGGCGAAGACGCCGCCGCCTGAGCTTCCGCGATGAGCCAGCTTTCCTACCGCGCAGCTATCGACTACCTCTTCGGGCTCGAAGCCTCCAAGATCAAGCTGGGGCTCGACAGGACCGTCAACCTGCTCGAGGCGATAGGTAACCCCCAGCAGAGCTTCGCCAGCGTCCACATAGCCGGCACCAACGGCAAGGGCTCGGTCGCAAGCCTGGTGAACTCCATTCTCTACCACAACGGACTCGCTGTCGGCCTCTTCACTTCGCCCCACCTGGTGGACTACAGGGAGCGGATAAGAAGGGACGGCCGTTCGATGCCCCGCCAGGCTCTCTGCGACATAGTCTCGGGGCTTGAGAGCCACGTCAGGCGGATCGAAGCAAGCTACTTCGAGGCAACCACGGCGGTCGCCTTCGAGTATTTCAAGGCCGCCGGCGTGGACGTGGCCGTTGTCGAGGTGGGAATGGGCGGGCGGCTGGACTCGACCAACGTCATCAGGCCCCTGGTCACCTGCATCACCACGATCGACTTCGACCACGAGAAGTACCTTGGCCGGACTCTTTCGGAGATCGCCGGCGAGAAGGCGGGTATCATCAAGCCGGGGGTGCCCGTGGTATGCGGCAGGATGCGCGGCCAGGCGCTCGCTACCATCAAGGCCGTGGCCCGCAGGCGCGGGGCCAGGGTTTACCAGGTGGGCAGGGACGCCTCGGTTGTGCCGGTGGCCTCGGGTCTGGACGGCTCGACCTTCGAGTATGTGGGGCTCGGTCGGCGCCGCAGGCTCAAGGTGGGCCTTGTTGGATCGCACCAGATCGAGAACGCAGCGGTGGCGGTGCTGGTGGCGGAGGTCTTGAAGGAGCGCGGGCTCAAGGTCGGCGACCGCGCGATCGAGCAGGGCTTGGCGCGCGCCCTGTGGCCGGGCAGACTCCAGGTTCTGCGCAAGCGGCCGCTGGTGATCTGCGACGGCGCTCACAATGTGTCGGGCACTCGCGCTCTCGGGCGGGCGCTTGGCCAGCTGGGCCTGGGGCGGACGCTCACGGTCTTCGGCGTCCTGCGGGACAAGCACTACGGGCGGATGCTGAGCGCTCTCTCCGGGACCTCGGACAGGTTCATCTTCACGCGGCCCAAGTGGCATCGGGCGCTGCCCGTGAAGTACCTCAGGGAGGCGGGCGGGGAGCTCGGCCTCGACTTTCGGGTGGCCTCCCGGGTGGCCCCGGCGCTCAGCCTGGCGCTGGCGGAATTGGGCCGGATGGAGCCGGCCGGCGCATCGCATCGGGCGCCGCAGGCGCGTCAGCCGCGCCCGCCGCTCCTGGTGTGCGGCTCGCTGTATTTGGTGGGCGAGGCCATGCAGTTTTTCGGTTTCCAACCCCATCGGATTAGGTTATGTTGATTGCGGATCGGCCCGTCGCGCCGGCGGCGGACGCGGCGCGCGGACGTAGCATGCGTGCGGGGCGCCGGGGCCAGGAACGCCTTGACACCTCAGGGCGCCGAACCTATACTTGGCCCGACTCTAAGGTGGGCCGTGGCTAGACCTGCTCGGAGGCGGATATGGCTGAGGTAGTCCTCAAGAAAGTCACCAAAGTCTTCTCCGGCGACGTCGTGGCCGTGAAGGAAGCCGATCTCGAAGTTGCGGACCGCGAGTTCCTGGTTCTGGTCGGCCCGTCGGGCTGCGGCAAGTCCACGTTGCTCAGGATGATCGCCGGGCTCGAGGAGATCACCTCGGGCGAGATCTACATCGACGGCAAGCTGGTGAACGACGTCCCGCCGAAGGACCGCGACATCGCCATGGTCTTCCAGAACTACGCCCTCTATCCGCACATGACGGTATTCGACAACATGGCCTTCGGCCTCAAGTTGAGGAAGTACCCCAAGGAGGAGATCAAGCAGCGGGTTCGCGAAGCCGCTCAGATCCTGGGCATCGAGACCCTGCTGGACAGAAAGCCCAAGGCTCTCTCCGGCGGTCAGCGTCAGCGTGTCGCTGTCGGCAGGTCCATCGTGAGAAAACCCAAGGTCTTCCTCTTCGACGAGCCTCTGTCTAACCTGGACGCCAAGCTCCGGGTGCAGATGCGCACCGAGATAGCCAAGATCCACGGCAAGCTCAGCGCGACCATGATCTACGTCACCCACGACCAGATCGAGGCGATGACCATGGGCACGCGCATCGTGGTCTTGAAGGACGGTGTGATCCAGCAGGTGGCCGATCCCATGACGCTTTACAATGCGCCGATCAACAAGTTCGTGGCGGGATTCATAGGAAGCCCGGCTATGAACTTCCTCGACGGCAGGATCGTGCGGGACGGGGGGCTTGCCTTCGACGAAGGCAACTTCAGGGCGACTGTCCCCGCCGAGCACGGCAAGGTCCTCGAGACTTACATGGACAAACCGATCGTGTTCGGCGTCAGGCCGGAATCGCTCTACGAGAAGGTCCCGGACGAGGCGGCCGGCGCGAAGGCCGGTTTCAAGGCCACGGTGGAGGTCGTCGAGCCCATGGGCAACGAGACCTTCGTCTATGTCACGACCGGCAAGAGCCCCGTAGTTGCGCGCCTTACCACCAGGCGCGAGATAAAGCCGGGTGACGAGATCGGCCTGTTCATAGACATGCGCAGGATTCACTTTTTCGACCCCGGGGACGAGAAGACCGTGGTCTGAAGTGTGGCTTGAAGTTGAGCGCCGACCGAAGTGCCTGCGAAAGGGCCTGTACGAGAGCTGGTCCGCAAGTTCCCGCTGCCCGTCTCCCCAGAGAAGCCTTGAGAGCAATCTCGACTGAGCAGGTCATGACTCGATGACGATGCGAAAGCGCAGTATCTGGATCGCGGCATGCGCCCTCGGTGTCTGGGTGTGCTGCGCGCTGGCGCTGCCGCTGCCTGGTGCTGCCGAAGAGGCGGCCCCCGCGCCATCTGCTGCCGATCCTGCTCCTGCGCCCGCCGCGGAGCCCTTTGACGTCTCCGCCGACCGCCTGGTCGGGAGCCGCCAGGGCGACGAGGAGACCGTGGTGCTCGAGGGCCACGTCAGGATAGTCCACGGAGCCACCACTGCCACCGCGGATTCCGGATCGTACGACAAGCGGACCGAGGCCGTGAGGCTTGCGGGCAACGTGGTGGTGACCCGGCAGGGAGTGGAGATAAGGGGAAGCCAGGGCGAGTACTTGAGGGCCGCGCGCCGAGTGACCTTTCCCAGCGGGGTAGAGGTGATCGAGTCCGGCGCGAAGCTCACCGCCCGGCGCGGGGTCTACGACGCCGAGCGGGACAGCCTCGAGGTGGTGGGGGGTGTCACCTACGCGGAGGGCGTGAGGTACATGCGAGCCGACAGGGCGGTCTACCTTCGCTCGCAGGGATTGATACGGGCCTGGGACAACGTGGTGATCGGCGACGACGATTACGGAGCCACGGTCAAGGCGGGCGAGATCACCTATCTCAAGGAGACGCGCCACGGCACGGCGCGACTCGCGCCGGTGCTGGAGATCATGGAGCGGGCCGGGCGCGAAGCGATGACCGTGACCGCCGACTCCATGGAGGTCTTCTCCGATGAGAAGCGGGCGGTCGCGGTGGGCAACGTGGGCATCACGCGGGGCAAGACCCAGGGCCAGTGCGGGCGCGCGGTCTTCCTCGATCTGGAGGACAAGTCCATTCTTTCCGAAGACCCGTCGATGACCCAGGAGGCAAGCTCGGTCTCGGGAGACTCGATCACCATCTACAGCACCGAAGACCGGATCTCCCAGGTCGTGGTCTCGGGCTCGGCCAGGTGCGTCTATCTGCCCGAGGAGGGCGAAGGCAGCGAACTCACCGGCACCGACATCACCATGTACTTCAGCGAGGACGAGCTCTCCGAGATGCGGGTCGCAGGTGGGGCGACCGGGGTCTTCCTGCCGGCGCCGGGGGATACCGTGGCCTCACGCAACGAGGTGCGCGGAGAGTCCATGACCCTGGGGTTCGAGGACGGCGAGGCCAAGACCGCGACCGTGGTGGGCAAGGTGCGCGGCTTCTACCGGGTGACCGGCGACACCACCGCCGCCGACAGCGCCAGGGAAGGCAACGCCGCTGGTGGAGACGTGGTCTACGAGGCCGACAGCCTCCACTACGACGTTCCCAAGTCGAAGATGTTCTTGAGCGGCGATGCGGGCGTCGTCTATCTCGGGATGCGGCTCAACTCGCGCGAGATAGAGTACGACTCGCGGACCTACGACCTCTATGCAAGCGTGGACCCGGTGCTCTGGGAAGGCCAGGACAAGATAACCGGAAGCGAGATGTCCTACAATCTCAAGACCAAGCGTGGGGCGGTGGTGGCGGGCAGGACCCAGTTCGAGCAGGGGCTCTACACCGGGCGGCTGATCCGCAAGACCGGCGAGAACACTCTCAATGTGGCCGGGGGCACCTACACAAGCTGCAACTACGTCGATCCTCACTACTCCTTCACAAGCTCCGCAATGAAGATCGCTCTCAACGACAAGGTGATCGCGCGCCCGGTGGTCTTGAGGATCCGCGGGATACCGGTGCTGGCGCTTCCCTTCTACATGTTCTCCATAAAGCAGGGCAGGGATTCAGGCATCCTGCTTCCGCGCATCGAATTGGGCTTCGACGAGAACAAGGGCAGGTTCGTGCGGAATGTAGGATACTACTGGGCGCCCAACGACTACTTCGACACCAGCCTGTGGGGGGACTACTACGAGAAGTCCCGGTGGATCGTTTACAACGAGAGCCGCTACAAGGTGCGCTACCTTCTGAGCGGCTCCTTCAACGGCTCCTACACCCGCAACATCGAGACCGACAACTCCCGATGGGACCTCAACGCCAGCCACACCCAGACCGTGGGCGAGACCGGCAAGGTGGTGATGCACGCCGACTTCGTAAGCGACAAGACCTATCGCAAGGACATCGGCGACGACCTTGAGAAGGCCTTGAGGCGCGTCTTGGAGTCCGACGTCTCCTACTCCAGGTCATTTCAGGGAGGAAGCATCAATCTCGCCGCCCAACGCCGGGAGAACCTGGACACCGACGAGATCTCGCAAAAGCTGCCGACGGCAAGCCTGCTCCTCAACCGGCGAACCTTGTTTGCGCCGGCCCGGGGGGACAGCTCCTGGCACAAGGGAACCTACTTCTCGGCGAGCTCCAGCTTCTCGGGCCTCAGGAGCCAGACCGCAACCACCAAGACCTCGCGCCAGTCAGGCAGCGTGAACCTCAACCTGGACAGCGACTTCGCCCTGGGCGGCAAGTCGCAGA
The DNA here is from genome assembly GCA_049288275.1 of bacterium. Lineage (GTDB taxonomy): Bacteria > Arandabacterota > Arandabacteria > Arandabacterales > Arandabacteraceae > JBAQHK01. The sequence goes on along the minus strand of JBAQHK010000154.1, from coordinate 1,982 downwards.
GCGTGAGGTCGCGCCTGGTCTTGACCGGCGACCGCAAGGACATGAGCCAGTGGTGCGGCGGCTGCACCGGGGGCAAGGCCACCAACTCCGCCGGGGACTTGAAGACCGATTTCGTGACCAAGTTCAACCCCTTCGGCTGGGTGAACTTGAATCCGTCCCTGACCACCGCGGTCACGGTGTTTGACCAGGACAAGGCCGGCAAGAGCCTTGCCACGCGGCTGATGTACTGGGGCAGCGTGGACGCCAGGATGACCCTCTACCGATCCTACTTCCCGCGCATCGGCCCCCTGGCCGCGCTCCGGCACGTGATGTCGCCCTCGGTGAGCTTCACCCACCGGCCGGATTTCTCCAAGTACGCGAACCGGTTCTGGGCTCTTTCCGGTGTTTCCTCCGCGGTGGGCAAGTCCAGCTCGATGTCGATATCCCTGAGCAACCGGCTCCAGGCCAAGCTCGGCAGCGGCGCCGAGACACGGAAGATCGATGACCTGCTCTCGCTCAACACGTCGACCAGTTACGACTTCCTCTACAAGGACAACAAGAAGACCACACCCTTCTCGACGATCCAGAGCAACCTGCGCTTCTATCCCACTCAATACGCCACCTTCGATCTGGACTTCTCCAACGAGCCGGTGCACCTGTCCTTGAAGTCCCTGGATTTCCAGGCCAGGTTCGGCTACACCGGCAAGGGCCCGATCCCGCCCGGCCTGCCCGAGCCCGAGCTCATAGAGGAGCCCAAAGTGCCCGAGGAGGGCGTCGGCGGGGGTGAGGCGTCATCGGTTACCACCAACCCGTGGAGGTTCGACATTGCCTACAGGTACACCAAGGGCTTCGAAGGGGCGGACGACACCTACTGGCTGGAGTTCATGACCGGCTTCAGCCTCACCCGCAACTGGCGGATCGACTACAGCGGCCGCTTCGACCTCTCCGGCAAGGAGACCGTCTACCAGGAGTTCGGCATCTACCGCGATCTCCACTGCTGGGAGGCCAGCCTCGTGAGGCGCTACTCCGACGGCATCTGGCAGTATTACCTCAGGATCAACATCAAGGCCCACCCCGAAATCTACGCCGAGCGCGGCCTGCGCTCCCTCAACAGATCGTACTAGCCAACGGACTAGTTCGAGTCCTGCCACCCCTGCCACTTGGGAGGATCCGGTGCTTATACCGCCGGGGGCCTGCTGCCACCGGGATGCCAGCGCTTCCACCACGCTTGAGGCGTTTCCCGTATCATAAGGGAATCCTGCCAGAGGCAGCGGTGAGAATGACAATGCTAATGGCTAGAGCAACCAGAGGCGCGATCAGATCTTTGTCCGGTGGAAGGCGTGTCGCGGCAGGACGGCGCGCAATTGCTGCTCTGAGTAACCTCTGAGATCGTCCCTAAGCAACTACGGATCGAGGGGATCATTCTTCGTAGGGGCTGGGGTCTCCGTCCAAATCCTTTGGACACCGAACTTCCCGTCCTTGTCCTCGAATACCTTCCCTGCAAATCTGATCGGGTCCGCCGCCTCCTCAGCGATGCGGAATCTCATCTCACCCTCACTGTCGGTTTTCGCCCACAGCAACGGCACGAATGATGGCGAGGCACGATAGACGCACACGACCAGTGCATCATGATAGTCTGATGGAACAGCCTGTTTCGCAGCGTAGCAGTCGATTTCGTCGCGCAGGTGCCTGCGCAAGAAGGACAGGTCGGTAAACTCCTTCGTCAACTGCGAGGTCCTGAGTTTGTCCCTCCCCGAGGGCGACATACGATCGAATGCGTCAGCTGCTTCGCGTTCCACGGCGGCCTCGTCCACTTCGCTACCGGCATATCTGTGCGCCGTATCGCCTACGCTTCCGCGCATCGCCTCGATCTGGCTAGTGTATGTGTCGCTCTTAGCCCCGTCGACCTTTTCCTGGATATAGAGTTCCCTCAGAACAGAATCTAGCGCCCAGAATGCCGGAGGAAGCACGTAGAGCATCCTAATGGTTCTCTGTGCCGAGAG
>JBAQHK010000153.1:0-2373 GCA_049288275.1 bacterium | reverse complement strand
GACGTGCCCGCGGGCATGTACTTCCTGCGGGTGAGTTCCGGTGGCGCCGAGGAAGTCGGCCGGGTGCTCCTGGTAAGGTAAGCGCCGAGGCCGGGAGCAGATCGCCGGCTGGGCGCCGCTGATATCTAACTCCGACACGGAGGGGCGGTCAACCTCGACCATCCGAGGAGATCTGCGCGCAACCCGACTTGATGTCGGGTGATCCCCGATCTGGTGATCGTCAGTCGAGCTGTTCGCGCCTCGCGGGCTGAGGCCACGCGCAGGAAGTAGACCCCAGGCGACATCGCGGCGCCGCGGGTATCGGTGCCGTCCCAGGCGGCTTCGAAAAGCCCGGCTTCCGATTCCATCGATTCGGCCGACTGCACATCGAGAGCGGCGACCAGCCTTCCCGTAACATCATAGACGCTCACCCGAGCTCCGCGATCGGGCGAAGAGAAGGCAATCTGCGCTCCCCCGCGAGTCGGATTGGGCACGACCGATAGAATCCGAAGTTCCGCAACATCTAGCTTGGGCGCACCTGACACATCGTAGATCTGGAAGTTGGCATTGGACACGTCGGCCGCCGAGTAGCCCGAGCGATCGTAGGCCACCACCTTGATCCTGGCGGCAGTTGTCACGGGGCCGGTCACGGTCCACACCAGCGCGGAGTCGTTGGGCTCGCCGTGAGCGAGTACCTCGGGATATGTGGCGCCGCCGTCGCGCGACAAAAGCACGCTCACGGAGTCCACCACGAGGTCGTCGAAGGCGATCCAGCGAACGGTATCAGGCTGGCCCACCTCTTGTGCCTCACCGCCGTTGGGTGCGACCACCACCACCGTCGGCGCGACGGCGGCGACCGCGATGCTCAGATAACCGGTCTGGCCGGCGAAATGGATGTTGTAGATCGAGACCCCGGTCGCGGAATTGGCGTAATTGCGGGTGTTCGGCGTGGAGAGCAGGTTGAAGGCGTGATTGGGGTTGTGGGTGCCGCCCGATCCCGGCCATGGGTCGCCAGCGTCCCCGCGGTTCACGTAGTACTCCAAATCGCACTCGCCGTCGGCCTGCTCCACGGCCACCAGATAATGAGGGCTGCCGCTGCCGCAGCGCTGGCTGTCGTTGTCCCACATGTTCTCATCAACGTGATAAATGACGAAGCCGCTACCCGGCATGTAGGCGTCGAACATGGTCGCCTGGCGGTTCTCCACGAGGAAGTACTCGTTGGACGGGGAGCCCCCGGTCCAGACCTTGTAGGCCACCGCGTGGTCCTCGACCTTGGGCACCGGTATGTCTATGAGGCTTCCCGTGGGGACGATGGGTGCGAGGAAGCCCAAAAGATCCTTGTCCCACGCGTCTATGTGGGTCGGGGTGATGCCGCCGTTCCCCCAGCAGCCAAAGGCCATGAGCGACCAGTCGCCCACCCCGCGTGAATCGTAGCCGTAGTCATACAGGTCGGGGCATCCCAGCACGTGTCCGAACTCGTGACAGAACACGCCGATCTTGCCGTTGTCGGGCTCCATTGAGTACGGGGAGACATAAACGCCGTCCGCCTCGACGTCATAGTAGGTCGACCAGGCGTGGGAATGAACGTCGTTGAGGTCGTGGGTCTGCTCGTACCCCGGGCCGGCGTGAACCACGAACAGGGCGTCCACGTAGCCGTCGTCGTCCCCGGAGTCCGGGATGCCGTCGGGGCCGTCGTTATCGTACTGCGAGAAGTCCACGTAGGCGTTGGCGGCCTCGACCGCGTCCTCCACCATCTTCTGGCAGTTTTGCGGATAGTCTCCGAATCCCCGCTGGCCGTCCACGTAATATGCGTAGGTCTCAGGCAACCGCAGCCACGCGGTGACCTGGCCGGTGACGGTGAAGTTGCCGTAGGAGTTCTCCAGGTAGTAGTCGCGCATGCTTCCGGTGGGGTAGCTGCCCACCGAGAAGAGCAGATCGGTGTAATGGGAGGAAGGGTAGGTGACGGTGTCGGCCACGTTGTCGGAGAAGTCCACCAGGATCACGATCGCCTGCCTGGATGTGGACATAAGCGAGGCCCCGGGCGCGATGTGGTAGACCTTGTTCTCACCCAGGTTGTTGACTCCCCTTGCCCGAGCGGCCTGCTCCAGGGTCGCCTCCTCGGCCATCTTTCCCTCGACCCTGAGCCTGTCCACGATATCCGGCCGAAGCGGCATCGCCCACAGGGTAGTTGCTGCAACGATGACGGCGCCGCACACCGCTCCGAGCGCCAGGCAAAACGCGCGAGATCCTCGAGCCATCTTCATGCCGATCCTCCCTTGCCTGCCCGGGCCTGAGCCCGAGCGCCGTCTCCCCGGATCTAACCTGCCGCTATCTTGCTATCGTCACGCGGGCGTTTCTGGTCTTGCCGCCGGCCGATATCCTGGCGAAGTAAAC
>JBAQHK010000152.1:0-5189 GCA_049288275.1 bacterium | reverse complement strand
CGCAATACGCGCTCTGCCTTCGCGGGATGGATGGTTCCCCACCCGTCAAGCTCGGCGAAGCTGGGATTGGCTCCCTCTCGCCCGACGGCAGGTGGGCTGCAGCGATTCACTTTGGCCCGCCTCAGCGGCTGCTCCTGCTGCCCACGGGCAGTGGAGATACCACTTCGCTGCCACGGGGACAGATCGAGGCGTACCAGTCCGTCGACTGGCTCCCTGACGGGAGGCACATCGTCTTCGTGGGTTCGGAGGCGGGTCGGGACCAACGCACCTACCTTCAGGATCTAGTGGGAGGGCTCCCGCAGCCCTTCACGGAGGAGGGAATCGTCGGGTCTGAAGTTTCACCTGACGGCCGGTTCGTGATCGCTACATCGGGGGACGGACGGCTCTTCGTCTGTCCCCTCAACGGGGACAGTGCCAGGTATGTCACAACACTCATGCCCGGGGATGGACGACCCCAATGGGCCGCGGACGGCAATTCCGCCTATCTCGGAACGGTGGGCACGAGCTTGCGCGTGTTTCGCATCGATCTGGCCACCGGGCAGAGGACGCCCTGGAAGACGTTCGGCATGCCTGATTCCACGGGGGTGTTGGCCTTTCGAGTTTGCCTCACGCCGGACGGCCAGGGCTATGCCTGCTCGTACGCCCGGTATCTGACCGATCTCTACCTGGTTGACGGCCTGGAGTGAGGAGCACTGACTCGCAGGTTCGCTACGGGCACTTCGCTCGGTGCTTTCAAGACGCTCCCCACGCTTGACGTAGTCGGGATGGGCGTGGTCTACCGCACCCAGGACAGGCGGCAGGGCCGTGACGTGGTGATCAAGGTATTGTCCCCGCAATCTCGGCCACTTGGGCATCAAGCAAACCAAATCCCACGTCACCGCGCCCTGGGACACCTGCCCGAGGAGCCAGTGATTTTAGGGTGCGGAACAAACCAATTCATAGACCCTGGTGTCGCTTTCGTTCTTGGGAGCCAGGTCTGAGCCTACGCTCAATGGTGGAGTAGTCGCCATATTCGGCTGAGAGGGTCCAGCCAAAGCGACTTGCCAAAGAAGTCTCTCTTTAGCTTGGGCAGGATCATCAGGGTGCGCAGGATTACCTTTGGAGGGAATTTCTCCAGCTCTCCTGTGGCGAGCACATACTTTCCTTGGTTCTGATTATTAGTTACCTCGATCCTGTATGCTCCCGGACCCACTTTGCTCCTGTATTCCGGACCCTGGAGGTAGGTGTCATTGCCAAATGGCTCGTAGAAGGTTGTCCAGTGGTAATCGCTCCCATCAAGTCTCGTGAGTAGCTGTCCTTCGTGGTAGATATCAGCTGAGAAGTCTGTTCTGGCTCCGGGAATATCAGGAACCAGGAGATTGACGTATAGACTGAATGATGAATCACACTGGATCTCGTACACGGCTTGCTTGCCGGCGAGTTCGCCGTAGTAAGCCTTCGAAACCTCGGGGTCCTGGATCGTCGTTTGCGTTTGGATACCGACGAGATTGGGCTGATGGGCGGTGGAGTCTTCCCACATGATGAAGTTGCCCCCGAGGACAATCAGGAGCTGCAAAGACAGCAGCGTTGCTCTGGTCATGTGCCATTTCTCCTATTCAGACAGCGCCCGACGTTAGTGGATTGCTGTGTCGAACCGGTCGGTCGGGCCGCAAGTGCCATCCCCAACGGGATTGTGGAAAGTATGATCCGGGACAACCCCGCGGTCAAGATCGCAAATCGACCTGAAACCAGGGCATTCCAAGTGCTTATCGTGTGGTTCTCTCAGGCGAAGGGATCCGCCACTCTCAGTAAGCAAGATCGAAGGGGTCGGGCAGAAACGTCGTCCCACAGCACCGCACTCCGGGACACCTGTCCGAGGAGCCAGTCCGTTTCCGGGTGCTGAGTCCTGCAGCATCCAGTACTCCGTGATGTCTCCGCCCCTTCTGTTGCCTGATAGCGGGGCCCTCCGTTGCCATCCCGTCGTGCATACTGCGGCAGCAGATGATGATTGACCACGTATGAGGTGACAGCTAAGATGAGATGGTTTTCGGCCCGTGTTGCAGACAAGAGTGATTACACAACCCACGGAGGACGGAGATGTGTGCGCTTAGACGCAGTTGCCCGGTGGTCGGAATCCTCGTCTTGGTCGGCTTGATTCTTGGCGTTGAGTGCGTGGCTCTCAGCCAAGTACCGCGAAAGATCAACTATCAGGGGCGATTGATGGATGCTGCGGGTGCACCTTTGGTAGGTGCCCACGCCGTGGTCTTCAGGATCTTCGGCGAACCTGCGGAGGGCACGGCTCTATGGACCGAGACCCAGCCGGTGACGGCAGACTCCGCGGGGGTCTTCGCCGCGGTTCTGGGCAGTACGGACTCGATAGACGTGGCCTTCGACGGGCCGCGATGGCTCGAGGTCGAGGTGGATGGCGAAGTGCTCGTCCCTCGCCGGGAGATGGCGAGCGTGCCCTTCGCGATCCAGGCGGCCAATTCCCACACGGTCGCGGGGCTACATGCTGATGCATTTGCTGATTCGGCCCATGCACATCACTCGCTGGACGCAGCAGACGGTGAACCTGCAAGCGCTATCTATGTCGATGGCTCCGGCAATGTCGGTGTAGCCACACAGGCGCCGCAGGCGCAGCTGGATGTCGCCGGTATAACCAGAACGTCTGGGTTCACCATGCCAACGAGCGCAGCAGCGGGCCGCGTACTCACGTCGGATGCTAACGGCGCCGGAACCTGGCAGGCACTCGAGGCACACCCCGATAGTGACTGGACCATCTCCGGGAGCAATATGTCATCAGCAGTCACCGGAAACATAGGAATAGGCACCTCGGGCCCGATGTTCAAGGTCGAGATCCATGACTCATCCTCGGCGATCAGCAGGCAGTGCCTCCACGGTGAATTGAGCTCTCCAACGGCCCAGGGAGGCGTGGGCGTGCTGGGTGGGACATTCAGTAGCGCATCCGTCACGCCAAGCGTGGGCGTTGTCGGAATAGCGTGGGCAAGCACCGGAAAGAGTATCGGCATTCATGGCGGGTCGTTCGCGGCCGAAGGCAAAGGGGTCGAGGGTCTGGCACATGGGGGTGGCGTAAACTATGCTGTCTACGGAGAGACCGCAAGTCCCAGCGGCTATGCCGGCTACTTCAAGGGCGGCCGCAACTACTTCTCGGGTAAGGTAGGGATCGGAACTGAGAGCCCTCAAAGTCTCTTGCATTTGGACGGCGAGGCATATGGCGCGACGTGCTTGCAGATGAGCAACGGCATTACCGGCAAGACTTCGAACGATGGCCTGCAAATTGCAGTCGCCATGGACGGCCGAGGCAGTCTCTCTAACCTGGAGAACAATGCTCTCGATTTCGGCACTGGCGGAACGATGAGACTGCGCATCCAGCCAGGCGGCAAGATCTCCATCGGGGGGCAGGACACGCTCGGCGCAGTTACGATTACCGGCGAGAGACCTAACCTGGCATTGAATTCGACCTACTCGCCGGCCGACCATGCGAGTGCCGGGATTGGCTTCTACTACAAGGGTGCATACAAGGGCGGGGTCGATTGGGACGCATTTCACGACCTCGTGTCAATCGGCGGGGTAGTGCACGCCCAAATCGGTAGCGGACGGTTGGGGGTGGGGGACATCTATCCTAGTAACCTCCTCCATGTCAACGGCGCCGGATCCACCTCGGGCGGGGTGAACGGCTACGCTGAGGTTGTGGGACACTTCACGAATGCAGGTAGCGGACATACGGCGATATCGGTAGACGCTCTGGCCGGCCTGGACCCCATCCTGTATCTTGCCGAAGGTGGCACGGCATTCTGGGATATGCGCACCGATAGCGATGACGGCCAAAAGCTCGAACTGAGGTATCACGGGCCGGCCGCCAAGAACAATATCCTCGTCGTTGCTGACACGCTCGGCAATGTCGGCGTGGGCACGACCACTCCCACGGCGAAACTGGACGTCAATGGCCCGACGGGCTATGCCCAGATAAGGATGCGCATCGCTTTCACCCCGACGGGCACTGCAGATGCGCACGGCAGCGTTGGCGATGTAGCCTGGGACAGCAATTACCTGTATGTGAAGACGGCCGCGGGCTGGAAACGCACTGCACTGAGCACATGGTGACAACGGGCCGTGGTGCCGAGCAGCCGCCACTTCTGAGTGGCGGAGAGAGGAGTTCCCGACCAGGGGCTTCCCTATGGCAAGCACTACGGGCCGGTGGCCCAGGAGGTGGAGCAGGTGCTGCCGGAGGTCGTCAAGGAAGGTCCGGAAGGGGGCGAGACACTCGCGGCACTCTTAGATCAGGAGAACGGTCGGCAATTGGCGCCATCCGGCGAATTGGTAGAAGTGCAGTATCCCACAGCACCGCGCCCTGGGACACCTGCCCGAGGAGCCAGTTCAATGTCCCAGTGCGTGGCTCAGCCGTAGCCAGAGGCCCTAGCTCGGGCGGTCGCCCATAGAGGGCCATTCTCACGCAGTCGGGTCCAAGGATCGCCTTATGAAGCACGAGGCGTAGTAGGTCCTTCTGCTTGTAGGGCGGGAGCTCAGCGAAGACCTCGGTGAAGTCGGCGAGGGCTTGCATAATGAGGTCTTGGTCAACCCGTTCCCTCTCGGCGTCCCCCATTGCCAGGTCAAAGGTCTCCAGAGTCAAGGCTCCTTGCTACCCTCAGAGCCAGGCATTCCCGCGTGTACTCGTCGATCTCCTGGGAGACTTGAGGCTTCTCTATCTCAGCAAGGTCATAGGTCTGGTCTCTGTGGCGGTGCCTGCTGCCACCCTATAGAAGTAGAGCCCCGATGCCATCTCGCCACCCTTCTCGTCCCTGCCGTCCCAGGCCACAGAGTGGCTACCGGCCTGGATGCTGGTGTCCACAAGGGTTCGGACAAGCCTGCCCGCTATGTCGTAGATCGAAAGCCGCACGTAGCCTGCCCGCGCCAGCTCGAAGCGGATGGCAGTCGCTGGGCTGAAGGGATTGGGCGAGTTCTGGTAGAGTCTTACAGGCTCAAATGGCGAGGCCGGATGGGTGCCCTGGCCGTCGTTCGCACCCACGCCGCTCAGGGCGAGCCCATTCTTCCACCACCGGATCTCCAGGCCGCCGCCGGCCACGATGTCGGTGTAGGTGTCGCCATCCATATCGGCAGCATGGGCCGGCCAGACCCCGGTGAAGTTGTCGTCGATCATATGCAGCTGCCAGACGATGGGGTCTCCGCCT
>JBAQHK010000151.1:0-44724 GCA_049288275.1 bacterium | reverse complement strand
TCTATCATCATCATGCCGGTCTTGGCCCCGATGTACGGCTGGGCCCACACCGCTCCCGCGAGCAGAAGCGCCATCGCGGCAGCCAAGAAGATCATTCGCTTCATTACTTGCCTCCTCTCAACCAGATCTCCTCATGCGGCGCCGACGGTCGTCAGGCAACTTGCACCTGGCCCTCCTTTCCCGCCGACCATGCCGTCGCGCCATCACGCCATGTAATTGTATGTGTGGCGTTCGGTCTGTCAATCCAAATATCGGGCAGTGGTGGACATTGGGCCCGGCCTGTGAGATGATCTGCCGGACCTTCAAAGGAGGCAGCAAACATGTTTGAAAGACGCAGTGTGACTGCGGTCGCGCTTGTGGCGGCGACCGCCGTGGCGATCGGTACGCTTTCGGGCTGTGCGGCAATGAGGGGGGCCAAGGTTGACGCCGGCGCCAACCTCGAGTACCGCATGGCCAAAGCGGTGCCGGTCACCTACAGCAACAGTCAGATCGCCAGCCAGGCGATGGAGATGATGGGCCAGACCATGAATGTCGAGACCGTGAGGAGCATGGTCTTCACGCTGGTCCCGGGCAAGGCCGACAAGGGCAAGCAGGCCCTCACGGTGAAGATAGACTCTCTGGAGGCGCGGATGACCACCCCGCAGGGCGCCTTCACGGCCGACACCGCCCCGGCGGTCGGCAAGACCTTCGAGATGGCGCTCACGGCGGCGGGCAAGGAGACGGACATAGTCGGGGCCGACCTGATTCAGTACAACCTGGGCACGGCGGGCCAGCGAAGCGTCAAACCCGATTTTCAGGCGATCTTCCCGGACCTGGCGGGCCGCCCGCTCCAAGTCGGGGACATATGGACTGCGGCCGATACCGTTAAGACCGAAGACGGCGGCATGGCCGTGACCGTCATGACGCAGTACGTGCACACCCTGGCGGGCTTCGAGGAGATCGGCGGCATGCGGTGCGGCCGCATCACAACCCTGACCACAGGCACGGTGACCGGCGCGGGCACGCAGCAGGGCGCCCAGGTAGCCCTCGAGGCTGCGACCGAGGGAGCCGACACCTGGTTCTTCGCGGCCGACCTCGGCCTTCTGGTGAAGTTGACGTCGGAGACCAGAATCACCGGCACGGTCACCGTGGGCGGCCAGGGGGGTATGAAGATCCCCACCAAGCAGCAGATGACAACCGAGATGGCCCTGGTCAGATAGCGGCGCCGACGGGGATGGCGCGGCTGTGGCGGCGGGCGGTCTCTTCGTAGATTCCGCGGAAGACCGCCTCGAGCTCCCTGAATCTGTCGGTTATCACCGGGTCAAACTGACTTGCCCGCCCGTCCAGTATTATCTTGCGGGTGGCCTCGTGAGTGAGGCCGCTTCTGTAGCAGCGGTCTGACCGGAAAGCGTCGTAGACATCCACCACCGCCATCACCCTGGCCGACAGCGGTATCCGGTCGCCGGCGAGGCCCTCGGGATAGCCTGCCCCGTCCCATCGCTCGTGGTGGTACATTGCGATGTCGATACCCATGGCCACGAAGGCGTTATCCGGGAACCTGTCAAGCACCGCCATCAGAGTCCCGGCGCCGACCGGGGCGTGGGTCCTCATGACCTCGATTTCCTCTTCGGTTAGCCTGCCCGGCTTCAAGAGGATGCTGTCCGGGATCGCCACCTTGCCTATGTCGTGGAGCGGGCTGGCCTGATAGATGTTGGCTATGAAATCGTCGGTCACCAGGCCGGAGTACTCCGAGCGCTCCTGCAGCGCGACCGCGAGGACGCGGCAATACTCCTGCACGCGCTCAAGGTGCTCGCCGGTGTCGGTGTCGCGGTTCTCGGCCAGCTTCGCCAGCGCGAATATCGTCGCCATCTGGGATTCCGATATCTTCTTCACCTGATCGGCCACGATGTGCTCCAGTCGCCTGTTGTGCTCCTCCAGGCTGGCCTGAAGCGTCCTGATCTTGAGATGGGTCGCGACGCGAGCCGCCACCTCATCGAACTTGATGGGCTTGGTGACGTAGTCCACCCCTCCCACCTCAAAGGCCCTGACCTTGTCGGCGGTCTCGCTCAGGGCGCTTATGAAGATGATCGGGATCTCCGCCAGGCCGGGGTCGGCTTTGATCCTCCGGCAGACCTCGTAGCCGTTGATGCCGGGCATGTCTATGTCCAGCAGAATCAAATCGGGCGGGCTCTTGGCAGCCGCCCTGAGAGCTGCCTCCCCGTTGGGGAGAGCGAAGACGTGGTAGCCCCGCTCGGCGAGCAGATTCTCGAGCAGTCTCAGATTCTGCGGCGTGTCGTCGACCACCATCACGCGAGCGTTCTCAGTCAATCGCCTTTACCCCCGCTTGACCGCTGCCGACCACCGTCCCACGCAGCGCCTCCCGTATCCCGTCGTACTCGTAGTCGCACGCCAGAGCCAGAAGCGTGTCGGTGAGAGCGCCGCCGAGCGCTCCCCGATGCTCCTCGAGCAGGCACCTCAGCCTGCCGGCGTCGCCGCTCTCGGTGGCCTCCATGAGTTCGTGCATCAATCCCGCGGGTACCTCTGCCGCTTCGGCCTGCGCGCTCGGCGCCGAGCGCTCGCTCTCAGGGCCGGCCGCGCGCTCGTATACGTACTCGATACCGAGCACCCGCTTGAGCTCGTGGAAGATCTCGGCCTTCCTGAAGGGCTTGCGGACGAAACCGTCCGCGCCCGCCGCGACGGCATCCTTCTCGCTGTCCTCCAGAACGCTGGCCGTGACTGCAAGGATAGGAGTCACCGCTCCCCTGGGAGAGGCCTTGATTCTGCGCATGGCCTCCAGACCGTCCATCTCCGGCATCCACAGGTCCATCAGTATCACGTCCGGGCCCCACTGCTCGAAGACCTCAAGCGCGGCCTTGCCGTCCGCGGCCGAATGGACATCGAAACCCACCATCTCAAGGTGAAGCGCCAGCGCCTCCCTGCTGGGCTCGTCGTCGTCCACCACGAGCACCTTGGGAGCCGGGCGGTCCGGCGCGAGTCCGACGATCTGTCTGGCCCGATCCTCCGCCGCCCTTCGTATGTCAGCAGGCTCGACGGCCTTCGCCTGGAAGGTGAAGCGGAAGGTGCTGCCCATCCCGGCCACACTCTCCACCGTCAGATCGCCTCCCATCATGCGCGCATACTCGCGGCTTATCGGCAGGCCCAGGCCGGTCCCGCTGCCCTGGAAGCGCCCACTCTTGGTCTGTTCGAAGGGTTCGAAGGCCCTGTCGATCTCGTCGGGGGCGATGCCGCACCCCGTGTCCGCCACGTCCACTGAAACCACATGATCCGCGCTGTGCTCGCGGCAGACGCGCGAAGTCACCCGGACGGTTATTCCGCCCCTGTCGGTGAACTTCACCGAGTTGCCCAGCAGATTGATCACCACGTCGCGGACCTTGCCGCCGTCGGCCAGCAGATAGCGCGGAACCCCCTCCACCCTGGAAACCGCCAGCGAGAGCCCCTTCTCGGCGGTGCGCGCCCGCAGCATCGCCTCTATGTCGTCCAACATCGCGTGAAAATCGAATTCCTCGGGATTCAGCATCGCCCGCCCGGCCTCGATCTTGGACATCTCAAGGATGTCGTTGATCAGGCCCAGCAGATGCTCGGCGCTGCGGCCTATGATGTCTACGTACTCCGACTGCGTCCTGCCTATGGTCTTGTCGCGCTGGAGGATTTGGGTGTAGCCCAGGATCGCGTTCATCGGGGTGCGGATCCCGTGGCTCATGTTGGCCAGAAACACGCTCTTGGCCCTGTTGGCGGACTCGGCCGCCTCTCGAGCCTGGATCAGGTCGGCTTCGAGCTTCTCCCGCTCCCGGATCTCGTCCTGGAGCTGCTTGTTGGCCCCCTCCAGTTCCGCGGTCCGCGCCCTCACCAGCTCCTCAAGGTGCCCGTGGTACTTCCGGAGCTCGCCCTCGGCCCATTTCTGCTCGGTGATGTCCTCTATGGTTCCCTCGTAGTAGATCGCCCTGCCGGCCTGGTCGAAGACCGCGCGCGCGTTCTCGCGAACGTGGATCATGGAACCGTCGCTGCGCTCCCAGACCGACTCCTGGCCGACGATCCTGCCCTCGCGCTCGATTCTCTCCTTGTAGGCGCTTCGCGCGTAGCCGTGGTGGCGGGACTCGTCGTCCAGATCCCGCTTGGCAAGCTCTTCGAGTGAGGAGTATCCCAGCATGCTGACCATGGTGGGATTGGCCATCAGCATCCTGCCCTCGGGCGTGCTGCGGTAGACGCCGATGGGGACGTTTTCGACAAGCTGCCTGAACTCCTCCTCCGACCTGCCGAGGGCCTCTTCGGCACGCATGCGGTCCGCGGCCTCCATCGCCAGCGATATCATGTCGGCTATCGACGCGGCGAAGTCCTGCTCCTCGGGAAGCCACTCTCGCTTCGGCCCCACGTGCTCGTGGCATACGATGCCGACGATCCCGCCGTGAAGCCAGACCGGCGCATCCAGCATCGAGGTTATGCCTTGCGGCTTGAGGTAGCCCTCCGCGAATTCACATGTGCGGTCGTCGCTCCAGGCGTCGGCCGCCGCGATGGTGCGGCTCTCTCTCAAGGCCTCGAAGTACCTTGGGTACCGGGACGCCTCGATGGAGCCGCCCTTCTGATGGGTGCCCCGTGTCAACTCGTATAGATCGTCGCAGGCTATCGCCGTGCCGCCCTGGTTGAAGAGCCAGACGCTTACCCGCTCGACCTGCATCGCCTTCGCGTCGGATTCGATGATCTGCCGCACCTGCGCGTCGGGATCACTGAAGTCCGCACGCGACAGCTTCAATAGGCACTTGTGGAAGCACATGATCCGGTCCGCCCGGCTGGAGAGATTCCTCTCCATGTTCACCCGGGCGCTGATGTCGATCCCGAGCCCCAGAAGATGCGGCCTGCCGTTCAAGACGCTGCGACGGCCGGTGAAGAAGCAGGGGATCCGCGCGCCGGCCTTGGTTGTCACGGTGGCTTCCACCTCCGCGCTGCCCTCGCGGAAGACCTTCTCTATCGCCTTGGCTATCGCGTCCCGGTCGTCACCCTCGAAGAATGCCAGCGCGTGCTTGTGGCGGAGCTCCTCCGCGGAGTAGCCCATGATCTGCTCGTGCCGCTTGTTCCAGCGCACCAGCCGCCACTGGTCGTCGTAGACGTAGAACGACCCGGGCAGGCTGTTGATGATGTCCTCGGCGACGGCGCCGCCCTCGAGCCTGGCGTCCCCGCCCCCGGTGGTCTTCTCGGTCATTTGAATCCCCTCGTACCGGATGCCGCTGTGATATTCCCCGGGCCCGCTCGTAGTCCGGCCTTGGCCCCGCTGGGCACGCAATCCACAAGATTATCGTCACCGCACCGGCGATCTATGAGGGAAAACATCCCGGGGCCAGGCGGGGGCAGAGGAGGGGCCGATTGCCCGTAGCGAATGTCAGTCCTCTGAGCGAAGGGCTTCGGCCCGACGATGGCCCCGAACAGCGGGGGCTGCGCTCCGCACCGGGGCGCCGAGCGACTTACCTGGGGATGACCAGTTTGGAGGTCGCGGTCTCGGAGCCCAGCCGCAGCCTGAGGAAGTAGATGCCGGCGCTTACCTTGCCGTGGTCGTCCCAATCGAAGGAATGGAACCCCTCGTCGTATTCCGACCGCATCACGCTGGTCACCAGGTGACCGGCGACGTCGTAGAGATCCGCCTCGACAACCCCCGGCCGCGGCAGCCCGAACCTTATCTCCGTGCGGCCGCCGAAGGGATTGGGGCTTGCGCCGGTTATCACCACGCGGGCGGGGATCCCCGCGGTCTGTTCCTTGATCTCAAACTCGCCGTCGCTGGCGTCGGCGCCCTGGTTGCCGCCCCTATCGGCGGCGACCACCATCACCCGCGCCGCGGCTGTCGCGTCGGGGGTGACCGTCCAGGAATACAGCCCGTCGTTGGCCTCGCCGACCGCGAGAGTGTCACCGTAGACTGCCCCTCCGTCCCGCGACAGCAGTATCGCCACCGTTACCACGCCGAAGTTGTCGGTTGCGGTCCAGGCCACGTCGTAGGTGGAGCCCACCTCCCACGACTCCTGCCCGTTGGGAGCGACCACCGTCACCTCGGGCGCCTCCAGGTCGGTGGTGTCAAGTGTCACCGTCACCGCCAGCGACGATGACGCGGGAACGTCTGCGGCCACGTACCAGACCGCCTGAGGCCCCGACGCATCGATCTGCAGCAGAGCCCCGCCGACCACCCCGGGCGTCCCCGGCTCGTTGGGCATCACAAACCGCACGAGGGAGTGCTCGAAGCGCTGGCTCAGGTTGTTGGTCACGGTCGCGGTGACGCCGTAGTTGGTTCCGTCGTTGGCCGGAGCAAAGTCCACCCTGAGGTTGTCCCCGGAAGAGCCCGCCGAGAGCGCCGCCGCCGGCTGAAGCACGCCGCCGGTGACCCGCACCAGGCGATAGGCTCGCCTGCCCGTGGCCGAGCCCGTCACGATGCTGTAAGGATGACTGAAGTCCTCCCGATTGGAGTGGGTGTGCCCCGCAAGCGACATGTCCGCACCGAGAGTGGCCAGGTTCACCTGGCGCAGGAAGTCGGAGTGGTAAAACAGCACCTTGGCGGAGCTCGCCGAGGCCGCCTCGAGATCGTCCTCGAGCCAGGCCAGCTGGGCCTGGGTGAAGCTGTCGCCTCCGTATATCTCGGGCCTCCAGTAATCGTAGTTGTTGTAGGCCTCGAGCCCGACATAGTGGACCGGCCCGTAGTCGAAGCTGAAGTCCTGGGTGCGGGCCGGCGCCCCGGCCGGAGGGTCGTCCAGCCTCTTCCATCCGAAGAACCGCCACCAGGTCCGGCGGGCGGTCCCGTCCGGCGGCGGTGTGGCGTCCCAGCCGCCTATGTCGTGGTTGCCGGCGGTGAGATAGACCGGTACCTGGAACTCGGTCAAGAGCCGCTGGCCTCGCGAGAAATAGCGCTTCTCGAGGAAGTCTTCGAGCTCGCCTTCGTGTATGAGATCCCCGGTCAGGAGCACGAACTCCGGGTTGATCAGGTTCACGTCCCCGATGATCTCCCTCAGGTCCACTATCCCCGAGGAGTCGGTGTCTGACCCCTGTTCGTAGTAATAGAGACTCGTCGGCAAATGGGTATCGGTGATGTGGACGAAGTAGTAGTCGTCCTTGATCTCGGGAATCACCCGGACGGCGTTGCGGGTGGTGTCCGCGATGCCGCCGCTCGCGCCGACCGCGAGATCATAGAGGTCGTAGACCTCGGGCTCCGGCGCCAGCGCGGTGATCTCCCACCACAGGGTCGAGGAATTGTACGCCGAACCGGTGATCTCAAGCGGAAGCCGGATCTCGCCGCGCCGGAGCTCGGCGGTCCAGCCGCTGGTGGCGGGGGCGGCCTCGCACTGGATCGCGAGGATCCCCCCGGGCGCCACGATAGCCGGTATGTTAAGGAGAGGCCGCTGGATCACGGTCAGGGTGTCGCCCACGGGCACCGCTCCGACTGCCGCGGAAGCAGCCGAGCCCAGCGCCAGTGCGAGGCCGACCCCGCCCGCAAGCCGGACGGCGGCAACCGCACCCGCCACCACACCGGCCCGGAGCCCGGGCAGTCGCGCGAAGAGCCGTGCGAACGTCAGTGACAAGGAACACTTCCAGTCTGTCGGCATTGAGGTGGTCTACACCGTGATGCTGTAGTATAATGCCGTCCCGGGAACCAAACAAGCCTATCCGGAGGTACGGACCATGTGTGAGTTCTGTCACAAGCACGGCGAGGGCAGGAAGTGGTACCTCGAGGCCAAGAACTACGGCGACGATCTGATGAGCGACGCACGCCGGCGCAAGATGATCGCCGGTTTCTTCTCCGAGCCCGCGGACGTCGGCCAGATTGAAGCGAGGATGGACAAGCTCAACAGGATGCCGGGTTTCGTCCGCAGAGCGATGACCTGGAACGTCACCAGAAGGACGAAGAACGTTCACTTCGGCCAGGTGGTTCCCATAGAGGACGTGGAACGGATCTTCGGCTTCGTCAACTCCATAACCCGTTTCGCGTGCGTCTGCCGGCATGCAACGGTCGGCGGCGACCAACGCTTCTGCTACGGGGTGAGCCTGTCCCCGAACGGCGGCGAGTTCGGCAAGCTGGTCCGCGAACTGGACAAGAGCTTCCTTGACGGGGTGGCCACCGCGGGCGCGGAGACCATGACCAAGGAGCAGGCCCTGGCCGCCTTCCGGGACCACGAGAAGGACGGGCTGTGCCACACGGTCTGGACCTTCATGACCCCGTTCATCGGCGGGGTCTGTAACTGCGACCGTGCAGACTGCCTGGCCATGCGCTTCACCGTGACCCGTGGGGTGCCGATAATGTTCCGGGCGGAGTACGTGGCCGAGCTCGACCCCGAGCTGTGTAACGGCTGCCGCTCGTGCATGCGTGCCTGCCAGTTCGGCGCCATAGGCTACGGCAAGGCGCGCGGCAAGGTGATGATCGATGCCCGCAAGTGCTACGGCTGCGGGGTGTGTAGGGCGGTGTGCCCCAGGAACGCGGTCACCCTGCGCGATCGGGCCTCGGTGCCCGCCGTCGCCTCGCTCTGGCTGTAGCGCTTAGAGGTGCTTCTGGATCTGAAGCCTCAGGGCGCGCAGTGTGAGCGTGACGTCGTGGGCGAACAGCGCCAGCGAGATCACCAGGCACGCCAGCGCCAGTCCCCACAGGGTCATGACCAGAGCGTGCAGGTTTAGCGCCAGGTAGTACATCGCAAACAGGCACATCGCCGCCACCGCCGCGCCGAGTATGCTCAACGTGGCGAATGTTATCGAGCCGCGCAGGATCACCGCGCGTTGATAGAGAATCCTTATCTGGACGATGTGGTGATCCCTGGCCGCGTCATCCGCCGGCAGCGGCTCGTCCGACAGCGCGCGCGCCCGGTCAATAGCCCTCGCTATGCGGTTGTTCATTGAGATCAGCAGGAGGCCGACACCGGATATCAAGGCGACCGGCGACAGCGACATCTGAAGGATCTTGGCAACTTCTTCAAAGCCCGTGGTACTCATCTCAGGCCCTCCGTAGGACGCCCTCCGCGATATCGCGTCCTGCGCCAATCTATCCTCTCCGCGGGGGATTGCCAAGCTGGATCTCGGGCGCTGGGCGGCCCGCGCGTCGATCCGGCCGGAACCGGCCCTCCCGTATGCGAGAACCCCCGGCACCCGGCCGGGGGTTCCCCAATCTCAAACCAGAAATCCGTCCGCCAACCTACTTCAGCAACATCATCGTCCGTGTGACGACGCGCTCGCCGACCGCCAGACGGCAGAAGTAGACGCCCGCCGCCACCTCATGGCCCGCCGCGTCGCGTCCGTTCCAGACCGCCGAGTGCTCTCCAACCGGCAGGTCCTCGTCCACAAGCCGCGAGACGCTGCGTCCGGTGATGTCGAACACCTCCAGGCTCACGCGCCCGGCCGCAGGCAGCACGTACTGGATCGTCGTGGCCGAACTGAAGGGATTCGGCTGATTCTGGTAGAGCTCGATATCGCCCGCGCCCACCTTGACCGGCGCGCCGCTGGTGGGATCGCTCCTCAGCGCAAACGCCAGGTCCATCGACTGGCCGGCGTACACATGGCCGGTCGGATAGCGCAGCTCTCTCCACGGCCCGAAGTAGGGCTCGAGTCCCTGGCCCCAAACCGCGTCGTCGTTCCAGTGATCCAGCGAGGTCTTCCAGCCGAACTGGGCATCGTAGTCAAGCGGGGTCGCCTGGACGTCCAGCCAGTAGACTATGGGCTCCGCCTCGCTGCCCGCCTGGAAGAAGGCCTCCTCAGCCGGGATGTAGAAGGTGTACCGATAGCACTGGTGATCCGCCGGGAACCAGTACATCTGCGGCGGATTGAGCCAGCCCTCTTCTATGTTGTCCCGCCAGAGCTCAGCCACGAAGTTGCCGGCCGGGAACCTGTGGATCCAAACCGGCACGCCCGGAATGCTGTAGCCGTCCGGGTTTTCCCAGGCCGGGATATCCCGGTGGAAGCTCAGGGTGAACTCCACGGCCGACGGGTCATATCCGTACGGCAGGTAGTCGTTGACCCACGACCCCCAAACCACGATCTCCGTAATCCGGCCCGGCTCGGTGCACAGGAAGTCGTCCGCCAGTATGTAAGGTTCGCTGGCGTTGACATCTATGCCCGTGGGGCTGACGTCAGGCCCCTGCAGCCACTTGTAGGGCTCGTGAATGTATACCTCGTAGTCCTCGACCTCGCCGTCCATCGCCGCGCCCCAGGGCATGAGGCCTCCGGCTGTGCTTACGCGGAAGCGCGCGAAAGTCTGCTGGGCGAAAGCCCACGGAGGAACGGTGACTGCGAAGTTGTAGATACCCGGCGCCAGCAGGCCGGTGGCAATCACCTGGTCCGCGGGCTGCCAGGCCCCGTCACAGGCCCAGTCGATCCAGCCGTCAACGCAGCCTCCGGCGCCGCTGATCTCAAGCTTGATCGTGGCCGTCCGCCCCTGGATCAGCGCCGGCACCTTCACCCCGTCCTCGTCGTCGACGCCGTTGTTGTCGTCCCCCCGCGCCGCCGCCGTGGGCTGGCCGTCAGCTTCGGTGTCGGGATTGTCGGTGGCATCGCCAAGCCACGGCCCGCCTATCATGTGATTGGCGCCGTTGTTGACCGCCAGGGTGGGATAGCGCGGAACAAGCTGGGAGTCGGGAGCGTCGCCCCAGTCCAGATGCTCGTCGGCCTGGCCGGTGATCACGAACGCCAGATCGATGGACTGACCCCAGTACTCGTGGCCGGCCGGATAGCGAAGCTCGTACCACGGGCCGAAGTAGGGCTCCAGCCCCATACCCCAGACCGCATCATCGTTCCAGTGGCTCAACGAGGTCTTCCAGCCGAACGAGGCCCCCCCGTCGAGGGGCTCGGCCTTGACGTCAAGCCAGTAGATGATGGGGTTGCTCGACGATCCTAACTGGTGGAAGGCCTGCGTCGGCGGAATGAAGAAGTTGTACTGCCAGCAGGTATAATCCCCAGGGAAGAAGTACTGCTCCGGAGGATTCATCCAGCCCTCGGGAGTTCCCTGTACCCAGATTCTCGACGTGAACTCCCCTGGCTGGAGCCTCCGGTACCACAGCACCTCGCCGGGCATGCTGTAGCTGCCCGGGCCGGCGGGGACATCGGCATGGATGCTCAGGGTGAAGACAACCGCGTTCGGATCGGTGCCGTAGGGCAGATAGTCGTCCAGCCACGAGCCCCAGATGTGAATGTCGGTGATGTACCCGGTCTCCGTGCACAGGAAATCATCCGCAAGAATGAACTGATCGGAGCTGCTCACGTCGATGCCCAGCGTGGTCTCGTCGGGGTACTGCACCCACTTGGCCGGCTGGCTGGGGTCCCAATCCGCCACCGCCACCAAAGGTATCGCCAAGATCACTACTGCAAAGAGGAAAGCCATCCTGCGTGCCATACGGACCTCCTTCTCCCCTACGGGTGATCCCATGCCTAGGAACGGCCCTCGGCATCGGGCTGGCCTTGGGCCCCTCCGCTTCGTGCCGCACCGAGTCTTTCGCTTCCCCGGCCAAAGACCGGCCGAAGAGCGTAGTTCGCCTTATCCTTTGAGCAACTGATCAAGGTGGAGCCAGGGCTGTGTTCGGACTTCTGTTCGATTTTGGTTGCGTCCTGCCTTGCGACGCGAAGGAAGCGTACCACAGCCTGCGGCCCAAGTCAACCGGAAAGGCCCGCCCCCACGAACCCGCCCGGTCGGTCTGGTGCGCCGGTCCGGCAGGCCGTTTTCACCGGCCCGCAGGCAGCCAAATCCAGCTTGATCAGGGGGCTCCCCGGGAGATACCATGGATGGTCTGTCGCATCCAAAACCGAAGACGCAGCAAGCGAAGGCTCAGCGCTACAACACCGTGCTGCAGCACCATCGGAAGGAGAACCGGATGAGAAAGCACTTCGGATATGCGCTACTCGCGCTTGGTCTGGTGACGGCCGCTGTTGCGGCGCCCGCGGCCGCCCAGGACATAGAAGCCCGGGAATACTGGCTCGCCAACGGCATGCAGCTTCTCCTGGTGGAGCGGCACGACGCCCCCACCATAATGGGAGCGATCGTGGCCCGGGTGGGTTCGGCCAACGAAACCGAGGGCATCACCGGCATATCTCACCTCTTTGAGCACATGATGTTCAAGGGCAGCGAGACCATCGGCACCACCGACATCGTCCGCGATCGCCTGATCATGGCCGAGATAGATTCGGTCAAGGCCCTGATGCGCGTGGAGGAGCGGGCAATGCGCGAGAGCCTGCGCAGGGGCCGGATAGAGGACATGATGGCACCCGAGGCCAAGACCCCGCGCTACAGAGAGCTCGAGGCCGCATTCGACAGCCTGGTCCTCGAGGAGCGCAAACTCATAATCAAGGACCACTTCGACGAGATCTATTCCAAGAACGGCGCCACTTTCATCAACGCCATGACCTCCAACGACATGACCGCTTACGTTGTCCGCCTGCCCAGCAACAAGCTGGAGCTCTTCATGTGGCTTGAATCCGACCGCTTCGCCAACCCGATCTTCCGCGAGTTTTACTCCGAGCGGGACGTGGTGCGCGAGGAGCGCCGCCTGGGCCTGGAATCCACTCCCACCGGGCGGATCGAGGAGGACTTCCAGGCAATGTTCTGGAAGTCGTCGCCCTACCGTTGGGACGTGGTTGGGTGGGCCTCCGACCTCGGGAGCATCACCCACGAGCAGGCCGACGCCTACTTCGACACCTACTACGCTCCCAACAATCTCACCATGATGCTTGTCGGCGACTTCGACCCCGACCAGACGCTCGCGCTCGCGCGCAAGTACTTCGAACGGCTGCCGCGTGGCGCCAGCGAGCCGCCCGACGTCGTGACCCTCGAGGAAGGCCAGTACGGCGAAAAGCGCCTCATCGCCGAAGCCGAAACCAACCCGCAGGTCGAGCTCTGGTATCATACCGTCGCCTGGAAGCACCCGGACGGCTACGCGCTCGAGGTCCTGGCCGGGATCTTGAGCGGCAAGACCGGGCGGCTCTACAAGAAGCTGGTGGAGGAGAAGGGAATAGCCAAGAGCTCCGAGAGCCGGCGCGGCCCCCGCTTCGGAGGAGGCGGCCTGGAGATAAACGCCGGCCAGGACTCGAGGAAGTACGCCGGCGCCTTCCAGATATCAGCCGAAGGAATCTCAGGAGTTCGCGCCGAGCAGTTGGAAGCGGCCATATACGAGGTCATGGACGATCTGAGGGCCGCTCCGGTGCCGGAGGACGAGCTGCAGAAGGTCAAGAACCACCTGCGGGTAGAGAAGGTCAGATTCATGGACATGATGTCGGGCATGGGCATCCTATTCGTCCTTGGCCAGAACGCGGCCCTGGGGGACTGGACCGAGGCCAACAACAATTCCAAGAAGTGCGATCTCGTGACCGCCGAGGAAGTCCGCCGGGTGGTGGGCAAGTACTTCGAGCGGGAAAACCGCAGCGTGCTCTTGGTGAACACCAAGGCCAGCCCCGGAGGCGAGGCCGCGGGGGCGGCCCCTGCGGCGGAGGATCCCCGTGTCGCGCGGGCGGCCGAGATGATCAAGTCCGTCAGCGACCCGGCCCAGCTTCAGCAGATGATCACGATGTTTTCCTCGCGGTTGGACCAGGTCGAGGACCCGGCGGAGAAGGCCGGAATGGAGAAGCTCTTGAAGATCGCGGCCGATCGCTTGAAGGAACTCGAAGCCGCCGGGGGTAAGTAAGATGGACGCCAAAGGAGAAACCAAGATGAGAAGATCGCTGGCCGGGCACGCGGCGGCCCTTACTGCTCTTAGCGCTCTTGCCGCCCTCGTCGCGCTCACGGTCCTGGCGGTTCTGGCCACCCTGCCGGTCGCAGGCCCGGTCGCAGCGGCCGAGGCCGCGGGTGAGATCGTCGACCACCCAGACAAGCTGGTATTCGAGCCCTTGGATTACAGGCCTCCCCACCCCGACGCCTATCGGCGCACCCTCAAGTGCGGCGCCACCGCGTACGTGGCCGAGGCCCACGAGTTGCCCACGTTTGAGCTCAGCGTCCTGGTGAGGACCGGGGCGATCTACGAGCCCCGGGAGAAGGCGGGGCTGGCCGACATCACGGCTTACCTGATGCGCAGCGGCGGCGTGGCGGGGATGACCGCTGCGGAACTCGACGAGCGGCTGGCCTACTTGGCAGGCGAGATATCGGTGAGGATTGATGAAGACCGCGGCATCGCCACCCTGTTCTGCCTGTCCAAGGACATAGACGCGGGCCTGGAGCTCTTCGGCAAGGTGCTGCGCGACCCGGTCTTCGACCAGCAGGCCCTCGACCGCTACCGCGCAGACGTCCTTTCGGAGCTCTCCCAGCGCAACTCCT
This sequence comes from bacterium, assembly GCA_049288275.1. Lineage (GTDB taxonomy): Bacteria > Arandabacterota > Arandabacteria > Arandabacterales > Arandabacteraceae > JBAQHK01. The sequence goes on along the minus strand of JBAQHK010000151.1, from coordinate 30,485 downwards.
CCACCTCGGAGATAGAAGCCCGCGAGTGGGCCTTCCTGATCTACGGCGACCACCCCCGAACCGCCTTCCTGCGGCGCACCGGCCAGTCGGTCAACTCCATCACCCGGGAGGACCTGGCGGCCTTCCACAGGAAGTACTTCTTCCCCAGGAACTTCACCATCGCGGCCTCGGGGGACTTCAAGACCCGGGAGATACTGGCCAAGCTGGACAGGATGCTCGCCGGATGGCCCAATCCCGCGCTGGACCTTCCGCCGGTGCCCGACCGGATTCCCGATCCCGAACCCGGGGTGTACATGATCGAGAAGGATGACGTAAACCAGTCCCGCGTCACTGTGGGACACGTGGGCATCGAGCGCGACAACCCCGACGAGTACGCGGTTTCGGTGATGAATGACATCCTGGGCGGCGGCGGTTTCTCCTCGCGCATAATCCGGCGAGTGCGCTCCGACGAGGGCCTGGCCTACAACGCCGGCAGCGCCTTCGACCGCCCGGTGCTCTATCCCGGCACCTTCCGCGCCTGGTTCCAGACCAAGCACGCCACCGCAGCCTTCGGCACCCGCCTGATAGTGGACGAGATCAATCGCATCCGCACCGAGACCTGCGAGCCTGAGATAGTGGAAAACGCCAAGGCCGGCTTTGTAAGCGGCGTGGTCAACCGCTTCAGCGGCAAGAAGGCCACCGTGATGACCCTGGCTGAGGACAGCTACACCGGGCGGCCTGACGCCTACTGGCAGAACTACGCCGACAACATAAGGGCGGTGACCCCGGACGACGTCTTGGCGGCTGCTCGGAAGTATCTTCATCCGGACAAACTGGTTTTCTTGGTGGTAGGCGATCCGAATGCCGCCGAACAGGGCTCGGACAAGCACCCCGAGCACTTCTCGGACTTCGGCAGGATCACGGTTCTGCCCCTGCGCGATCCCATGACCCTGGAAGTCAGGTAGCGCGAATCTTAAGCTTGACATCCGCGGCAGTTAGCCTTAGCCTAAAAGCGATGGAGACCGGTGGCAGACTGGCCGCTGGTTTCTTGCCCACCCGGTTGTGAGAGCGCGGAGGTCATGGAACTCAGATCTGGTGCATTGAGGCACGGAGAAGGATCACAGGCAGTTGGCGGAAGCGGGAAGTACCGAAAGTTGAGAAGGACGCACAGGTAACCACAGCGACGTGAACAGCCCTGCACCCCGGATGATTCGCAATCCCCTTTTGGACTCATATCAGAAGGCCGAGACCGGCTGTTCCAACCAGAACGGAGAGTAGGATGAACATCTATGTCGGAAACATATCGCGCGACGTCAGCCAGGAAGAGCTTATGCAGGCTTTTCAGGCCCACGGCCAAGTGACCAGTGTCAGCATTATCACCGACAAGTACAGCGGCGAGTCCAGAGGCTTCGGCTTCGTGGAGATGCCCGTGGAGGCTGAGGGCCTGGCGGCGATCAACGCGCTCAACAACCATGAGCTCAAGGGACGCCCCCTCAACGTCAACCAGGCGCGTCCTCGCGAGGACAAGCAGCGCAAGGGCGGCGGCAAGTCGTTCAGGCGCGATTCGTGGTAAGGCTTGCTCATTCCTGGCCGGCGCCGAAAAAGCGCTTGACATGGTCACCGGAGCCCGTCGTAGTATAGGGCCGGCCGCAGTCCGCGGCGCCCATCAGCATCTAGCTGCACACAGGAAGGAGCACAAGTGAGGGTTTTACTCGTAAACCCGCCTGCGGGTTTCTCTTACGGCATTCTGGGTATAAGCCGCCCACCTCTGGGCCTGGCGTACATTGCCGCGGTCCTTAAGCCTCGTCATCATGTGGAAATAGCCGACTTCAACGTCGGAAACCGCAACTGGAAGAAGTACCCCTACCGTGACTTCGACGTCGTCGGCATATCGGTGGACACCTCGCGGTGTAACGTCGCCATGAAGATCGCCCAGGCCGCCAAGAGCCAGGGTGCCACCGTCGTGGCGGGCGGCCCGCACGTCAGCTTCCTCGACAAGGAGGCCCTTGCCACCGGCGCCGTGGACTATGTGGTCCGGAACGAGGGGGAGTACACCCTGCTGGCGCTCGTGGACTGCCTCGAGCGGAAAGACCGGCTCGAGGACGTCAAGGGGATTTCCTACCTCGAGGCCGGCGCTTTGGTGAGAACTCCCGACGCTCCGGTGATAAAGGATCTGGACTCCCTGCCGTTCCCGGCAAGGGAGCTGCTGCCATTGAGTCTCTACAAGGAGAAGATGAACGGTAGGCCCATGACCACGCTGGTCTCGTCGCGGGGCTGCCCCTTCAACTGCGAGTTCTGCTCCTCGTCTCAGTTCATGGGCGTGGGCTGGCGCGCCAGGTCGGTTGAGAGCATCCTCAAGGAAGTGGAACTTCTCCATGACACATACAACTACCGCGCCCTTTCCTTCGTTGACGACAATTTCACCCTGAAGCCCGATCGGGCGATCAGGATCTCCGAGGCTATAATCGCCCGGGGTTGGAACCTGGTCTGGGCCGCCATGACTCGCGTGGACACCATAGTGGCCAACCCGGGGATGGTTCGGACGATGGCCAGGGCCGGCTTCCGGTGGACCTTCATCGGCTTCGAGAGCGGCAACCAGGAAGCCCTGGACAAGTACGGCAAGAAGGCCAAGGTTGACGACGCCTTCAAGGCCATGCAGATCCTGCGGGAGAACGGAGTCTCCGTGACCGGGGCCTTCATCCTGGGCGCGCCGGATGAGACCAAGGAGATGATAAAGCGAACGATCAGCTACGCCCAGCGTCTCAATCCGCACAGGGCGCAATTCTCGATCCTGACCCCCTACCCGGGGACCAGGCTCTACGACAGGGTGGAGGACCGTCTCCTCACCAGGGACTGGAAATTCTACTCGGGGCTCTATCCCACCATCAAGATGGATCACATGTCGGCCGACCAGATGAGGAAACTCCACATCCTGGCCTATATGTCCTTCTACCTGCGACTGTCGAAGGCCGCCGAGAACCTTTCTCACATAGGAAGGCTTGTTCCGACGATTTCCAAGCACTATGCTATGAGGGCGATTGCCCAGCCGGCCCATCTGGCTTCCTATCCGGTGATCGGCGCCTGGAAGTCCCTGGTCTGGTTCCAGAGGTTCTTCAGCTAGACAGGCTAGACAGGGCGAACCGCCTCGCAGCCCGCGACAAACGGGCTCTCCGGCGCCGCTTGGGCCCGCCCGGAGACCGAGAATCAGCTTGCGCTCACCCCCCCTCCGTGCTAAGAAATGCTGAGGTGGTGGGCGTAGCTCAATTGGTTAGAGCACTGGCCTGTGGAGTCAGTGGTTACGGGTTCGATTCCCGCCGCCCACCCCAATCCTAATCCTCGGGCCGACGTTCGGGGTTGGTCCTGGGTATCTCAGGCGACCCGCGAACTCAGCGAGAATTCAGCACTAGGGGGAAGAAATGTCCGGCGACGCCTCTCGCGACCAATTGAACATGACCGGCGACGAGCTTACCTGCGGCGATGTCGCCCGAGTGGCCCGTGACGGCTGTCGGGTCGCGCTGGACGCCGGGGCCAGGGATCAGATCGCGGGCTGCAGGGAATGGGTCGAGGGCAAGGCGCGGGCGGGAGAGGTGATCTACGGGGTAACCACGGGCTTCGGGGCCCTGGCCGAAGTGGCCGTTCGGCCCGATCAGGCCGCAGAGCTCTCGCTTAACCTCATTCGCAGCCACGCGGTCGGAGTTGGCGCGCCGCTTGCCGAAGAGGTGGTGCGCGCGGCCATGTTGATCCGGGCGAACACACTGGCCAAGGGCTTTTCGGGCGTCAGGGTCCAGGTGGTGGAGACCCTAGTGGATATGCTCAACAAGGGCGTCCATCCGGTGATTCCGGAGAAGGGATCGGTCGGAGCCAGCGGCGATCTCGCGCCTTTGTCCCACATGGCTCTGGTGCTGGTGGGTGAGGGCGAGGCGATCTTCCGGGGCGCGCGGCTCGCCGGCGGTGAAGCCTTGCGCCAGGCCGGCATAGCGCTCCTCACTCTGGGGCCCAAGGAGGGGCTGGCCTTGAGCAATGGCACCACCGTGACCGCCGCCCTGGCGGTCTTCTCCCTGCTCCAGGCCGAAAACCTGCTGCGCAACGCTCAGATCGCATTGGCGATGAGCCTGGAGGCGCTCCAGGCGGCGCCCGGGGCCTTCAACCCGCTGGTTCACGCGGCGCGAAATCACACCGGCCAGCAGAAGGTGGCCGAGAACGTTCGCGCGCTCACCGAGGGCAGCCGGCTTGTGGGGTCACGGGAGGGCAAGGTCCAGGACGCCTACTCCTTGCGCTGTGCGCCCCAGGTGCTGGGGCCGGTGGTCGACCTGGTCGCCTACCTCACCGCCGTGGTGGACAAGGAAATCAACGCCGCGACCGACAACCCTCTGGTGTTTCCCGGCCAGGCAGCGATCCTCTCCGGCGGCAACTTCCACGGCGAGCCTCTGGCCTTCGCCATGGACTTCCTGCGGATCGCGGTCGCCGAGATGGGCAGCATCGCCGAGCGCCGCGTCTTCCGCATCCTGGACCCCTCCCTCAACAGCGGCCTGCCGGCGTTCTTGATCGAGGGCAGTGGGCTGAAGAACGGCCTGATGACCCTTCAGTACACGGCCGCCGCGCTTGTGTCGGCCAACAAGACCCTCTGCCACCCCGACAGCGTGGACTCCATTCCGACCTGCGCCAATCAGGAGGATCACGTGAGCATGAGCTGCAACGCGGCCCTGCACACCAGGGAGGTGCTCACCAACGTGGAGCAGGTCGTCGCCATCGAAATGTTGTGCGCGGCGCAGGCGCTGGACTTCCGTCTGAAGGGTTCCCCCGAGCCCCTCGAGCCGGGACGAGCGGTCATGGCCGCCTACAATCGGATCCGCTCCGAAGGCGGCAGCGCCTTTGTTGCAAGTGACCGGTCGCTTTCCGCAGATATTGACTCGATCGCCGGAATGGTGCATGATGGGACCGTCGTGCACGCGGTCGAGGCCGCGCTTGGCCGCCCCTTGAATTAGTCCGCGCAGTTCCAGAGCGGAGTTCCAGAGCGATCGCAGGAGGAACAAGATGGAGCGTAGAGTGGAGCCCAGACTCCCGCGCGGGATGAGAGACATCCTGCCCGCGCAGATGATCCTGAGGCAGTACGTGATCGGGACCATCCAGGAGGTCTTCGAGCGCTTCGGATTCGAACCCCTGCAGACTCCGGCGATCGAGCTCAGCGAGATCTTCACGGGCAAGTACGGCGAGGATGCCGAGCACCTGATCTACAGGCTCGCCCGCCAGGCAGACAAGGGGCCCGAACTGGTGCTTCGCTACGATCTCACCGTGCCCCTGTGCCGGGTGATCGCTCAGTACCCGGAATTGGTGAAGCCCTTCAAACGCTATCAGATAGCGCCGGTGTGGCGAGGCGAGCGCCCTCAGAAGGGCCGCTACCGTGAGTTCTACCAGTGCGACGCCGACACCATCGGGACCTCGAGTGTTATGGCCGACGCTGAGATGCTCAACATCATATACGAGGTGCTCACCCGGCTGGGGTTCAAGAGCTTCGTGATCAACATCAACAACCGCAAGGTGCTCGGCGGGATCGGACGGCTGTCGGGAGTGCCCGAAGAGGTCCTGCCCGTCCTCTATCGATCCATTGACAAGCTGGACAAGATAGGCGAGGAAGGCGTCCGGCATGAGCTCGGGGCACTGGATGCCGCGCGCATGCCCGACGAGACTGTGGACCGGCTCCTGGGGCTGCTCAACATCCGGTGTGGCACCGAGGAGATGGTCGCTCGGTTGGGCAAGGACCTTGAGGCTTATCCCGAGGCCGCCGAGGGAGTGGCAGAACTTCGGGAGATAGTCGGCTGCCTGCGGGGCCTTGGGATTCCTGAGGATTGCTATCGCATAGTCCCCTCGATGGTTCGAGGGCTGGGCTACTACACCGGGCCCATCTTCGAGACCGTCGTGAAGGAGCCCAAGATCGGTAGCATCACCGGCGGCGGCAGGTACGACAGGCTGGTCGGCATGTTCACGCAGCGCAGCTACCCGGCCACCGGCACCACCATAGGCATCGAGCGCATCATAGACGTGATGGAAGAGATGAAGATGTTTCCGCCCGAGGTCGGGCCGACCGTGACCAAGGTCCTGGTGACCAGGTTCTCCCCCGACATGGTGGAGGCATCCCTCAAGTGCGCGACCTCGCTCCGCAGGGCCGGGATCAACACCGAGGCCTATTTCGAGAGCGACCCCCTGGGCGACCAGATTCGCTACGCCCTCAAGAAGGGGATTCGCTTCGTCGCGGTCGTGGGCCCCGACGAGGCCGCGGCCGGCAAGGTGACCATCAAGAACCTCGCCGCCGGCAAGCAGGAGACCCTGGCCCTCGACGACGCTGTCGCCCGGCTATGCCGCTGGGACATGCCCTGAGCGTTTCCCCGGCTCGGATTGGTCTCCCGGTCGAGCCCGGGCCCCCTCTCACGGAATAATCCTTGCCTCGCCGTTGTCTAACCATGTAGAAGAAGGAGGGCGGACCAACTTGAACAAGGAAGGCCTCTGGCTTGAAGGAAGAAGAGCTGGTTCGAGCAGCGCGTGCAGGTGACGACGATGCTTTCAAAGAGATTGTCAGGCGGCACGAGCCAACGGTTGCGAGGACGGTGATCGGCATGTTGGGTGATTGCCCGGAGGCCGAGGACGTCGGCCAGGAGACCTTCATCCGTTTCTACCGCGCTCTGCCTGAGTTCCGCGGCGAAGCCAACGTCGCCACCTATCTCACCCGGATCGCCATCAACCTGTCGCTCAATGAGCTCAAGCGTCGCAGGCGCGCGGCCGGGCGACTGAGTCCGAAGCCGGTCGAGGAGTACGGCGAAATCGCCGATCCCCGGCAGGACGCATCGGCAGCCCTTGAGCGCGATCGTGTGCGTCGCGCCCTGGCCGAACTGGACGAGAAGTCCCGCTCGGTGATCGTCCTGCGGCTCATGGACGGTTACTCGACCGCCGAGACCGCCGAAATACTGAAAGTCCCTGTGGGAACGGTGCTTTCGCGGCTGGCGCGAGCTCAGATGAAGCTCAAGGACCTTCTCACGGCCCAAATGGGGGCGCAAACATGAAGCAAGATCTGCTGACCCTTCTTTGCAGGTCGCTCGACGAGGACTTGGCGCCTGGCGAGCGCAAGGTGCTGGAAGAGGCGCTCGCCGCCTCGCAGGACCTCAGGCTCGAAAGAGAGCGGCTCCTCGCCATGCGCGCCGCGGTCTCCAGGAGCGCCGCGGATTCCTTCGAGCCCTTCTTCGCCGAACGCGTTATGCGCCGACTGTCCGGGGATCGTTGCCGCGCCGGGGCCGCGCGGTTCTGGCTTGGGTGGCTGCCGGTCTTTCGCCGCGTGGCCATAGTCGGAGCGGTAGCGGCAGTGACGCTCGTGCTCGTCAACTTCGTGCGGACCAACAGCGTATCGGCCACTTCGGCCATGGGGCTGCCCGAGGTCTCGGAGGTCTCGCTGGATGAGATGATCAAGCCGCCGGTGGAATCCATGCTGGAGGATCTATCGTGACCGACAAGTCCAAGGCCATGTTCGCCGCCCTTGCTGTCCTCCTGATAGGCGTAGCGATCGGCGCCCTGGTCGTGGGGCCGACCATTGCCCGGCACCACTTCAAGCGCGTTGAGCGGATGCACGGCCCGGAGAGCTTCGTTTCCCACATGGAGGCGAGGATCAATCCGCAGCCGGGCCAGGCGGAGGCAGTCAGGGCGATCCTTACCAAGTACGGCGAGCGCCTGGAGGCGGTACGCTCGACGCAGCGCACCGAAGCCGAGGCCATGTTCGATTCCCTAGACGCGGAGCTGGCACCGATCTTGACCGATGATCAGAGAGAGCGCCTGGATCGCCGGAGGCACCAAGGCCCCCCACCCGATGCCCCGCGCTAGCCGAGCGGCAATCAGGCCTGGTACCCCAAGCCCGAATCTTCCTTGAACCTGGCGGGCCCTGGCAGCGTCATGCCGGCACGCCGACCCGCATGCTTGAAAGGCTTCCGCCGCTCTTCGTCCCCATCTTGGATTGGGACGGAACCTGAATTCCAGATCCTTCGGGAATAGCCGGAGTCGACCCGCTGTCTAACGTAATAGAAAGCAGTGGTAGAAGGCACTGGACAAGCAACCCAAGAGGTCGTCGAGATGACAAGCGGCAGGCAGTCGGGCAGGCGAGACACTCTCCGCTGCCGTGTGGGCGCGCCGGCTGCAACGCTGGCGCTCCCGGCGGTCCTGGCGGTCCTTGCGCTGCTGCCGCTCCTGGCGCCGAGCACCGGCGACTGCCTGGCCGCTGGCGCCGGCAAGGCCTGCCCCAGCGAGCTCGGCCTCCCCGAGGCCGTGGGAATCGCTCTGGAGCACAGCGTCACGATGGAGCAGGCCGCGAGTCGGGTAGCCTCAAGCCGGATCTCTCTGGGCCAAGCCAAGGCCGGCCTCCTGCCCAGTCTCTCCGCGGGGGCCTCAGCCGGCGAGCAGTACGCCAGGGGCGGCCCGGAGAGCGATAGCCCCGGCCATTACCAGGGCAGCGGCTCGGCAAGCGCCCACGCCTCGTCCGGCATCACCGTCTTTGACGGCTTCGGCAACATCAACTCCATAAGAAGCGCACGCCGCGAGCTGGCCGCGGGCGAGGCCACCTACGAGCGGACCCGCCAATCGGTGGTCTTCACCGTGATCGCGGATTACCTGGCTGTCCTGGAGAGCGGCGAGTTGGTTTCGAGCCGGCGGGACAACCTCGAGGCTCAGCGCCAGCAGCTCGCCCTGGTGGAAGAGTACTACCGCGCCGGAAAGCGTTCGGTCGCAGACCTGCTGCAGCAGCAGGCCGCGGTTGCCAACGCGGAGCTCCAGGTCTTGAGCGCCGAGCAGGAAGAGAGCACGAGCAAGCTTCAGCTCACTTCGGACCTTGGCGTCGCGCCGACCCTCGATCTCACCGTCGAGCCGTTGGAAGCCTCCGCCGACGCTCTCTATCCCATCGATTCGACCAAGGATGCTATTGTGACGGCCGCCCTTGGCCTCAGGCCGGACGTGGCGGCGCAGCGCGACAAGGTGAGCGCCGCCTCGATCAAAGTGGCTGTCGCGCGCTCCGGCTGGTGGCCCTCGCTCGCATTGAGCGCCGGGGCGTCCTCCAGCCTGCTCGACCGCGCCTACGAGGACCGGATCGGCTACAACGTCGGGGTGTCGCTCGCCCTGCCGATCTTCGACAGGTTCCAGACCAGGGCCAGCGTCAAGCAGGCCAGGCTCAGCCTGTCGGACGAAGAGGTCGGTCTCGCCGAACTGGAGCGCACCGTCGCCCTCGAGGTCGAGCGCGCCTTACTGAGCTACGAGACCGCGCGCAAGAAGCACGAGGTTGCCCAGGCGCAGCTGGATTACGCGACCGAGGCGCTCCGGGCGACCACCGCGCGCTACGAGGTGGGCTCCTCGACCCTGGCGGAGGTCGCCGCCTCCAACGCCCAATATGTCAGCGCAAGGAACGATCTGGTTCAGGCAGCCTACCAGCTGCTGCTCGGGAGGATCGCCATAAGCTACTACCAGGGAAACGTCGGCGAGATGGCCAGGATCTTAGGCCTCTCGCTGGAGGGAGGCACCGGTGAATAGCACGACCGACAACAGGCGCAGAATCGCCAAGTGGGCAGTACCGATCGGCATCGCGGCGGTAGCGGCTTGCGTTGCGGTGTGGGCGGTCTTCCTGAGGGGCTCCGACAAGGAGGCGACCTATCAGACCGCCACCATCTCCAGGGGCGACATCGAGAACACCGTGACCTGCACGGGCACCTTGAGCGCGGTCGGCACGGTCGAGGTGGGAACCCAGGTATCCGGAACCATCGAGCACATCTTCGTCGACTTCAACGACAAGGTCGAGAAGAACCAGGTGCTGGCGGTGGTCGACACCACGCAGCTCGCGGCCGCCGTGGTGGATGCCCAGGCGAGCCTCTTGAATACCACAGCCCTCTACGAGCAGGCTCTTGCCGAGTACAAGCGCAACCTGCCCCTGGCCGAAAAGGGCTACGTCTCCCAGGAGGAGTTCCTCCCGATCGAGACTGCGGTCAAGACCCGTGAGGCCGCTCTCAAGTCCGCGAAGGCTTCCCTGGAGCGCGCGGAGGCCAACTTCAGGAACGCCGTGATCCGCTCGCCGATTGAGGGCACCGTGATCTCCAGAGCGGTGGAGTCCGGGCAGACCGTGGCTGCAAGCTTCTCCACGCCGACCCTGTTTGTCATCGCATCCGATCTCGCCGAGATGGAGATCCTGGTCGCCGTGGACGAGGGCGACATCGGCCAGGTCAAGCAAGGCCAGCCGGCGCACTTCACCGTCCAGGGATATCCCGACGAGACCTTCCAGGGGACGGTGCGCCAGATCAGACTGCAGCCGGAAACGGTTTCCAATGTGGTGACCTACACCGCGGTGGTGACCGCCCCCAACGAAAGGGGCCTGTTGCTGCCGGGAATGACGGCGACCGTGGACCTGGTGGTCGAGTCCACCACCGGCGTCCTCATGGTGCCCAACGGCGCCCTCAAGATCACGCCTACCGAGAAGATGATGGCGGAGGCCCGAAGCCGGATGCCCGAACGCCCAACGCAAGCGGGGGCTCCCTCCGACTCCACCGGGGAAAGGACTGGGATGACGTCAGGGCGTGGCGCAGGGGGCGCTCCCTTTCAAGGCGCATCCTTCGGGCCTTCCTCCGCCTCCGGCGGCATGAAGGTAATATGGCTCCTGGACCAGACCGGCCACGTCTCGATGCGGCCCGTGAGGACCGGCGCGACCGACGGCAAGATGACCGAGATCACCTCACCCCGCGGCATCGAGGAAGGCGCGACCGTAATCACCGGACTCAACGGGCAGACCGCCGGAGAGACCGCGTCCGGCACCCGAGACCGCCCGCCGGGATTCAGGATGTTCTAGGAGATCGAAGATGAGCACGGTGATCGAGACCAGGAAGCTCCGCAAGACCTACCACGTGGGCGACGTGGAGGTGCGCGCCCTTCGAGGCGTCGACCTCGCCATCGCCAGCGGGGAGTTCGTCGCCCTGATGGGAGCCTCCGGATCGGGCAAGTCCACTCTGATGAACATCCTCGGTTGCCTGGACCGGCCCACCGGCGGCGAGTACTACCTGGACGGAGTGGACACCAGCACTCTGGACAAGAACGCCTACGCCGACATCCGCAATCAGAAGATCGGATTCGTCTTTCAGGTCTTCAACCTGCTGCCCCGCACCTCCGCCCTGGAGAACGTCGAGCTGCCGCTGGTATACGACCGCACCCGCCGCATCAAGGACCCCAAGATGGCTGCAGTGAAGGCGCTCCAGCGGGTAGGGCTCGGAGACCGCATCGATCACGAGCCGAGCCAGCTCTCGGGCGGCCAACAGCAACGGGTGGCAATAGCCAGGGCGCTGGTGACCCAGCCCACGCTGATTTTGGCGGACGAGCCCACCGGCAATCTGGACACCAGAACGTCCGTAGACGTGATTTCGGTATTCCAGGAACTCAACGACCAGGGAATCACGGTGCTCTTGGTCACACACGAGCACGACATCTCCGCTTACGCAAAGCGTATTGTCGAGATACGCGACGGCATGATTCGGCGCGACGTGCCGGTCGCCGTACGCAGAAACGCGAGGGCCGATCTCGCCGCGCTGCCGCCGATGGAAAACGGAGCGAACGACGGAACGGGCAACGGCGATCGGACCTGAGGGGATCCCGAGATGTTCCAAGTTAAGAACCTCGTCAAGGTGGCCTTGAGGAGCATCCTGAGGAACAGGATGCGCAGCACGCTGACCTCCCTTGGCATCATAATAGGAGTCTCGGCGGTGATAGTGATGGTGGCGGTGGGCGAGGGGTCCCGGGTGAGAATCGAACGCGAGATCGCTTCGCTGGGGACCAACGTCCTGGTGATCATGCCCGGGGCGATGTTCACCGGCGGCGTGAGCCAGGGGGCGGCAAGCGCCAACCGGCTCACCAAGGAGGACCTGAGGGCCCTCGAGGAGGAGACCACGCTCTTGAAGGCTATCTCCCCGGTGATAAGGACGCGGGCGCAGGCCATAAGCGGCGGCAACAACTGGAACACCAGTGTCAGCGGGGTCTCTCCCGATTACCTGAACATACGGAGTTGGAAGGTCGCCTCGGGAGAGTTCTTTGCTGACCGGGATGTCACCGCCAACGCCAAGGTCGCGGCGATCGGCAAGACCGTCGCCGATGAGCTCTTCCCCGACCAGGACCCCGTCGGCAAGAGGCTCCAGCTGGGCAGCACCCCGTTCAAGGTGGTAGCCGTGATGGCCGAGAAGGGGCAGGACGCCATGGGGCACGACGAGGACGACGTGATTCTGGCCCCGTATACCACGGTGCTCTATCGCCTGAAGGGCGGCACCTACATAGACATGATAAACGTCAGCGCGGTGTCGCCCGAGAAGATGGCCGACGCCGAAGCCGAGATCAAGAGCGTCATGCGCGACTCTCACGAGCTCGGGCCTGCCGAGGACGACGACTTTCGACTGCGCAGCCAGGCGGACATCACCGAGGCCGCCACGGAGACCTCCCGCATCCTCACCATACTCCTGGGGTCGATAGCCGGCGTGTCGCTGGTGGTCGGCGGGATAGGAATCATGAACATCATGCTGGTCTCGGTCACCGAGCGGACTCGGGAGATCGGGATTCGTCTTTCAACAGGAGCTCGGGGCAGCGACATCCTATACCAGTTCCTGGCCGAGGCCGTGGTGCTGAGCGTCGCGGGCGGAGTCGTCGGAATCATTGTGGCGCTTGTGATATCCGCGACCCTGAACGTCCTGACCGATTTGGTCGTAGTGGTGAACCCCGCCGTTGTGGCGCTCGCGTTTTCGGTATCCGCCGGGGTCGGGGTCTTCTTCGGGCTCTTCCCTGCGCGGCGGGCAGCGTCCCTCAATCCGATAGACGCCTTGAGATACGAGTAGGCAGCCGGAGGAGGTGCGATGGTGGGCAAGGGGAGTTGGTGCATGGGGCGGAAGCGAGGCGGTGAAATACGTTGGACGATGCTGGCGATCATCCTGCTGGGACTGGCGGCAGGTTGCGGCGGCCTTCAACTTGCAAGCGTGCTGCGAACGGGCGAGGTCTCAGTTGACGGCGTCCCCGACGAATGGCAGGGAGCCATAACCTATATCGAGGATCCCAACGTGACCTTGGGGGTCATGAATGACGACCAGTACCTGTACCTGTGCTTCTCCACCCCCTTGAAGAGCGTGGTCACCCAGATACTGCGCCAGGGTCTCACGGTGTGGTTCGACGCGGACGGGGGAAAGGACAAAACCTTCGGAATCCATTGCCCCCTGGCGGCTCCTGCCGCAATGCCCGACACCACGCGAGCGCCAGACAGGCACGAGGACCCGAGAGCGTTCGGCGGCGCGTTGGCCAAGGGGATTAGAGAGGCAGCCGGTCTGATGGAGATAGTGGGGCCCGGCAAGGACCAGCGGGCCGTGCTCACGCCGTCCGAAGGACGGGGGATCGAGGTCAGACTGGGAGCCCAGGATGGAAGGATCGTGTACGAGCTCAGGGTCCCGCTTATCGTGAGCGACACCCATCCGTTCGCCATTGCCGCGAAGGCCGTCCGAGTGGTGGGGGTTGGCTTTGATGCTCCGGCAGCAGCCGCGCAGGGCCGCGGCGCCCCACCCGAGGGTGGCCAGGTGCCCGGGGGCTTCGGGGGCGACGGACCCGAGGGTGGCGGACCCGGAGGCGGCAGGCCCGGAGGCGGACCCGAAGGTGGCGGGCCCGGGGGTATGGGTGGAGCAGGCCGGCCCCAGGGCCCTCAGGGAGAAACCACTGAGCCACTCGAGGTGTGGTGCAAGGTTAAGTTGGCTTCATCTTAGCCCGAGACGGGCTCTTAGTGTCGCCCCGATCGACCGAGGGGCGCCGCGATCAGAGGTGACGCGATCAGAAGCGCATGCAGGGGAAGCAGCTCTTGGTCACTTCGTTTCGTTCGTGGTTGGCGAAGAACGCCCGCAATGTCTGATACTTGCTGTTGTTCCAGATCTCCTTGAAAGGTGTCTGGTATATGTTTCCCATTTGAGCCAAGCTGGTGCAGCAAGGCAGGACGGTTCCGTCCCACCGGACGACCACGCTGTTCCACGGCCAGAAGCACGCCCGCTTCTGCGCCATGTTCCTCGCGCGCGTCTGCTCCATGGCTTCAGCCGTTACCGGGGAGGCGTTGTCAAGGACGACGCTGAACTTGTTGAAGCCCATACTGTGCGACAGCCTCTCCGCCTCCTCAAGCTGGTCCCGATTGTGATCGAAAAGGATGAACTTGAATTCCATGAAGGGATACCGAGAACCCAGGGCCTTCTTCGCGGCAATGATCGCAGCCGAGTTCTTCAGCACCAGTTCCAGGTTCGCCCCGCGGCGATACTTCTCGAAGACCTCCTGTGTGGTGCCGTCGATCGACACCATCAAGTGATCCAGGCCGCTTCGCACCACTCCCTCAATCTCGGCTTCGGACAACTTGACCGACAGGTTGGTGGGAAAGACCGTGCCCACGTTCTTGTCACGGCAGTAACTCACCATCTCCAGCAGATTGGGGTTGAGGAACGCCTCACCGAGCAAGCTGAGGTTAGCGCCGACAAGCACGTCCCCGAGAGAGTCGACTATCAGCTTCAGGCCCTCGACGGAGAGCATCGCCTCCTTGTTGTACTTCGCCGTCTCCGAGGACCCCAGGCAGCAGCCGGGGCACCTCAGCTGGCAGGTTCCCGCGGTCTCGATCTTGATGAAGTAGGGAAGGCTCCGGAGCTTGGTCTTCCTGGCTCGGAACTCGATCTCGTTGGTCAGGAAGTTCGCGACCTTCTTCGGCGTGAGGTGGCGCGTCACGTTCCTGCGGTGACGCAAGGTTATGAGATACCTGTTGTGGAACACGTTGGCCTTGAACGAGCTCATCGCCCCTCCCAGGGATCTGGTGCCGCCGGATCGAGGATCTCCTTAACCGGCACAACACATGACATCGGTGCGGTTTGCCATGAGCTTGACGTCGTTGACGTCGTAGGACGAGCTTACTAGAGACGACGGAGTCAGTCAAGCGTCAATCCGTGGCCCTGCGGGCATGCTTCAGCGCGTAGATCACCCAGGGGGCAATCCGGGTCTCGTTGACCCACCGATAGGGCTCGCCGCCGCCGGCCAGGGGCTTGTGGGTCGACACCACCTCAAGGCCGGCGCTGCTGTAAGCTCGCCGGTAGTCCTGGTCGGACCAGACGATATCCTCGACCGGCCGCCTGTCCTCGGTGGCCGTGATGATGATCCTGACGCGCTCCCCGCTCTTCGCGCGGGCGTTCTCCGGGAAGTCCTTGGTCGAGAACGACGCCCACTCGTGGATGTAGATCTCCGGGGCCGAGACCAGGTTCACGATACGGCCGCCCTCGGCCAGGAGGCCCCTCAACCCCCCGAGAATCCTCACCTTGGTGTCCATGCCGGGAATGTTGTCGAAGCTGAAGGCGGAGAGCACCAGATCGTACCTGCCGGCCTCAAGCCCGCCCACCACGCCGTCCTCGATCAGGCGGTAGTCCCCGCCTGGATCCAGTTCCTTCGCCTTGCGAATCATGTCCCGGGAGATGTCCACGCCGACCACCGCGAAGCCGAGCTGCCTGAGGAACCTCGTGGATCGGCCGGTCCCGCAGCCGAAGTCCACGGCCCTCGCGCCCCCGACGTGGGCGCCGATTATCCGCGGCAGATCGCGGTAAGCCAGATAGTAAGTGCCCGGAAACTCCAGTTTGGCGTACGCCTCCGCCCTGTCGGCGTCTTCATATACGTTGCGGATGTTCATGCTCCCCCGCTGCCGGCAGTCCTGCCGGTCTCACGGGTCGAGCTTAGGCGGGGAAACGGATGGCGTCAACTGCCAATTCTGTTGTTTCTCGGGCCATCCAATTATTGGGCGGCGGGCTTCGGTCCGGCTGGGGCGGCCGAGGCGGACCACTCGCTCCTCACCAGCCCGTAGATCACCAGATCATCGTAGCGATCCCACTTCTTGATGTGCTGCCTGAGGAGGCCTTCCTCGGTCATTCCCAGCTTCTGCATCACCCGGCCTGAGGCGGGATTGCGCTTGAAGTGGGTGGCAAAGATGCGGTTGAGTTTGAGCTCCGCGAAGGCCCAGCCCACGACGGCCCGCGAAGCCTCGGTGCAGTAGCCCCGCCCCCAGTAGGGCTTTCCCACCCAGTAGCCGATCTCGGCGCGATCGAATCGGGCCTGAACCGCCAGGCCCACGGCGCCAACAAGCCGGGAGGAGTCGGCCAGAGTGATGGCCAGGGCCACCTGCTCCCCGGCCTCGAACTTGGGAACGTGGGTCGCGATCCACTGCTCGGCCATCCCGTCCTCGTATGGATGCGGAATCTCCAGCGTGGTGTCGGCGATCGCCCGGTCCCCGGCCAGCCGCTGGACCTCGGCTGCATCCGAGAGCGCGAACTGCCTCAGCACCAACCGCGTCGTCTTCAGTCTGGGAAACTCCATCACTTCCCTCCAGGTTCTACCCGGTCTCCCCGAGGTCAGTTGCCGAGGCTGTGGGCCGCGGTCATGAGTCCCCCAGTCCTCGAAGGTCATCGTGGGCGCGAGGCTCGCCAAGTAGAGCGCGAAGGTGACCGCGAGGGGAACAAGCGCGACTAGTAGAGCCTCTGCGACTCATGATCGGTGAGATTAGCCAGCGCGCGCCGCCCAGGTCAAGGGAAATACCACCCCGACTGTGGATCACACCACTCCTGCGCCGGTAGCGGGTTGACACGGCCGCCCTTACCGGCCCCGACGTACTTCCAGAACGCGGTGGCGTGAGGCCGGCGCAGCAACACCGGCTTAGCGGAGCAGCACCAGCTTGCGGATGTCGGCGCGGCCGGCGGCCTCCAGCCGACAGAAGTAGACGCCACCCGCCAGGCTCCGCGCGTCCAGGTCGCATTGGTAGCGCCCCGCCGGCTTCACGGCATCCACCAGGCTGGCGACCTGGCGGCCGGCGACGTCGTACACCACAATCCGGACCCGCCCGCCAGCGGCGACCGCGTAGTCAACCCGCGCCGCCCGGCGTGCAGGGTTGGGGCTCACCGCCACAAGCCCCCCACCGGCCGCCAGGTCGGGGCCGCCGGCCGCGCCCGCATCCGCCGCGAACATCAGCCGGGCAAACTCCGGCCGGTCGATAAACGGGTTCCGATTGTGCTGAAGGTCGAAGATCGCTCCGTTGCGCTCGATCTCCTTCGCGCTCACCGGATCCGCCTCGTGCCAGTCCAGCAGCATCTCCGCCGCCCAGGGCACGAGATCGGCGCCATCGGTCATGGGACTTCCCGGCCAGCCGGCGTCCTCGGTGTAGTATCGCGCGGACATGTAGAAGTAGGTGCGCGCGAGATCGCCCTTGTACTCATCTATGGGCTCGAAGACCGTCCCGGTGTAGCCCGGCCAGGAGCACGGGCCGCGCTCGCCGCCGTTGAGCGAGGTCCACTCCGGCGATGTCACCTCTCCGTAGGGGTAGTTGCCGCGATTGCCGTTGACGTGGGCATCGGTGGGATACAGGGCGAACAGATCCGAGTACATCGGGCTCACCTCTCCGCCGAACCAGCTCTTGGGCCACGAGTGCTCCCGCGTGTATCCCTCTCCCTCCTGACCTCCCACCCCACCCTCGTCGGCGCCGAAATCGTACTGGTAAAACTGAGGTCCGCCCGGAACGTCGGAGTAGACGTCCCATACCTTGCCGTCAGGCTTGACGTCGGTCGTCCTGTATGCCGTCCACGCATAGTCGTAGCCCCAGGCAGTGTGGTTCTTGATTATGTCGTGAAGCGCAGCCCTGAGCGACTCGCCCCAGAGGCCTTCCGCGGGGCCGTAGTAACCCGTCGGGACATCGTTCTCGACGGAGGCGAAGTCGAAGGTGTCGGCGGCAGCGACGTTGCCATAGAGATCTGCCACACCGGTGACCACGAGGCTATAACTTGCAGGCGACATCGCGGCCACCGTGAGCGCAACCTGATCGGCCCGGTCGCCGCCCGCCTCGGCGCGCGTGACCTCGAGTCCCCCGATTGCGTACTTGCCGGCCACCTCGGCGCTCGTCTCCGCGACGGCCTCGGTGAAGGTGACCAGCACGGCGCTGTCGCCGATGTCGGTCGCATAGAAGATTCGGGGGGGAAACTCATCCCCGGCCCAGACGATGTCGGCCGCGCCGCGGGGTTCGATCTTGAATCGGCCGTATCTGTAGTTGAGGGGGCCGGTTACATCGTAGACGGTTCCGAGTGTCGGGACAAACCGATATCCTAGCCGGTCGACGTAGCCCGGCCCGCTGCCGTCGTCGACCTGCCACTCGCCGTAGCCCGCGTTGACGACGGTGCAGCCTGCATCTTCCACAGTGACCAGCACGCCTTCGTAGGCTTCCGTGGTCGCATCGAAGGTCGCCACAACCGCGGGCTCAGGAATCGCTCCCCCGGGAGAATCGCTGAGGAGCGTCGCCCCGACTATCAGGGTGTTTCCCGGATACCCCAGCCCTGCGCTCTCGGTCACCGTCCCTCTTATCGTCACCGAGTCTCCCGCCGTGGGCAGCTGCAGGCTCTGGACCCACACTCCCGTCCAGGGGCCCGTGCCGTCCTGAACGACGTAGTATCCGCTGTAGCATGCCGTGACGACACCCCCGGTAATTGCCGCCGCGCCTGCGTAGGGCGACGATGCCGCCTGGCCCTGGATCTGGTAGACCGTCAGCTGGTACGGCAGGGCATAGCTCGCCAGGCTCGAGGTGCTGGTTGCCGGCGCCGAGTTGGTCGCGCGGACTTTGTAGTAGACCGTGGTTCCCGCCTCCTGGCCGGGCACCGGCATCGCCGTAGCGTAGGTGTTCCCCGACTCCAGCGACATGCCGATCTCGTTGGTGAGAGACGCAGCAGCGGTCCCCCAGAGCAGCGTAACCGAGGTGATGGTCAGGGTGTCGGTGACGTCCGCCAGGACATCCACCTCCTGGCCTGCCAGAGGCAGCGAGGGCTCGGCGCGCACGTAAGTGATCGTCGGCCCCGGAACCGGCGGTGTGGTGCTGTGAGACCCCGGAGACGCGTCCGTGGCCAGATTCACCTGCGTGGACGTCCATTCCGTTGCAGTGTAGGTGGTATTCGGCAAGACAATGCCATACTTGCGAACGTAGTCGGCGTTCTCGAAGGCGGTTCCCGCCACCACCGCGTAGTCGACAAGGACGCCGGCCGAATCCAGCAGTTTGGCGCCGTCACCCACCTTGCCGTTCCATAGGCCGTTGCTGGTGGACCAGGCCTCGTCGGGGAAGTCCACCGGAAAGCCGGTCACCGTCGTCGCGTCGCCCGCGACCAGGGCCTCGCCCGAGGCGATCGAGCCCAACAGGCTCCAGGTGAAGATCGCGCCGCCGTTTCCCATGGCGACCAGCGACCAGCCGGCAAGATCGACCGCTTCGGCGCCGGAGTTGTAGATCTCAACAAAGCGGTCGGTGGTGTAGTTGAGCTGAGGATCGCACATCTCCGAGATCAGGATTGCGGCCTGCCCGGCAGATGGCGCGACCGAGATCAGTACCCCCAGCACCAGGATTGCGGCAAGAAGCCGGGACGGCTGCATCTTCAAGTGGACCCCCATGTCTGAGCGCGGACGTGCCGGCACCCACCGCCACAGAGCGCCTGCGCGTCCGCCGGCGGGCGCCGCTCACGCTGTCTTGTATGGCTTCAAGTTTACCACATCCGGCGCCGCCAGGCAAACCGTTGGCGGCGTTCGTGGCCGCCGTGCCGCCGCTCAGCCCGGGCCGGGATTTCCCTCACTTGACGCCTGGGGGTGTCCTGAATATGGTGTGGGGTCGGCCGGCTGTGGGCTGGCACCGGTCCGCCTTTCCGGCCGAACCAATCGCAACCACTGGCAGGAGGAATCAGATGCACCGCCCCTGTGTGATTCTCGTCGCTGCACTGGCCATGGCAACCCTGTTCCTCGGCCCCCCCGGCACCGCCACCGCCGACGCCACGATCACCTTCATGGACAGCGGCCAGGCCCTTGGTCAGGGAGTGAGCTTCTGCCCCGCGCTCGGGGACATCGACGGCGATGGTGATCTGGACCTTTTCATCGCCAACTACTGGACCGCATGCAAAGTCTGGAAGAACAACGGGGGCGGCACGTTCACCAATACCGGCCAGAACTTCGGCGTCACCAGCGGCCATGGGGTCGACATGGGCGACCTGGACGGCGACACCGACCCGGACGCCTTCCTGGTGTTCAACCAGGCGGCAGACTGGGTGCTCCTCAACGACGGGACCGGCACCTTCACGGACACCGGCCAGCGCCTGGGCGGCGCGGATGAGAACGGATGCGACGTCTACCTGGCCGACGTCGACGGAGACCACGATCTCGACGCCGCCGTGTACAACTACCTGCATCCCAACCGGATATGGATCAACGACGGCGGCGCCCACTTCACCGCAGTCCAGGCCCTCGGCGACTCGTTGAGCGGACCGATGGGGCTCGGCGACCTGGACGCCGACGGAGACATCGACATCTTCATGATGCGTAACGAAGCGACGAGCACTGTCTGGCTGAACGATGGAACGGGAACCTTCACGGACACCGGACAGAGCCTGGGCTATGCGGATGGGTGGGGCCACCTCGAGCTCGGCGACTTGGATGGTGACCACGATCTCGACGCCTTCGTCACAAACTCAATCCACGGCAACACCGTGTGGCTCAACGACGGCGCAGCCAACTTCACCGCCGGACCGGCTTGCCCGGGCGACGGCACCGAGAAGCTGGACCTCGGCGATATCGAGGGCGACGGCGACCTGGACGCCTTCACCACCAACCACACTTTGACCAACGGAATCTGGCTCAACGACGGGCTCGCGAACTTCGCCCACATCGACTCCCTGTTCGGCATCCAGGCCATCGCTGTCAAAGCCGGAGACGTGGACCGTGACGGCGATCTGGATGTCGTCGTGAGCAGGCTGCAGGGCTACGGGCCCACCGGTGTCTACTTCAACACCACGCCGAGCGCGCAGGTCGATCGGGGAATGATTGACCCCTCGGGTCCTCTTCTCAGCCGGACCGGCCCGAACCCCTTTGGCCTGGGCGCCGAGGTCTCCTACAGGGTGCCGTCTCCGGGACACGTCAGCCTCAGGGTGTTCGACGTTCGAGGCAGGGAGATCCGAACCCTGGTCAATGGGTTTCACGCCGCCGGCAGCTACTCGGTGAGCCTGGATGGTTGCGATCTCGCGGCCGGCGCCTACTTGTGCAGGCTGGAGATACAAGACGGCCAGGGACGCCGGGCCGTCGAGACCAGAAAGATGCTGCGCGTCCGCTGATTGCGCCGGGGCTGCCTGTGAAGGCGAGGAAGCCGACCCGAAGAGCCCGCGGATAGCCCGGATTCTACTCCGATTCCACGTCGATCCCGGCCCTGTCTGGTTACAGGCCCAGGAATGTCATGGCGCCACCGCAGAGCAGGATTGCCAGCCCGGCCAGCGCGTGCGAGTACCGCTCGAGGCTTCCGACCGGTATCCGCCTTAGTCCGTGCGCCGAGGCCAGCACTACGGCCAGCATGGTGGCAAGGGTCGCCAGGCCGAACGCTGACGCTACCAGGGCAACGCTTGTGATGTTGTGCTTCGCCGCAGGATACATGATCAGGGGTATCAGCGGCTCGCACGGACCGAACACGAATATGGTGAACAGGACCCAGGGTGTCAGAGTCCGCCCCGGCGCGGCATGGACGTGGGAGTGGCCCCCAAGATGCCCGTGCTCGTGTGAGTGGACGCTCCCATCCTGGTGAGAGTGAGGGTGCTCGTGAGGCCGCCGGCGCAGCGCCCGGTGCAGCCCCCAGACAAGGTAGGCCAGGCCAAACGCCGTCAACAGCCAGCCGGCGATCTGCCCCCTCGCCGATTCGATTGCCTCGAGCTTGAAGACCGCGATGCCCAGAGCGATGCCGGCGAACCCCAGCACGACCGAGCTCAAGATGTGCCCGATGCCGCAGGCCAGCGTGACAAGCGCGGTCTTCGCCCGGCTCCACCGCCGCGCGCTTGAAAGCACAATGAAGGGCAGATAGTGGTCAGGCCCGAGAATGGTGTGACCAAAGCCTATGGCCGCAGCCGTCCCTGCCAACACCAGAACCTCTGTTCCCATTCCTGAACCCCCGTATCCCAAGACAGACGCAGCGCCAGCCCCACGGCGCTCATGGTGTATGATAGCGCGATGCGACCGGCTTCGCAACCACCTCTCCCCCACTCCCCGAGGCCAAGAGAGGCTCGGAGCAGCCTCAGGGTTTAGGCGCCTCGGGCTTGAACCGCTTCAGCATGTCTTCCTCGGAATAGGAGAAGTGCATCTGGACGATTACCCACCCGCGGTCACGCTTCTCCAGTACCCCCGTCCAACGCACGTTCTCCCAGTTGGCGGGTTTGCCGTTCCAGGTGTTGCGATCGTTCAGAATGCAGGAGTACCAGGCCACCTCTCCCGAGCCCGAGAAGTGCACGTCGAGGTCTATGAACTCCGACCCAACGGCCTTGAAGGCCGGGTTCATGAAGATCTGCTCGACTTGCTGCTTGAAGGCCTCGAATCCCCTCACCGTGCCTGCGCTGTCGGGCGAGAACCAGAAGAGGGCCGAATCCTGGGCAAACGAACTGTAAAGCAGCGTAGTATCCTTGGTCGTCGCCCATTCAATCGAGGCGCGGATTACTTTCTCCACCTTCACTCGTTCCGCGGATAGATCCGGTTTTGCGTTCACCTGTGAGATCACCCCCAGCGTTAGCACCAGCAATATCCCTGCGCCCGTCCTGGACAGCGTCATCGCACACCCCCTCGAGCCACTCTGTTGGGCCTAAGATACAGCGTCTTGCCTGCGTAATCGATAGCAATTCTATGAAGCCGCAATCCGGAGATGGCTCGCCGCACACCGGCCCAGGCGCGGTCAGTAGAGATCCGCCAGGGTCAGGGTGAGAGTCGTCTCGCGACCCGCACGCTCGGTCATGACGTCGTAGGCGGTGCCGGCCGGCCCCCTGAGCAGCTCTCGGACTCGAAGCACCCCGTCTGCGGGTTCCACGGCCACGCCACCCACCGACCTTATGATGTCGCCCTTCTCGAAGCCCGCGGCCGCCGCAGGCGTGTCCGGCGACACGTACAGCACTTCGACCCCGTCGCGACCGGCCGTCCAGCCCACGCCCAGGCCAGATTTGTCTTCGGGCCAGGCCTGGTTGAACTTCTCCCCCTTCTCCAGGATCACCCGCTCGCCGGAGTAGTCTACGTAGACTATGAAATGCCTGAAGAGGCTGTTGCCGAGGCCGCCGAGATTGTCCGCGGTGAAGACACTATCGGTCCCGCCGTAGTTGAAATTGACCAGAGGCTCATACACCGTGAATCCCGCCAGCTGGAGGCTGTCGGCCCTGACCACCTTGATTTGGTACTCGCTGGCCGCCCCGTGCCCCATTTTCACCACTCCCCGATTGCCCGCGTAGCCCTCGCGCAGGGCATACCGGCCGTCCAGGCTGACCAGGCCCGCACCTATGTCGAACAGCCACGTCCCGGCGTGGGCGCCATCGAGGACGGCTCGAACCTCGAAGACGCTCTCCTTGAGATGAACATCGACAGCCCGGCCGGGCCCATCGTACTCGAAGCGCTCCGGATCGTAGAGAGACACCATCTCGTTGGCGTAATCCACCCTGGTCACAAAGCGCGACAGGAAGTCGAAGCCCAGGACACCGCCGATGTCCACCCCGAGCCTACGGATCAGACTTCCGAAGTCGATAACGGCTACCGTCTGCTCCTTGAACCTGATCCCCTTCACCTCAAATGGCGGGAGAGTCGCGAAGCTGACGCTCACGTTGCCCCCCGAGGCCACCCCCGTTATGTCGCCTTCGCCCTTGAGCCCGATAGCGTCTGCGAAAGACCGGTCGACGACAGTCACCGACGCTCCGGTGTCAAGTATCCACAGCCGCTCAACACCGTTGACCACAACCGGAATGAAGAGGTGGCCCTCTATGAACCTGAACGGAATGTTCTCAGCCGCCTGACCGGCCGTGAACTCATAGTCCCTCCCGCTTTGCTCGGGAGGTTCAAACAGGCCCGCGTCAATGTCCGGATTGGACTCGTACGTGGTCACTACGGTCTCCTGGGGCTGACCGGTCTGGTGCTCTATCTCCCTGGTGTAGAATGCGACGAGCAGGCCGTCGACCTCACGATAGTCGCCGTAGTATGTGTCCGCGCTTTCATCTCCCTTGAGAGCGACCCTCTTCAGGAGTCGGAAGCCGGCGGTGCTCATGTAGTAGATGTATCGATCGCTGTTGATGCTGTTGGCCACGCTCACCACGTAGCAGGCGGCGCTGTCGACCACCTCGGTCCCCTCGAGCGCCACCGAGAAGATCTCCGAGCCGGGGTCGACGTACTCGAGCTCCGCCATCCTCCGGTCAACGTCCCTGCGCTTCAGGGCAACCTCGTCCATCTTGCTGGCCTTCTGCACTTTGCCGTTGGTATCCAACACCCAACCGATCTCCCCGTTGTCTCCTTCGGCGTATCGCAGTGGGCCGATCTCGGCTTCCACTCGGCTCTTGTCGGGCTTCTCGGTCCATATCCTGATCGGACCCTGCATGCCCCCGACGGAGAGGCTACCCTCAATGTGTTGAGTCCGCTCTGCCTTGATCCGCTCCAGACCTCCGCTGGCGGCGAAGTACTGCCTGAGAACCTCGTACGGATCCGATATCTCCTGCCCGGCCACCGGTGCAGCCAAGAGGACCACCAGACTGGCCATGCCGACCGCGGCCACTTTCCAGAACCACGCGACGCTGCTTCTCTTCATCGAGGGACCTCCTTCCTTGCTGGCCATGAAGATACCGTCGGGGCCATCGCGTCTTGCCACTGCAATGCTCGTGCCAGAGCGGGCGATCAACGGCCCGCGCCTGTACCTTAACATTAATCTCAGCAATGGGTTATGGCGCGCCGTGCCCGACGGGACCGAGCGAAGACGGGGGCCGTGTCTGGGTACCACACAGGCAGAGCTCAGCGACACACCTGCGAAGACCGGACACAGAGGTTCCCGCCGACGGCGGCCTTGCGATCTAAAGCAGGTGACCGGCTTTGACGTGCTCGTCGATCAGCCGGCAGCCCTCCATCAGGATGGCTTCGTTGGACTCCTCGTTGTTGGGCCGAGGTATCTCGTCAGGGGTAGCCGGTTCCACGCTCCAGCCGCCGGTGGCCCAAGCCATGCCCGCGTAGACGGCGGCGGCGCCGGCAATCTCGCCCATCTGGGCAAAGACCAGTGCGCCGTCTTTGAGATAGATGGTCAGGGTTCCCGGCTTCTCGCCGTCCGAGCGGAGCGTGATCTTGACCGTCTTGCGCCCCAGTCCGAGCGCTTGAACCAGATCGACCAGGTTCATGTCCGCAAGTCTCCCCGACATTCCTGCCGCCGCGCCTGCGCCGGGCGAGTCCGCCGTGTGGCCGGACGGGCCGCGCTCGCGAATCATGCGCGCCGCCTTCGTTATCTTCCGCATGAATAGGTCCAGGCTTTCATCGAAGATGACGACGTCTTCGATGCGCGAGCCCAGCAGGCCCGTGAACTTGGATGCCGCTTGCTCGTCCGTCACGACGAATACCGGGACATCGGCAGCGAGGATATCCGGGCCGTTGAGGCTTTCGATGAGAGGAATGAGGCTGTCGGCCTTGCCGCAAGCCACAAGCACCATCATGTCCGGTCGGCTCCGTTTGCACAGGTCGATCAGGCGGGCAACATCTGTCTCGAGCAGGGTCCGGAAGCCCTCGTTCTTCAGGCGCATGTCGAGCGGCCTGCCGGCGGTCGAGTCCTCGGCATACACCATAACCTGCAGTCCCCGGTATCCCAAGTGCTGATCGAGAGTCTCCTCGGTGATCATCTCAATCAGGGCCTCAACAACCTTTCTCAGCAAGATCTTCTCGGCAAGGTCCCCGAGCTTCCGCTTGACGACGTCGAGCCGGTCCAGCGATAGGATATGGTCGCTCGAGGTGGAGTGGCAATAGAGGTCAACCGCGGTGACTATGCTCCCGCCGAGGGCGGCCAGCGACAGCCGGTCGCCTTCCTTGCAGGGGGCGTTGCCGTACGTTGCACGCAGGATGTCCAGGACCCTGGGCGAGTAAGTCAGCGAGGCAAGCAGCCTAACGCTGAGCGAGATGATCTCCCGGTTGTCCCTGTCCTCACTCATGCCGTAGTAGTAGCGCGCGATGTCATGGACGTAGGCGGCGTCGCTGATGATTACGGCCTCCATGTCGGGCAGCCCCATCTTGCGACACAGGCGATATGCATATCTGCCGACTTGGCTTGTGTGGTTGTCGGGGCACCTGGCCATGCTTGACATCAGCGAGGTGAAGACGTTGAGGTTGTCGAGGATAAGCCCCTGATCAAGGCGCGAGGCCCCATGCAGGAACAGCGCCGACGCGTTGTCGAACGTATGGAGCGCCGTCGTGGCAGACGCTGCCCGGATGCGTTCGGCGAGACCGTCGAGGTCCTCAGCAAGATCGGTCTTCACCAGAACCGTCTCGAAGCCCTGGGTCCGGACCATCTCAAGTGCGGCGTCCACAGATTCGGTGACCGCCACCTCAAAACCGTCGCGCTCCAGGATGGACTGAAGCAACGGGCCGGAATAGCCTTCGTCTGTCGCTATGAGGACTCGCCGCGGGGTTCGCCTCTCCCTCGCCGTCAGGTCATCGGCGCCCGTGGTCTCATCCTGTCCTGTACAGGTAGTGTCGTCGGGAATCTCCAAGAGCAGGTTGTCATCGAGGCGCTTCTGCTGGCCGAGATAGTACTTTGCAATGGCCGTGCTGAGAGCTATCTCGGCTGCCACGTAGGCCTTGATGTCCTTACCAGGAGCGACGAAACCGAGCTCCTTCAGGAGAGCGCCGTCGGTCGGATCGAGGCATGCAACCTTGAGTTCGTTCCGAATGGGGTCGTAGGCGAAGGGCATGATCTGCCGCGCCACGGCGATTTTCGCAGGTACGAGCCGCGTCACGCCCTCCGGGATATCGATCTTCGATATGAGCACGCCCTCGCATCCCAACTGGATCGAGAGGGCATCGACCAGCTTCTCTTCATCGATGTGGCGGTAATAGAGCAGCATGGATCCGAAGCGTTGCCCGCACACCTTCTGGCGGAGCAGAGCTTCCCTGACCTCGGCCTCGGTGATCAGGCCTTTGCCGATCAGGATTTCGTCAAGGCGCTTTCTCATGCTTCCTAGACCCGGACCTTCTGATGCTCGAACCGCGAGGCGGCCTCGGTAAACCTGGCGGGGTCGTTGGCGCACTTCATGGCGTCACCGGGGGCGATGGTCCCGGCCTCCACCAGCTCCATCAGGTGGTTGTCCAGGAGCTGCATGCCTTGCTTGCGGCCGGTCTGAATGGCGGTCGGAATCTGGAATGTCTTCTGCTCCCGGATGAGGCTCGCGATGGAATTGGTCTGCACCATCATCTCGTAGGCGGCAACCCTGCCCCGGCCGTCGGCCCGCTTCGGCAGTTGCTGCGAGATCACACCCTTCAAGGAATCGGCGAGCATCACCCTGATCTGCTGCTGCTGCTCCACCGGGAAGACCTCGATGATGCGGTCCACGGTTGCCGCGGCGGCCCGCGTGTGCAGGGTGCCCATCACCAGGAGGCCCACCTCGGCAGCGGTGATGGCCAGGGCTATGGTTTCCAGGTCGCGCATCTCCCCCACCAGAACCACGTCCGGGTCCTCCCTGAGCGCGGCCCTCAGCCCGGTGGTGAACGACTCGGAATGGAGCCCGATCTGGCGCTGGGAAACCAGCGAGTTCTTGTTGGTATGGATATACTCGATGGGGTCCTCAAGGGTCACTATGTGCCTCGAGGAGGTGACGTTGATATGGTCCACCATCGAGGCCAGCGTCGTGGTCTTGCCCGAATTGGTGGGGCCGGTCACCAGCACCAGGCCGCACTTGCTCTCGGCCAGTCCGGCAACGGTCTGTGAGAAGCCCAGCGCCGCAAGGCCGGGGGGGTGATCGGGGATTATCCGTATCGCGACGCCTATGCCGGCGTGGGTCTTGTACACGTTGACCCGGAACCGGCCAAGGCCTTCGACGCCGTACGCCATGTCCAGGTCGCCCGTCTTCTCGAACCTGTGTATCTGGTCGTCGGAGAGGATCTCGTAGATGAGATGCTTGACCTCTTCGTTGGGAAGTGTCCGGTGCCGGGTCCTCTCAAGCTGACCGTGCATGCGCACCAGTGGGGCCGAGCCCCCGATCAGGTGGAGATCGGAAGCCTCCGCTGAACGCACGATTTGCAGGATCTTGTCGATTCTCGGCATTGCGTCATCCGCTCCGTGATAGGCAAGTATAGCGCTCTCCGTATGACTATCGGCAGCCGTGGCAAGTCCCTTAAGCCGTGGCTGGGATGATGGCGAGCCAGAGCCACTCTGCGCTGAGCAGGGTTATTGACATGCCTACCCTGGATGTGGCCCGGGTGGTGGTGTGGGATGGCCGCCGCGCCTGCGCTTACTTCAGGATCACCAGCTTGGTCCCGGCGCCGGCGTCGCCGCAGCGGGCCTTGAGGAAGTACACGCCCGGCGGAACCTGGGCGCCCCCGTGCGTCCTGCCGTCCCACGTGATGCTGCCGGCAGAAGGGTTTGCCTCTGACGACAGTCCGGCGACCAGCCGCCCGCGGGCATCGTATATGCTGATCTCCACCGTGCCGCCTGCTTCAAGCAGGTACCGGGGCAGCGAGAATCGCGTCGTTGCGCCGCCCCACGTCGGATTCGGCGTAACCCTGAGCGCGGCAGCGCCGAGGCCGCCAGCTGCAACCCCGGATGAGGCATCCTCAACCTCGGTCGAGCCCAGGTAGGGCAGATACCCGTCCTTGGTAACCGTAACCAGCATCGTGCCGGTATCAGCCGGCGCTATCGAGAATGCCGCACTGCCGCCGGGAGCGGTCCGGCCGACCCGGTAGACGTCGTCGCCCTTCCAGAGACACACGCGTGCCTGCCCCACGGGCGAGCCGCCCGAGGACACGGACACAGTGAAGGTCTGGTTCTGAACCTCGATCTCGGCCGGGTGCGACACCGACAGGGTTTCGGGCGTGTCCACCCACACCGGGGTCTCCGGGTCACCCAGAAGGTTCATCGCGAATTGGGTCCACCTGTTGGTTCCGTAGTCTCCCGAATACGGTATCCGCTGCACCTTGGCGTCGGCGTGGATAACGCCGAGGTTGGAGAAGCCCCGCACGAACATGGACTTGAAGAACTCGCGGTCATACATGTCGCCGGTGCCGTAACCCGGATTACCCCGCCAGTAAAAGCCGGCGCTGGAATTGCCGACAAAGAAGCCCCCTCCGTTGGGAGACTCGACGAAGGAGCGCCCGAGGCAGCCCTCAGGAACGTCGAATGCCCCCGGGTCGCACGCTATGGTGTAGAAAACCGCGTAGCGCGGACCGTTGGTCAGGGCCATGAAGTCGTCCATTGTCAGCCAGCTCCCGCCTATCAGGATCTTCCCCGTGAAGCCGTGGCCGTAGTGGTTTACGATGCTCTTGCCGGAGTTCAGAGCGTTCATGGCGGAGGCGTGGTCGAGGTTTCCGCTTGATCCGTAGAGCTTCTCGATGGGATCGAATCGCGAAGGAACCGACTCGTCGTCGATCATGTTCTTTTCGATCGCGCCGTCGGTAGCAGTATCCACCCACTCTGCCATGAATAGCATCGCCAGCTGGTAGTCGCCCGGGAGGATATGGCGCCCCTCATAGGTCAGCACCTTGTGGACCGCAGTCGAGCAT
Source organism: bacterium (assembly GCA_049288275.1). GTDB lineage: Bacteria > Arandabacterota > Arandabacteria > Arandabacterales > Arandabacteraceae > JBAQHK01. The sequence goes on along the minus strand of JBAQHK010000151.1, from coordinate 896 downwards.
TGGATCCCGGTGTTCTCGGGCAGCCTGGCGACGTAGACGTCCGGATAAAGGTCGGTGCTGTCCGATATCTCGCCCCAGTAGCCGTCGTCGTCCTGGTTCCAGGTTCCGTCCAGGGCCGAGAAGTAGAGGTCGCACGCGATGAAATCGTCCACCATCTCACCGACCTGGCCGTAGCAGCCGCGCAGGTAGGCGTCGGCCTTTGGCGATGAGCCGCTCATGGTTACCCACATCGTGCTGTGATTGAGGTAGTAGTCCTTGATGCAGTTCCTGATCTTCTCGGCGTTGTCCCTGCCCGAATACCCCGCGGCTACTTCCTGCCAGGTCCTAATGGTGGCGGGCACGCCCTTCTGGGTTTTCCAATTGGTGAGAAGCGAGTACTCGTCGGCGTGGTTCTCGTGGCAGATCAAGAGATATTCAGCCGCGGTCGGCCCTTCGAGCATGCCGGCTGACGGGAAGTCCGCTTCTATGTCCGCGCCGTTCTCCACGGTTTTCGCAACGATCTCGTTTCTGGCCGCGGCCACGCTTGCGGTCTCCCGCGGCGCAGCCGGCCTAGCGAGGGGCCCGGCGTCCCGGAACACCACGCTGAACGTGATCCTCTGATTGAAGATCAGCCTGCGCTCGGCCGGCACGTACTGGACCGGAAAGACCTGGAGGCCTGCGATCACCCGGCCGGCCATGCTGCCGACAGACGCCACGGATACGGCTGACGCCGGATAGGGCTTGTCTGACGCATAGGTCTCCTGGTCGGGCATCACCGCCTCGGCCGGCTCGAACGATGACAGAGGTATCTCACGCTGACCGGGCAGAAGAAGGTATTCGCCGGGAAGGCTCACCGTGCTCTGCGATTCAACGACCACGCCGCCGATCTCGCTGCCCCGGGGAACGTACATGTGTAC
>JBAQHK010000150.1:0-2281 GCA_049288275.1 bacterium | reverse complement strand
AGCCTCGCCGGTCGACTCGTTCCCCTGGGTGGCGTATCCTACCCGGCGTGCCGCTTCCGGCGCGATAATACCCGAGGCGAGGACCGACGACCACGTTCCCGGAGAGATCATCGCCCGATTCACCGGGGGTGCAGTTGCGATTCCAGAGAGCGCCGCGGCGGGCACGCTGGCGGACATAATCGACGCGGACCTCTACAGGGTGGCCTCGGACTACCTGGTGACATCGTTGCGGCGGACGTATCGCAGCGCGGCGCCGGGGCGGGCTCAGGTCCTCGCTCGCGACGGCCAACCGACCAGCCTCACCGATGTCTGGGACGTCTACGTGCTCTCCTTCCCCGAGTCGAACGACGAGTGGGAGATCACGGACTCGCTGAGGGCGCTGCCCGCCTGCGTTTACGCCGAGCCCAACGGTCTGCTCGAGGCCTGCGCGATCCCGCGCGACAGCCTCTTCCATGAGCAGTGGAGCCTCTCCCGCATCAACATGACCAGCGCCTGGGACATGCAGACGGGAAGCGCGTCAGTCCGCGTCGGTGTCCTCGATACCGGCATAGACTTCGGCAGTCCTGCGCTGGGCCAGGCCTTCGGACCCGGCTGCAAGGTCGGAGGGGGGTGGGACTACGCGGATGGCGACAGCGTGCCCATGGACGAGGCCGCGGAGCCCAACGATTCCCACGGCACAATGGTCGCCGGAGTGATCGGGGCATACACCAACAACGACGACGGGGTCGCCGGGATTGCCGGGGGCTGGGATCCGACCAGCGGCGGTTGCACCTTGCTGGCTCTCAAGGCGGCGGGCCAGGACGCCCGATTCCCGGTAGATGCGGTCTGCAATGCGATCCGAGACGCCTGGCCGGTGTTCGGCGCCGACATTGTGAGCGCGGGCTTCGGCGGCAGCGGCTACTACGAAAGCCTGCGGGAAGCGCTGTGCGACGCGCACAGACTTGGCGTGATAGTGGTCGCTGCAAAAGGGAACCTAGGCACTTCCGATTTCCGCTTCCCGTCCGATTTCGACGAGGACTGGGTGATATCGGTCGGAGCCAGTGACGAAGGGATCGAGAACCCGCCCATCTCCGCCGAGCAACGGGTGTCGGCCCTCAGCGGGTACTCCTGGAGCTCGGGCTTCGGAAACGCGATGGACGTCCTGGCCCCCGGCGTGAACATCGAGAGCACGGTGAGGACTACTCACGCCTTCCCGTACGGCGCCGCCGACGGAGCCTCAATGGCTGCGGGCCATGTTTCGGGTTTGGCCGCGCTCGCGCTTTCCGAGGACTCCACGCTCGGCGTGTGTGACGTAGAGGGCATAATCAGCGCGGCATGCAAAGACATTCAGACCGATCCCCAAGGCGGAGAAGATCTTGTGGGATACGACCAATGGTCGGGCCACGGAAGAATAGTCGCCGACAGCACGCTGTACTTCCTCAGGTCGCCGTACGTACGGCTGTGTTGCTCGTGCCAGGGAGGGACTTCGATGTCCGCCACCGGTTTCCTCGATCTCACCTTCTGCGGCGACGGACCGCTCGACGGCGACTACTTCGGCAAGAGACATCTGGTAAGATGCTCCGCAGTCTACGGCGGCAGCGCGCCTGCCGGTGCCGTCCCGCACGTGTGGGGCCGAGGCGTGGAGGGCTCCACAGGATGGTCGGCTACCGCGCCGAATTACCAGACGGGCTTCTGTCGCGTGGTACAGGGCAGCCAGACCGGGACTGGTTGCACGCTGGAGAGCTACGTCTATGAAGTTTGGACCCCCGAGGGGCAGTACTTGGGGTGGTACCCGTGCCGTCCCGAAGAGGTGATCTTCGGCTACACACTGCTGGTCCCGGACGCCAGCACCGCGGCGCTTGATCGCCCTGACGCAGTCTCCGGCCTGCCCTGGCTCGGCCTGCGCAGCGCGAACCCCGCCGCCGGGCGAACGACTGTCGCCTTCGAGGTTCCCAGGGACGAAGCGATTGGATTGCGCATCTACGACGTCGAGGGAAGATTGGTGCGCTGCCTGGTGGCCGGGAAGGCAGAACGGGGCAGACACAGCGTTGAATGGGATGGACTCGATACCGGAGGGCACCGCGCAGCTTCGGGTATCTACTTCTGCCGCCTTGACGCCGAGGATTCCCACGGAGCGTCCCGACACCTGACCGTGAGGATAGTGCTGGTCCGCTAGTTACAATCCGCTGATCACCTGAAGATGGTCTTGATCTCACCCCAGGTGCTCTCGTGTCCACCCTTGGGATTGCACGGATCGTCGCCGATCGCGCCGCAGACGCCGGCGGCGCTGGGCTCGAAGAGC
>JBAQHK010000149.1:0-10966 GCA_049288275.1 bacterium | reverse complement strand
CGCCGCCGCCAAGTTGGTTGTTGAGCGAGTAGCCGCTGTCGGCAGCGGAATCGAAGTGCTCGCCGACTCTGCCGGTGTGAGCCGAGACGTAGAACTGTGTCCGGCAGCCGGGGCCGTCGCAGATCGTTGGCGCATCAAACTCGTAGTCGCAGGACACCGTGGCGGGAACGACCCCCACCAGTTCCCAGGCGGCTCCGGTCTCCCCGTGCTCGCGCGGGCCGCCTGAAGCCGGCTGGCCGCCCCCTGCGGAGGCCCCGAGCAGGTCCGGCAACTCCTCCTCCACCCTGCGCCAGACCCTGTAGCGTCGCACTTCCGGCGATGACCCGGCCGCGTCGTAGGAGCTTCTGATCCAGGCGAGCCTCACCTGGCCGCCCTGGTCGCCGGGGACATCGCCGATCGCGGTGAGCACAGGCTCAGGCACGGCGGCGCCGCAGGACACCTCTCCGGTCACTCGCAGCCGGATGCCCAGGTCTCCCTGAGGCCACTCGGCCCAAGAGACACCGTTGGAGCTTGTGTAGGAGACTCCCGCAGTCCTCGGGCTCGCCGAGTCGAAGACCAGGGGATACTTGTAGGTGGCGTCGGTGATCTTCACCGCCACGTATACGTCGTTTCCCGAGGCGACGTGCAGGCCGGAGGTGAGTTCCACAGAATGATAGCCCGGAAGGTCGAAGGAGTTGTTGAGCTTGCTGGCCAGAAGTCCCGAGAGGGCGTTTCCGGTCAGGGTGTCGTAGACGTAGACGTCCACGTCGGTCGTGGCGTCGGCGGTCCAGAACTCAATGCGCCTCGCGACCACGTCCTCGCCGGGAACGAACTTGCAGAAGCCCCACGCGGTCGTGACCCCGTAGCCCACGGTGTTGGTGTAGCCGGCCTCGTCGTAGTAGAGCAGGCTGCCGTTGGGATCGGCGTCCTGCCAGTCGTAGATGAACGACGACCATGCCCCTATCTGAGCCGAGCCGTAGGCGATGGTGAAGTAGCCGCGCTCGGCGCCGTAGCCGCAGGTGCCGCCCCAGCCGGCGCCCCAGCTGTTCTTCACAATCCAGGCGCCCTGTCCCCCGGCGTGAGCGAGATTGTCGTCCCAGCCGACGATCAGCACCGCGTGATTGACGCCGCCCGCTCCCGTGTAATGCAGCGTGTAGGAACCGTTGTAGGCGTTGAACTCCGACGCCCAGTTGTCCGCGTGCCCGCCGTTCATGCCGGTGTAGACGGGTCCGTAGGTCTCGAGATAGGCTTTGATGGTTGAGACATCGGCCGGCGTGTCATGCGAGAACTCGCGCCAGTCTAGCAGGGTCTTGACGTAGCCGCAGCCTTCGGTGCATGCGACGTTGGAGGCGACGTAGGGATCGCAGGTCTCCAGCACAGTGCCGGCTCCCGACAGCAGGTTGGCAACCCGCCAGTAATTGCCTCCGCTGCAGCTCGAGCCGGACCACTCGCATTCCTTGACGTTGTTTTCCGAGAAGTCAAACAGGCCGGCGCCCTCGATCAGCAGCTTGGACTCGAAGTTGGCCAGCGCGGCGAAGGCGTAGCACGATCCGCAGGCTCCCTGATTCCTGATACCCGTCACTTTGCCCGACTCGCGCCAGTCGAATCGGCTGGGAAGCGCAAGCGGCCCGTCGGGAAGCGGAGCATCGAGCACCGGCAAGTCGAAGCTGGGCGGAAGGAAGCCCCTGCCTGCTGTGGCGTCTTCCACGCTCTGATGCCGAGGCGGCGCAACGCTGGGGAATGGATCTGGCTCCCGGCCGGCGCTTGAGGCGCCCGCGGCACCCTCGGGAAGCGCGAGACACAGGGAAGCCAGGAAGAGCGAAACCAGGAAGTGGGTGACCCATCGGGCCGTGACTAGTTGTCGGGTCTGCATTGACCCCTCCGTACAGACTAACAACCGGTCATCGGCGAGGATTGGACCGCTGATATCCAGATGTCTGGGTATCTAGATGTCTATACGGAGTATCGGCGGAGCGGGCGGGGAACCTTAGGCCCAAAACAGCCCCGACGAGAGCATCAACAGGATGTCAAGCCAGGCCCGGCTCTTCAGGCCTTGCCGGCGCCCGCCAGCCCGGCCGGGTTTCAGGCTTGGCGCTCGGCCTGGACTCAGGCTTGGCCGCCGGCCCGGCGCTTGTGCCGGCATCGCCGCCCTTGATGTCCCGGAAGATCTCGCTTATGCCCGCTATGCTGCCGAGGATGCCCGATGTCTCCATGGGCAGGAAGATCTTGGTGGCCTTGCCGTCCGCCACTGCCTTCAAGGCTTCCAGGTACTTTATGGCTATCAGATCGTAGGTTGGCCGGCCTTCGTGTATGGCATGGTAGACTTTGGTGACCGCCTGGGCATCTCCGTCCGCAACCGTGGTGAGCCTGAACTTCTCGGCGGTGGCAACCTTCTGAATGGCCTCAGCCTGGCCCTCAGCCCGCAGGATGGCGGATTGGCGCTCTCCCTCGGCCCTGGCAATCGCCGCCTGCTTGTCGCCCTCGGCCTCGAGGATCTTGGCTCGCCTGTCGCGCTCGGCCTTCATCTGCCGGTGCATGGCCTCGGTCACGTCCGCCGGAGGCTCGATCCGTTGGATCTCGACCCGGACGATCCTCACGCCCCACTTGTCGGTGGCATCGTCGAGGACCGCGCGAAGCTTGGCGTTGATGGTCTCCCGAGACGTCAGCGATTCATCCAACGCCATCTCGCCCACCACGTTCCTCAGGTTGGTCTGAGCCAGCTTGACCGCGGCCAGGGTGAAATTGGCGACGTTGTACTTGAGTTTGACCGGATCGGTGGCCTCGTAGTACACCACCGCGTCAACCGTGACCGCCACGTTGTCCTTGGTAATAACTTCCTGAGGCGGCACATCCACCACCTGCTCGCGCATGTCCACCTTGATCAGACGCTCGATCAGCGGAATGATCAGCCGGAGGCCGCTCGTCACTGTGCGCTGGTACTTGCCGACTCTCTCCACCAGACCCCTCTCGAAAGGTCTGATGATCCTCATGCCCGTGACAGCCATTATGAAGATGACTACGCCGATGATTACAGCTAAGGCTTCCATGGTCTGCCTCCGTGCCGCAAGGCCGGTTTCATACGTTGCCCTCGACCCTCTCAACCACAAGGTGAGCGCCCTCAATCCGCAGCACCCGCACCCTGGCGTCCTTCTCGATCCGCGAATTGTCCGCGCTTTCGGCGCGCCACTCGTCCTTCTTGACCCGCACCCGCCCCGAGTCGGCCACAGGCTCGATGGTCTCGATCACCAGCCCGATCTCACCCACCAGCCTGTCGACGTTGACCCGCTCCGGCGGTTCCTTGGTAAACCTGTCCACCAGGCGCCTCGAAAGAACCACCAGGGCCGACGATATCACTATGAACGCAACCCACTGAATCCAGCTCGCGACGCCCACTATGGTGAGAATCGCCGCGATGCCCGTTCCCACCGCAAACGGGAAGAGATAGAAGCCGGCCGTGAATATCTCGCCTATGATGAACACGGCGCAGAGCACAACCCATACCCAGAACATCAAAGTGGCATGCACGGTCTCGCCCTCCGTAGATCGGTGCTTGGTTGGTGGGAATTCTACGACGCCGAGCATGCGGTCGTCAAGCCCCCACGCAGTTTCGGCGAGTTGGCTCGGTCGAGGTGCCGATGTTGGCGAATTGCCCGTAGCGAATATCAGTCCTCTGAGCGAAGGGCTTTCGCCAACGAGGCGCCGTGGAAGACAGACGGTTAGCGGAGCATGGCCTTGATGGCGCCCCAGGTGGTGGGTGCCACGGGAGTTGTAGGAGCGCACCTGGGGAGCACGCCCTCGAGAGTACCCAATGCGATATTCTGCCCGAACTTGATTCCCAGGGTGGCGTCGTAGGCCCCGATCGGGCGCGGCGACGCAACCGAGTAGAAGCACAGATAGGCCGTGCCGGCGATGTCAGGCTCGCAATTGTCGTAGTAGGGCTCGAACTTGATCGTGGGCACCGAGATGCCCAGGGTGGGATCACCCCGGCAATCGAACTCCATGTAGTAGTGTACGGTGCAGCCGTTGGTCCCGGTGCCGGTCCCCGCGGTATCGGGCGAGGCGAAATAGCCGGGCGAGCACACGCCCGGGCAGTTCTCGAGCCCCAGCAGAACGGACACATGGCTCATGGCGTGAGGTTTGCCGTCGAACCTGGTGACGTCCCAGTGCAGGGTGAGGCAGTACTTCCAGTAACCCTCGAAACCGGGATCGGTGGAGTACCAGGCCGAGCCGGTGCCCCATATCACGTCCTGAGTGGCGAAGGCGCTGCCACACCAGGCGGTCACCGCAAGGCAGCACGCCACGGCCGCTACGCCAAGCGCCTTGTGCAGGCTTCTCATGTCACAGTCTCCCAGCCTAGTCTTCGCCCACGCCGCTTCCGTGCCATTCCTAGAGATCGGAGTCTATGCGCAGTGGCTTTACCGCATTCTCACCCGTGGTCCCACCGAACTATACCCAGGCCGAGTTGGGGCGCCTACGTGGATAGTGAGCGTGGATCCGCGGCCAATGATGGGTTGCAGGGATGTGTGCCAAGGCGATGCTAGCTTGCGATGTCTTGCCGATCTTTGTCAGAAGCTATCAAGCGTTGCAGATCGCGACAGGGTGGGCCTTGTCTCAGTCGCAGCCTGCTCCCGCAGCCCCGATCAGCCCGCAGTCGGCAAGGGTCGGGTGCTGGCCCGGAAGGCACGGCGAGTCGCCGAGCAGGCCGAGGTCGCCCTGGCCGTAGTCGCAGAACCTGGGGTCGAGCGAGAAGTTGCCGTCAACACCCAGCTGCGAAGCAATCGGGCCTGTCCAGTTCCCGCTGGCGTTGCCGAAGATATCGCAGCAGACGAGGACCGCGGAGGGCATCCCGCCCGCGATGTTCACGGCCTCACCGTAGGTGCCGTAAGCAATGATCGTTCGGTCGAGCTCCGCGGCCGCGCTGTTGAGATGTATCCCGGAGCAGCCGTTGTACCCGCCGACGTTCGCGCAGAGAGTGCAATTGGTGAAGGCCAGCAACCCGCCGGCCGCAAGCACCGCGCCACCGAGCGTGCCAGCCGAGTTCCTGAGGAAGATGCACCTGACAAATTCGGATTCGCCGCCGCTCAGCTGGTAATAGGCCCCGCCGTAGACCGCGGCTGAGTCACCAGTGAAGACGCAATCCACCGCCTCAACGGACGACGAATGGTGACAGGTTATCGCGCCGCCGCACAGGTCGGCGACGTTGTCGGTGAAGTCGCAGCGCGAGATATCGAGATGCGCGCCGTTGAGGTAGATCGCCCCGCCTGACTCCTCACCGTGGCCTTCGCCGCTCGAGTGCCCGCCGGTGAGAGTAAGGCCCTCGATGGCGGTGGTGGTGTCCCAGGCGACCAGCCTGAAGATCCGGCCCTGGCCCTGGGCGTCGATTGTGACCGCCGCCGGGTCTCCGGACGCGCTTCTCACAGTCACGCCGGCCTTAAGGTCCAGACCGAACTCGTTGTAGGTGCCCGCCGCAATCACCACGTCCATGCCGGCCTGGGCGAGCCCGAGCCCCGTGAGCAAGGTCCTCACGGGCTTGACAATGGCGCCGGTTCCGGTCTGGTCGTTCCCGGTGGAGCCGTTGACGTGGATCAGCGTGAACCGGACCGTCACGAAGCAGCTGTCGCGCTTGGTGGTGTCTTCCTGGGCGACCGCAGTCACCACAACCGTCGCGGGATCGGGAATCGCGTCCGGGGCATGATAGTCCGCCGTGGCGGTTTGGCCGATCGTGCCCCAAGTGGAGTTGCCGCCGGACACCCCGTTGACGTACCAGGCGACCGCCTTGGTGGTGCCGCCATCCACCGATGCGGTGATCTCTATGGTATCGCTGACTTCGGCGTCCAGCGAGTCCGGGGCGATATTGACCCCCGTGACGGGGCCGGGCCCGCCGTCGTCACCGCAGCCGGCGGCCAGTGCGAGAACCAGGGCCGTCGCAAACAGGCTCAAGACCGCGATTCGTACCATGGCCAACCTCCTTGGTTACGGAGTGCCGGGACGCAGCCGGTTGGCCGCCGTGCGCAGCCTCATCGCGCCCGGCTACCCTGTCATATTAGCCCCGTCAGGGGTGAAGTCAAGTCCGGACAGGGAAAGCGCGAGGACGCAATCTGCCGTGCGGCCTGGGCTCGACATTGGGTTTGACGGCGTCGTCCCCCGTGAGTAGAGTGGGGGCGTGAAAAAGCGGAGTCACAGCTTCACGCGGACGCTCCTCAGGTGGGCACTTGCCTGCTTGCTTGCGGTCGCCGCCTGCTCGGCGCCGCGCGGTTCGGCAATCGTCGGGGCGGCAACCCTCGTGGCGGCAACCGCGGACTGCGACCTCAGGTCGCGCGGTTTCGCGGGCTTCGGTTATCGCAACCCGACCGAAGCCGAGCGCGACAGCCTGCGGCTTGCCTCGGCCGAGGGCGCCGGCCTTGACGGCCCGGACAGCACCGGCGTTCCAGATGGCCGAGCGCCCGGGCCGCTGGGGGTGATCGTCACGCAGGTTGTCGAGGGGGCGGCGGCCGACCGCGCGGGGCTGGCCGCCGGCGACGTCCTGGTGCGATACTGCGGCGAGGACATCCGCGACAACTCCACCCTGGCCACCCTGGTGAGGCTCCGCCACGCCGGCGACACCGCGCGCGCGGACTTCGTCCGCGCGGGCAAGCGCATGGTTGCCGACCTGGTGCTTGAAGCAGCCCCGCGCGAGGCGGCCGCCGACCTCACAATCGAATACACTTGTTTCGAAAGCGACGGCACAAGACTGCGCGCAGTGGTGACCTCTCCCGCCGCAAGCGGCGACCTGAGGCTGCCGGCCCTGCTCATGGTGAGCGCGCTGGCGAGTCCCCGCCTCGTAGCCACGCCCGGCTACGGCGCTTGGCGCGATCTCGCGCACGCCATCGCCAGAGGCGGCTTCCGGGTGCTGCGTTTCGAGCTCAGAGGATCGGGGGACTCCGAGGGCGAGGATTACCACGACGCCGGCTTCTACGATGAGGTCGCGGACAACCTTGCCGCCCTGGACTATCTGGCGGCCCGCCCCGACGTCGATCCCGCCAGGGTCTTCGTCATGGGCCACAGCACCGGCGGCATGATCGCCGCGGTGATCGCCAGCCGCCGCGCGACCGCGGGCCTGGTGACCTCATCAACCATCGGCCGCACCTTCTATGAGAGGTCTCTGGAAACCTTGAGGCTCCAGTCGGAGCTGGCGGGCGACTCGGCGTCCGTCACCGACCTCAAACTCAAGCAGTACCTTGACCTCATGGCCGCGGCCGCGCGAGGGGACTCCCTGCCGGCCATCCTCGAGCGCAGCCCCGCGCTCGCCGAGTACGTCAACGCCCAGGGCCGCATCATGGACGACCGGAACCTGGCTTATTGGCGAGAGCAGCTCAATCTCAATCTGCCGGAAACCTACAGCAAGATCTCCGAGCCGGTACTGGTGGTCTACGGCGCCTCCGACTTCTTGACCAGCCTGGCCTGCCACGAGCACATCCGTGACGTGCTTCTGGCCTCCGGCAACCCCGACGTTACACTCGCCGTCGTGCCGGAATGCGACCACGCCTTCGCCTTCGCCAAGGACAAGCGGGAGAGCCACGCCAACTACAAGACCCGGAACTTCAGGGCCAACCCCGAGCCTGTGCAGATCATAGGCCGCTGGCTCGCCGAGCACACCCGGTGACCCGGCCCCGCGGGCATCACGCCCCGGGCAGCCATGAAATCCGTTGCCCCGCAGCAGCCCTGGGATATAATCCCGCTCGAGAGATCCTGAGGAGGACATGACCCATGAAGCCCGGTAGCGCCGGCCGGAGAGAGTTTCGGTCGGGCACCATTGACGGCATCTTCCGCGAGACTGTGGCTCTCTTCCCCGACAAGACCGCCCTGATGTTCAAGGACCGCGACGGCGCATTCAGGACCATGACCTACGCCGAGCTGCACCGAACCGTAGCGCGAACGGCTGATTGGCTGCGAGGGACGGGCGTTGCAAGGGGTGACAGAATCGCAATCTGCGCCTACCACGGGCCGGACTGGGTGATCGCTGACCTGGCGGCCCTGAGCCTTGGCGCGATCGTGGTTCCGATCTATCACACGCTCTCGGCGCCGTCGGTGCGCCACATCTTGAGAGACTCCGGTGCCAGCCTGGTTTTCGCCGAGGACGCCCGCGTCCTGGACATCGTGAGCGCAATAAGACGGGATCTGCCTGGCCTCAGGACTGTCGCGGTCTTCGGTCATGCGGGACCCGAGGGCCGCGGGGACTTCACGAGCTTCGATGACGTCAAAAGCGGCCGCGAACGCGGCGGGGCGGCCCCCGCCGGGAGCGCCACGCCAGGCCCCGCCGAGACCCGTCCCGAGGACACCGCCACCATCGTCTACACCTCGGGCACCACCGCAGAGCCCAAAGGGGTTGTCCTGACTCACGCCAACGTGGTCTACAACACCCTGACCGGGATTGCCAGGTTTGACATTACGCCCGAGGACATGTGTCTCTCCTTTCTGCCGATGTGTCACATGTTGGAGAGGATCGCCGGATACTACTCCCCCATCTTTGCCGGCGCCACGATAGCCTACGGTGGCGGGATCCCCACCATCGCCGATGACGTCCTGCGCGTCAGGCCGACCCACATCACGCTTGTTCCAAGAGTGCTGGAGAAGGCTTACGAGGCGGTGGCGCGGCAGGTAGCGGCAAGCCATCCCATCCGGAGGAGGATGGTGAGCGCGGCCATAAATCGCCTCAACCGGCGGGCCAACCTCAGTTACAAAGGCGAGCGAATCCCGGTCCTGCTCGAGCTCCAGTGCCGGTTCTACGACAGGTTCGTGGCCTCCAGGTTCAGACGGCTTGCCGGCGGGAGGCTGCGGCTTCTTGTCTCGGGGGGAGCCCCGCTCGACAAGAACCTGGCGAAGCTGCTGTGGATCCTCGGACTGAACATCGTCCAGGGCTACGGCCTGACCGAAGCTTCGCTCGCGGTGAGCACGACCACCCTCGAGGATAACCGCCTGGATACCGTCGGTAAGCCCTACCCCGGCACCGAGGTCACCATCGGCCCAAACGACGAGATCCTAGTCAGGGGCCCGGGTGTGATGAAGGGCTATTACAACTTGCCCGATGACACCGCCGCGGCAATAGACGCCAAAGGCTGGTTGCACACAGGGGACCAGGGAAGGTTCGACGAGCGGGGCAATCTTGTGATAACCGGCCGGATCAAGGAGTTGATCGTCACATCATACGGCAAGAACATTGCCCCGGTGCCCATCGAGTACGAGATCGCCCGCAGCCCATACGTCGAGCAGGTCATGGTGTGCGGCGACAGGCAGAAGTACTTGACAGCCCTGGTGGTGCCGGCCAGGAGCGCGATGGAGCGATTTGCCGGGGATCGCCAACTCGCGGCGGACGACTACCCTTCCCTGCTTCAGCGCGAGGAAGTGCGAGAGCTTATAGCCGCGGAGATCGGGCGGGCGACCGAGGCGTGCTCCTCCTACGAGAAGATCAAGGGCTTCATTCTGGTGCCGGAGCCGTTCACCACCGAAAACGACATGCTGACGCCTACTCTCAAGATGCGCCGCAGCAGGATTGAAGAGAAGTACGCCTCGGAGATCGACTCCATGTACGCCAGAGGCTGATGCGGCGTTCACGGACCGGCTTCAAGGGACAGGCCCAGTCGGCCTCGCCAACGAAAGGAAGACCGGAATGACATCGAGCGTGTTTCTTACCGGCGCGACCGGCTTCATAGGCAGCAGCTTCCTCGAGGAATTGCTGGCCGCCCAGCCCGACGCGCGGATCACTTTGCTTGTGAGGTGCCGCAAGAGCGAGAGCCCGCCCGATAGGATGAAGCGGGTTCTTGCCGAACTCGGGCCGGATGTGGAAGCCGCATTCCACGATCGAGCGACCATCGTCGAAGGCGACGTCACTCTGGAAGATTTCGGCCTGACGGGCTCGCAGTACTCGGACATCGCTCGGAGCACCACCCACATAGTCCACTGCGCGGCGGCCGTCCGCTTCGATCTGCCCCTGGATGAGGCCCGCGCAATCAACCTCGGCGGCTCGCAGCGGGTGCTCGCACTTGCCAGGGCATGCCGCAGTCTTTCCAGACTGGATTACGTCGGCACGGCCTACGTGGCCGGCACGCGCACCGGCCCTGTGAAAGAAGACGACCTGGATCTTGGCCAGGCTCACCACAACACCTACGAGCAGACCAAGATGGAGTCGGAGAGCCTGATGCGACGGGCGATGCGGGAGGTGCCGCTGGCCATCCACCGGCCGAGCATCGTGATCTGCGACTCCCGCACGGGACGAATCTCGCGCTACAGCGCTTTCCACAGGATGCTCGCCATGTACTACATGGGCGGGCTTACGGCCCTGCCCGGCCAACCTTCAACGCTGATGGACATAGTCCCGGTGGATTACGTCGCCCGGGCCATCCACGCGATATCCCGGGATGCGGCGAGCCTGGGCAAGTGCTTCCACCTTACCGCCGGACCGGGCAGGCTGACGTCGCTCGAGGAAATATGTGATCTCGCCGAACGCCACTTCGGCAGGCCCAGGCTGCAGATAGTGCCGCCGGAGGCTTTCGAGGCCTCCGTCAGAAGACTGGAGGCGAGCCTCTCTGAGGAGGAACGCGACCTCCTGGAGGAGATCCGCATCTACCAACCCTATCTTGCCGGACGGCTGGAGTTCGACAATTCCAACACCCGCTCAGTCTTAGGTGCCGGGGCCCAAGCGCCTCCGCTCCGGGATTACTTCGCCGCCATGGCCAGCTACGTCATCCGGTCCTGCACCAACAGGTAGCTCGCGAAACGGCTCAGGCAGGGACCCCGGGGCCGAGGAAGGGCCGATTGCCCGCAGCGAATATCAGTACTCTGAGCGAAGGGCTTCGGCCCGACGACGGCCCGAACGCGAGGCGGGCGGCGCTGACGGGGCTACTTGAAGATAGTCTTGATCTCACCCCAGGTGCTCTCGTGTCCACCCTTGGGATTGCACGGATCGTCGCCGATCGCGCCGCAGACGCCGGCGGCGCTGGGCTCGAAGAGC
>JBAQHK010000148.1:0-13931 GCA_049288275.1 bacterium | reverse complement strand
GAGCAATCGCCGCGTGGGCCGCGCGGGCCGGGCCGGAGCGACCCTGCCGTAGAGCTTGCTTGTTTCGGCGAATTCCCGGCTTCGCTTCTCGCGGCGCAGGTCGGCCACCAGGTCATCAACGTGCTGGTAGCGCTCCTCGCGATCCTTCAAGAGCGCCTTCTCGATGATCTTCTCCAAGGCCTCAGGCACGTCGCGCTTGTACCGGGCCAGCGGCTCGGGAACATCATTGAGAATCGCATTGATGATCGCCCCCTCGCTCTGGCCGGCGAAGGGAAGCCTGCGCGTGATCATCTCGTAGAGCACGGCCCCGAGGGAGAAGATGTCCGCCCGTTGATCCACGTCGGTCGCCTTGGCTTGCTCGGGCGACATATAGGCGAGAGTCCCCACGGTGGTCCCGTCCTGCGTGATCCTCGAGGAGCCTTCGAACCTGGCCAGCCCGAAGTCCGAGATCTTGGGCCTTCCATCCCGCGAGATCAGGATGTTCTGGGGTTTTATGTCGCGATGGACGATCCCCGCCCGGTGGGCAGCGCTCAGGCCCTCGCAGATCTGAATAGCAAGCCCGATGAACTCCCCCGTCGAGAGATCTTTGACCGAGATCACGTCGCGGAGCGAGCCCCCGTCCACGTACTCCATGGCAATGTAGGGCCTGCCCTGGTACTCGGCGACCTCGTAGATTGTGACGATGTTGGGGTGGCTGAGGGCGGCCGCAGCCTGGGCTTCGCGGGCAAAACGTTGTTTGATGTCGGGGTCGACCGCGTACTGGGGAAACAGGAACTTCAGCGCAGCCTTGCGGCCTAGGCGGGTGTCCTCGGCAAGATACACCTCGGCCATGCCGCCGGAGCCGATGCGCTCGATGATCTTGTACTGGAGTACCGTCGTGCCCGGCGCCAGCACGCCAGGCTGCGCCTGACCCCGATCATTTGAGCTGTCCATGACCACCCGTGCCGCTTTTGCCCCGCTTCCGGAACCGCATACCGCCGGCCATTACACCGCCACGGGCGCAGAAAAGCAACGGTTTTGTCAGGGCTGGGACACGTCAGCCTTGCCAAGGCCCTGCCACGGGCCTCGCAACTCGATGTGGGTCGCCATAGATATGTCCGCAGTGACCGGGGTCACTCCGCCATCCGGCGGCTCAACAATCATGATCGGCGAGCTGTGGCCCTCAGCAAAGTCACCGCCGCAGCTGCAATAGACTGCGTAAGGATAGGCTCGAGGGAATCTCGGCCCTCCCGCGACGGCACTCGCCGCACTGCCGACCGCCTCCAGCGCCTGCTCGGACTTCACCTTGAGCTTGCCGCCGCTTGCGCCCAGAGCTACCACCACTCCTGTCCCCACACCCTGGAGATTGGCAGTGCCTGTCTCTTCGAACAACTCACACTCCGGGAAGTAGACCTTGGCGGTGGTGTTCACCACCTTGAAGATCACGGTCTCCCCCGGTTTGACCGTCACAATGGGCGGCCACACCAGGTTCTTGCCTCCGTGACTGACTATCAGTACGGTTGCCATGCTCTCACCTCCGTGCCGGGTCTCTCGACCTCGTGCCCATGTCTCGATCCGCCCGCACCCGCCGCCACCCAATTGCCTGATCCACCATCTATGAACGCTGCCGGAGCCTATCGAATCTCGGATCGCTGCGCAGGTCCTTCAATCCAGGGTAGCGCTCGACCAGAGCAGGCGAGCACCCGCTGGCAATAGCTTTGCCAACCCACTCCAAAGCCAGATCCCGCCGTCCAAGCTGCTCGTAGGTCTCGGCGGCCCGGAATATCAAGTCCGTCCCCGCAATCCCCCGGCTCAAGGCGCGGCCGAGGTAAGCAAGAGCCTGCTCGCGATTGCCCATCATGCTGTTGTAGCTTGCAAGATCGGCCAGCACGGCGGCGTCGTCAGGGTTCTTTAGGAGTTCCTTTTCCGCCAATGAGACGGCTACGCTGAAGATGGCGCCGGCCTTCTCGCGCTCATCCGGGGTCCAGTAGCAGGACTCGGCGTAGTTGCCCCACACCCGGTAGTTGTTCTCCTCCATGTCCAGAGCCTTCTTGTACATCTTGGCGGCATCCGCGTATCGCGCCTGATAGAACTCGATCGTTCCCAGATTGGAATATGTCGAGGCTCGGGGCGCTATCTCAAGGGCCCGCCCGAACGCGCTCCTGGCGTCCTGCCAACGCTCCAGCTTCATGCAGGCCACCCCGAGGTTATTGTAACCCGCTGTTCTGTTCGGCCTGAGCCTTGTCATCATCTCAAACGGCTTCAGCGCGCTCTGGTAGTCGCCTCGTTCGAGACACAGGTCCCCGAGCCAGCTGTAGCCCTCATACCACTTGGGCCGCAAGGCGATGACCTTCTTGAAGCAGGCTTCGGCCAGATCGTAGTTGCCGAGGCGCTGATGGCATCTGCCCATCAAGAAATGGGCCTCGACGTAGTTGGAATCCAAACCAACGGCCTCTCCGAGGGGAGCGAGCGCCTGGGCATACCTGCCCATGCTCACCCGCGCCGAGCCCTCGCCTGCGGGGGCCGAGGGCAGTTCGGGGCAGAGTCGCCCGGCCCTGGCACACCAGCGCGCGGCTCTTTCCCCCCACACAGTGTCCCTTGTGGCGTCATACTTCACCGAGTAGGCCTCCCCAAGCCCGACGTAGGCCTGAGCGAAAGACGAGTCCTCGCCGATTGCCGAGCCGAAGCGCTCGACGGCCTTGTCGACCGCTGCCTCGCCGCTGCGCGGATAGAGATACCCCCAGCCTTCTATGTAGGCCCCGTAGGCCGCCGGCACGAACGTGCAACCGGGCCTCGCCAAGAGGTGCTGCCGAGCCCGCCCCCCAGCCTCAAGCATCCTCGCCATCGCCGTGACAATGCTGTCCTGCCAGACCGCGAGGTTCGCCAGCGGCTCGGAAACCTCGAAGTGTTTCAGCCGCCGCATGGTCTTGGTGTCCACGAGACTGAGCTCCAGGGTAATGGCCTCGCCGCTCATCTCCGTTCGCCCTGCGATGGCGAGATTCGTCCCCAGCTGGCGGCGCGCCTCGGCTGGAGTGGTGACTTTGGCCCGCCGAAGCTCAGCCCACGTAGCGACCGATACCGACTCGGCCAGCGATCCCAGGCCGTTAAGCTTTCTGGTTTGCGCGTCAATCAGCCCGTCGCAGAAGGCGCGCGAATCAGGGTCGTCACCGGCCACGTCAAGAGGCAGAATCGCGGCATACTTGGCGGCCGGAAGGCCGCCAAACCCGAGCCAGCCGGCAACAAGGCCGGTCTTGAGCAGAGGCCGGCCGGGGGGCAGGAGCGATGACAGAACAATCAGGCACGCCGCCCCAGCCGCGCTCAGAGCGATTTTCGCTCCAGGTCCGGAGAGGCGCCGCCCGCCGGCCGAACCCTGCGTCCGCTCGAGCACCCTGCCCGAGGCCGAGGCGAGACGCGATGGCCGTTCCCGCTTGATGCGAAGCAGCTCTATCTGAAGATCGTCCGCCGCGGGGAACCTATCCTGCGGGTTTCGGCGCAGGCACTTGAGCAGCGCTGCCTCCAGCGCCCCGTGGACTTTGCTGTTGAACTTGCCGGCCCTCTCGGGCTCGTCGTTCAGGATCGAATGAATGATCGCCTGGTCGTTGCAGCCGCCGAACGGAGTCCTGCCGGTCAGCATCTCGTAGAGCACAACCCCCAATGACCACACATCGGCGCGGGCATCAACCTCGTCCCCGCGGGCTTGCTCGGGAGCCATGTAAGCGACAGTGCCCACCACGGTGCCGGCGCGGGTGAGCCTGGTCTGCCCGGTCAGTTTGGCCAGGCCGAAGTCCACGATCTTGACGTGGCCGTGGGCGTTGACCATGATGTTGGCCGGCTTGATGTCGCGATGGATCATGCCGGCCTCATGGGCGGCGGCAAGGCCGTCGCAGGTCTGGATTGCGATGTCGAGGGCCGCGTCCACGTCGAGCGGCCCGGCCGCAAGCATCTGCTTCAGCGTTTGGCCCTCGCAAAAGGCCATCGCCATGAACATACGCCCGTCCGGTGTCTCGTCCACTTCGTAGATGGTGCAGATGTTGGTGTGATCGAGAGCCGACGCGGCCTGGGCCTCGTGGATGAACCGCTCCTTGGCGGTGTCCTCGCAGGTGAGCCACCACGGCAGAAACTTGATGGCCACCGGCCGCTTGAGCTTGACATCCTCGGCCCTGTAGACCACGCCCATGCCGCCCTTGCCGAGCTCCAGGGCTATCCGGTACCTGCCCGCGAAGACGCTTCCCGGGGCGAGATTGGCCGGCGGCCCCGGCATAGCCTGGGTCTCTCCGGGAGTCAGTTCGACCCCGCAGGTGGCGCAACGCAATGACGCAGGAGCGTTATCGGCACCGCATTTGGGACACTTCATGGCCCTCGCCCTCTGTGTGGTACCAGCATATCAGTAACCAGAGCCAATGTCAATCCGGCGCGGCCGTCCCATCTCCGCTGTTGCTTTCTGTCGCGCGCGAGTGTAGTTTACCCATAATCGTTTTCCCTTCCCGAGAAAGAGCGAGACATGCCCGAGAGCATAGACATAAGCAGGACTCGAAACATAGGGCTGATGGCCCACATTGACGCCGGCAAGACCACGGTCACCGAGCGCATGCTCTTCTTCACCGGCAAGAGCCACAGGATAGGCGAGGTCGATGACGGCGAGGCCACCATGGACTGGATGGTCCAGGAGCGCGAGCGCGGCATCACCATAACCGCCGCGGCAACCACGACTTTCTGGCGCGATCACCGCATCAACATCATCGACACTCCCGGCCACGTGGACTTCACGGCCGAGGTCGAGCGCTCACTCAGGGTACTCGACGGGACCATCGCGCTCTTCTGCGCCGTGGGCGGCGTCCAGCCTCAGTCGGAAACCGTGTGGCGACAGGCCGAGCGATATCAGGTGCCGCGCATCGCCTTCGTCAACAAGATGGACCGCACCGGGGCCGACTTCGAGGGCGTGGTGGCCGAGATCCGCGAGGAACTGGGGGCCAACGCCGTACCCATAGTGATCCCCATCGGGGCCGGCGACACTTTCCGGGGCATCATAGACCTGGTCATCATGAGGGCCACCTACTTCGACGACACGCCTGAGGGCGTCATCCTGCGCAAGGAGCCGATACCCAAGGAACTGATGGGCGCCGCCCGTGAGGCCGAATCCCTGATGATCGAGCGGATAAGCGAGCAGGACGATCGCCTGATGGAGCAATTCGTGGCCGGCGAGACCCCCGACAGCGGAGACGTAATGCGGGTGATGCGCAAGGCCACAATTGACGGCCGCATAATTCCGGTGCTCTGCGGAGCCGCCTTTAAGAACAAGGGCGTGCGGCGCCTCTTGGACGCCGTGGTGGATTTCATGCCCTCGCCGGTGGATCTGCCTCCGGTGATAGGCACACACACTGAGACCGAGAAGGAGCTGGTTCGACACCCGCGGGAAGACGCCCCGCTCGCCGCGCTGGCCTTCAAGATCCAGACGGACAGGCACATGGGCAAGCTGACCTACGTGCGGGTCTACTCAGGCGCGATCAGGTCCGGCGCCTTCGTCTACAATTCCACTCGCGACAAGCGCCAGCGCGTGGGGCGCCTCTTCGAGATGCACGCCAACAAGCAGCACGCAATCGAGGCGCTGGGGCCCGGCAACGTCGGCGCGGTCGTCGGTCTCGCCGAGACCCACACCGGGGACACCATCTGCGAGGAGGAGCATCCCATCCTGCTGGAGTCCATCGAGTTCCCGGTGCCGGTGATGAGCGTCTCGGTCAAGCCCGAGAGCAGGGCCGAGAGCGACAGGCTGGACAAGGCACTGGCCAAGCTCGCCGAGGAGGATCCGACCTTCATGGTGAGATCCAATCCCGAGACCGGCGAGGTGGTGATCTCGGGGATGGGCGAGCTTCACATAGAGATCATCATCGACCGCCTCCGGAGGGAGTTCGGGGTCGTGGTGGAGGTAGGCACACCGCAGGTTTCCTACCGGGAGACCATCCTCAGCGCGATCGAGCACGATTACAAGCATGTCAAACAGACCGGAGGCCACGGCCAGTACGCCCACATCGTCTTCAAGATTGAGCCCGCGCAGCCCGGCTCCGGCTTTCATTTCGAAAACGAGGTTGTGGGTGGGCGCATCCCCAACAACTACATTCCGGCCATAGAACGCGGCATCATTGACGCCATGGCCGCAGGCCCATACGCCGGATTCCCAATGGTCGACATCCGGACCACCATCCTGGACGGCTCCCATCACGAGGTGGACTCGTCCGATCAGGCTTTTCGGACCTGCGCCGCCACCGGCTTCCGCGAAGCGTGCCGGCGGGCGGGGCTTGAGCTCTTGGAGCCGGTGATGGACGTGGAGGTCACCGCGCCCGAGGACTACATCGGCGCCATCACCGGCAGCATATGCGCCAAGCGCGGCAGGATCGTGACCATGGAAACCAAGGGGAAGACTTCTATCTTGCTGTCGCGCGTGCCGCTCGCGGGAATGTTCGGCTACTCCACCGAACTGAGGAACATCACCAGCGGTCGTGGCCAGTTCACCATGCACTTCGAAAACTACGAAGCGGTCCCGTATTCCCTCGCCGAAGAGATCATCGAATCCCGCAAGAAGTAACCCGCCGGCAAGGGAGGCAGGCGGGTCAGGCGATGTTGTCCGGAAGCTCGGGCGGGTGCTTGAGGAGATCCGCCAGGAGCGCGGTGTCTTCGTACATGGCAAGGCCGATTGAGGAGGCACGGGGAAGGCTGAACTGAACAGTTGTCGTCGAGGTGAATGGGTTAGGGTGATTGCGCGACGATGCGGACCTGTGGAGCAGGTCCTCACTGTGGATCCTGCCGGATCCAGCAGAAAGGAGGGGATCCAGTCTGGTGAGAGTGACTCTTCCTCCCCAGTCCAAGCCCTCCCCCGTGTATGTGCCACCATTGCAGGCTTCAGTGCTCAGAGTATAGTTGCGGCCGACTGACTTGTCTTCACGGTCCAGGGCGGCCGAGTCCCTGACCGCGTAGATACCGCCTGTATCGTCAAGGACGACGGTCGCCAGACCGTAGTAGCTTCCACCGGGCACAGGCAGTTCCACGAGCACGCGCCCGCGAACCTCCCTTGATACCGCGCTCGATACCGCTACTGGATCTTTGGACCGCTGTCTCTTCATGACCTCACCGTCTATCCCGTCTGTCCCACGACTATTCGATTGACTCGTGGACCTTGCCGGTGCAGGCACGACCTCAAGATACTTGCAGGGGTCAAATCTCTCGGGGCGGGACCCTTTGCTACCTAGTCTCTATGTTGTCCAACAAGGGCGCTGCTTTGTTGCTTCGCTTTCCTCGCGGGGACTATACGAACGAACCCCGGAATCGCCAAGAGGGAATCTTGCGGCCGGCCCGGCTTGTGCTAAGATCGTCAGCCTGAAGGTTACCGACAGGAGCCGCCGTGATCCCGATAGCAGTAGTGGGTGCCGGCCCCGCCGGAATGGCTGCCGCCATTCAGCTGAAGCGCTTGGGGCACGAGCCCGCGGTCTACGAGAGACGCCGAGTGGGCGGGCTGCTTGTCAATGCCTACCTGGTTGAGAACTACCCGGGGTTCCCCGACGGCATCCCCGGCCGCGAACTCGTCAAGCTGATGGAAGCCCAGGTCGCCGCGCACTCCATATGCGTCAGGTTCGAGGAAGTTCTGCGCGTTGAGGCCTCCCAGGATTGCTTCGTGATCAGGACTTCGCACGGGGTCGTCAAGTCTCGCGCGCTGCTGGTTGCCTCGGGTACGCGCCCGCGGACGCTGGACTTTCCCGCTATTCCCGCAGGGCTTGGCGGGAGGATTCTGACCGAGGTCTACTCCATCCGCGGCGCAAGAGGCAAGCGAGTGGCGATCGTCGGCGCTGGAGACGCGGCATTTGACTACGCCATCAGCCTCGAGAGTCTGAACGCAGTTACCATCATAAGCAGGAGCGAGGCCCCGCACTGCGTCCCCGCTTTGAGAGTCAGAGCCGAAGGGTCTCGAAGCATCAATCTCATGAGCGGAACTCGCCTGTCCCGCATTGAGCAGGATCCGGACCGAGTCCGGTTGTCCTGCGCGGGGCCATCAGGTGCGCTCGACTTCGAGGTGGATTACTTGCTGCTTGCCATCGGCAGGACGCCCGAGCTTTCGTTTCTCGCGCCCGGGCTGGCGGCCACGCCCGGGCAGCAACCGAGCCGGGACACCCTTTTCTTCGCGGGAGACGTGGTACGCGGCACGGCTCGCCAGACCGCCATCGCCGTCGGAGACGGCGTCGCCGCCGCGATGCACATTCACGAGAGGATTATGGAGATCGGCCAATGAGGATCATCGGTTCTGCCGGAAGAGAAGACATCGCCCGCGTGTACCTTGCTGAGGTCCGGCCGGGGCAGCACATCGAGTTCGTGGAGTCCCTCCAGCCACCGCTGCCCAGGTCCGAGAAGTGGGTGCTCATCGTCTCCACCATGCTGGGATGCCCGGTGGGCTGCGCCATCTGCGACGCCGGCGGCCGCTACGCGGGCAACCTCTCCGCAGCGGAGATCTTCTCCCAGATCCGCTACCTTGTTGGGCGGAGGTTCCCAACCGGAGACGTTGCCGTCAAGAAGTTCAAGATACAGTTTGCGCGGATGGGCGAGCCCTCTCTCAATCCCGAAGTGCTTGCCGTCCTTGAGGATCTCCCGCACAGGTACAGCGCGCCGGGCCTCATGCCGTCGATCTCATCAGTTGCGCCGGCGGCCGCCGAGCGCTTCTTCGAACAGCTGTTGGAGATCAAGCGCAGGGCTTACTCCGGCGGCAGGTTCCAGCTCCAGTTCTCCCTCCATACCACCGACCGGGAGTCCCGCGATGTGATCATGCCGATCCGCCGATGGGACCTCCCCCAGATTGCCGCCTACGGAGACAGGTTCTGCCAGAAAGGCGACAGGAAGGTTGTGCTCAACTTCGCGCCGGCCGAGGGCATGCCACTGGAGGCCGCCGTGCTCGCGAGGTTCTTCAATCCCGCAAAGTTCGTAGTCAAGCTTACCCCCATAAACCCAACGCACCAGGCCAGGCGTAACGGCCTGCGAGGTCTGGTGGGCCCGAGTGACGGCGGCGCGGTGGCTGGCGATCTGCGCGCGGCGGGCTTCGGGGTCATAGTCAGTGTCGGCGAGCTCGAGGAGAACCTCATAGGCAGCAACTGCGGCCAGTACGTCCGGCGCCATCTCAATCAGTCGGAGCGCATGGAGGACGGCTACACCTACAACTTGGCAGTTGATCCGAAACCGATCTGACGCGCCGGCCGGGTTACAGAGGCATCACCGCGGGACTCGCTCACCTTGGCCCCCGGCCGTCAACTCCTTCGCTCGATCGCCTTGATCAGATCCTTGAATATCAGCCTGTGGAGAGGAAGAAAGACATACCAGTAGGCTCTCCCGCCCGCGCTGGACGTGTCATAGTAGGCAGCCACAGCGAGGTTGCGCCTGCCCGGTCCGGTCGCGCGCGGCTCTTCTATGCTGAACTCAAGCCAGGCCCTGCCCGGCAGTTTCATCTCCGCCCGCAAGAGAAGCCTCCGGTCCTCTTCGACCGCCTCGACGCGCCAAAAGTCCACGACGTCGTGGACGGCAAGCGGGCCGAGGTGGCGCCGCCCGCGTGAGGTGCCTACCCCCATCAGCAGGCGGTCGACCATCCCCCGCATTCGCCACATCCAATTGTAGTGGAACCATCCGTCCCTGCCCCCGATCCGGCACATCGACCGGAAGAGCCGCGCGGACGGCTTGTCGGTCTCAATGGAATACCTGGCGCTGAAGCGAGGCCCGCCCGCAAGCTCGGCGAGCTTCATGGCCAGGTCGTGCGCGGGAGGATAGGCATCCGACCAACGAGTGTGAACGCGATCCTGCTCCTCGCGCGACAGCGCCCTCACCACGGCTTCCCGGTAGGGAATCGGCGCGAACGGAAGGATCTGCCTTATTGCGCCGCCCTCGCAGACCACGTCGTTTCTCAAGCCCTCCATCAGGCACCGTGTTATCTGCCCCGGCACCGGGGTGATCAGGCTCGCGAGATGGGCGTAGGTCCTGATGCCCAGGACGCCGCGGATCGGCACAAAGAGCCGGCGCTTCTGCAGCACATCCGCCACGGTCTTCATCATCGCCTCGTAGGTGATCGCATCCGGGCCGCCGATGTCGAAGGACCGGCCGCTGGTCTCGGGCGTCTCGAGCACTCCCACGAGATACTTGACCACGTCCCTCACGGCGACAGGCTGGCACCTGTGCCTGGCCGCCTGCGGGACCGGGATCACCGGGAGCCTGGCCACCAGGTGCTTGATTATCTCGTAGGACGCGCTGCCCGAGCCTATGATGATCGCGGCGCGAAGTATGGTGACCGGGACCGCGCCGCGCCCGAGCTCCTCGGCCACCTCCACGCGGCTCCTCAAGTGGCGCGACAGGTGCGCGTGGACGTCGCCCAGGCCGCCAAGGTAGACGATGCGCTTCACCCGACCGGCCTCGGCGGCCCGTCTGAAGTTGGAGGCGGCCCGGATGTCCGCCGCGGCAAAATCCCCGGGTCCGAGCAGCATCGAATGTATCAGATAGTAGGCCACGGCGACCCCGCTCAAGGCCGCGCCGAGGCTGGCGGCATCAAGGGCATCGGCTACCACGATCTCCGCGCCCGGCCAGCGCCTGGCATACTCGGGCGACCCGGTCCTCACCATCACCCTTACCCTGTAGCCGCGCGCCGCGAGCTCGGGAACCAGCCTGCCGCCGATGTAGCCCGACGCTCCTGTGACCAGCACCGTGCCGATAGCCGGATCGGGCCGGGAGGGAAGATCATGGCAGAAGAGGGACAGGCGAACCTCCTTTAGTCCGGTTCCATCCAACAGGTTAATCCAGCGAGGACCGCGAGTCAAATTGACCGGCCGCGGCGGACCCGCCCGCACCGAAGGTGATTCCGGGACTTGACTAAGCGGCCCGCCCTCCGCATAATTCCTTTGATACACGCGGACAGAGCGTGGTTAGATACGTGTGCCCTTCTCGCGGACAATGGAGGTTACGATGAGAACCGAGACCACCGTTAGGCCCTGCCTGCGCCTCGCAGCGCTCTCAGCCGGGGTCGTGCTTTGCCTCTTTGCCCTGGCTTCGCCGGCACTGCCGGCCTCGGTGGGCATAGGGTTCAGGGTGGGCCCGGGCCTCGCTAGCTGCACCGGGCTGGACACCATGCCAAGCGAGGGCGGGCCCGTGGATTTCCAGTTCGAAAAGACGTACCGCACCGGCATCATATTGGGCGGCTATCTTTCGTTCCCGATCGGCCAGAACTTGCTGATTCAGCCCGAGGTCCTCTATTCGACCGAGGGATGCGGCAGGGATTTCGGCTATGGCTTCTCATTCGAGCGAGAGCAGGTCAACTACGAGGTGCAGGACGATATCGGCTGCACCATCAAGCTGAATTACCTGGAGATTCCCCTTCTGGCGAAGTACATCTTCGGTGATCCGTCCAAGCCCGCGCCCTTCGTGGTGTTTGGCCCCGCCCTGGGCGTGCGAGTGGGCAGCCCCAGAATCACCTACGACATCACCGAAACTACCACAATAACCGAGGCCGGCGAGGATCCCCTGGTGATCGTGCAGAATCTTTGGCTGGTGTCGAGGATCAAGGACAGCGTCAAGTCCACCAACCTGATGATCGTTGCGGGGGCCGGCTACCAGTTCAAGGTACGGCAGGTGACCGTCCTGGCCGAGGCCAGGTACACCCTGGGCGTGACCGAGCTGATCAGCGACCCCGGCATACCGGTGATATTGCTGCCTACCGGCGGGACCAGGGACGGCGTTCCATATCTTGACTCGTCCAAGACAAGCATGATCTCGGTATCAGTGGGCGTCACCCTGCCGCTGGTTGCCGACTGAGGAAGCCGAACAATCCACGCCAGACAACCGTCGCCCCGCCGCTCACCATTGCGCGGGGCCCCGCCGAATCCGGCCCTCCAGCCGCGGTGATTTTGATTTAGCGGCGGCGATGTGATAAACTTGATCGACAGGCAGGGAGTGCACCGGTATGGCAATGGCAGCAGACAAGAGCGGCAGCCGGGGCCCCCGCCGAGGCCACCTCGGCAGCTCGGTCAGAGGCGTCAGGCCGGCCGCAGCTCTCTTGTGTATGGCCGCGGCGGTCGTGCTTGGCGGGGCCGTCGGCCCGACGAGCCTCACGCAGGCTGCGCCGGTCCACACCACCTACGTCTGGCACATGCACCAGCCGATCTACTGGCCGGACAAGAGCACCTGGTACCCGTCCCGTTACGAGACCGCTTACGAGACCATCACCCTGGGACATTCCCAGAGCGGCGTCTTTGACATCTTCAACAAGGACGATCGCGTCCACGATTACCAGGACTACCCCAAGTACGCGGTGTCGACCATTCTCGACCTGGCTGACGCAGGCGCGCAGGTGAGTTTCGCCGCGGCCCTGGTCGAGAACGTGAAGAGTCTGGGCGACGCCGGCTGGAACGGCGGGCGCTACGCCCCCAATTGGTACAGTGATTATCGTACGGCCCGCGCCTGGAAGACCTCGGGCAACCGCTCCCGGCTGGATCAGCTCGTGGTCGCCGCGCACCACCCGATCGCTCCTCTGATGGACGAGAACGCCTTCAGGAAGGAATTGCAGGTTGCCAAGGCCGCCTACCAGGTGGCCTGGGGAGACACCAACTTCTCCAGGGGGTACTTTCCAGCCGAAGAGTGCTTTTCCGAGCGGCTGATCCCGGTGCTGGCGGAGCAGGGCCTGGAGTGGGCGGTGGTGGCCGACATTCATATTTCGCGGGCCTGCGCGGATTACCCCTACCAGGCCAATCAGGATAATTGCGACCCGCCCAACCCGGCCGACAAGATGAACCCCGCTCAAGGCTATTACGACGACATCTCGATCAGCCGCGGGGTGACGGTAAAGACCCCGCCGCCCTTCGGTTTTCAGCCGCACCGGGCAAGGTACGTCGACCCCGCAACCGGCCAGGCGCGATCGCTCATCGTTGTCCCGGCAGCAAACGCCGAGAGCTGGAACGAGGGCTACGGCTCCTACGACACGGGCGAGATCGACGGCATCGCGCCATACAACGATCCGACCAAGCCGATGCTGGTGGTGCTCGCGCACGATGGGGACAACAACTGGTCCGGCGGTTACTCCTACTACTACGAGAACGTAACCGGCTTCTGCCACCAGGCCGCCGCGAAGGGCTACGAGCCCACGGCCGTCGCGGAGTATCTGGCGGATCATCCGGTCGCATCCGGCGACTACGTGCATGTTGAGGACGGCGGGTGGGTCAATGCCGACGGGGACTTCGGATCGCCCCAGTTCATCAATTGGAACTGGCCCTTGGTGGGCTCCGGCGGCGACTTCGACATCCCCGGAGGCTGGGCCGAGGACGAGCGCAACTGGGCGGTCCTGACCGCGGCGGAGAATCGTGTGGAGACCGCCGAGGCGATCTCGGGTGTCGCCCCCAATCCTGCCAAGATCTACGACCCCACGAGCGGCGCCACGGCGGTTGAGAAGGCGTGGCATCATCTCTTGTCAGGCTACGAGAGCGGCTACATGTACTACGGCGCCTCGCTTGACATGGAGGTCAAGGCCACGCTTGCCGCTAACGCGGCTTGCGACTACGCCGACCCGGTGATTGCGGGCGGCGCTGACGTGACAGCGCCCACGGTATGGATCCCTCAGCGGCTGCCCTGGAATCCCGGAGGCTTCGGGGGAGGCGCACTGTGGGGCTACCCGGGCGGCGAGGGGGAGGCCATGCCGAGCGATTTCTGGGTGTGGACTTTCGTCCACGACGTATCTGGGGTGGAGCGCGTGGAGCTCAAGTACCGGCTGGACGCCGACGGCGCCAACCCCATGACCAGCGACCAGAACGAGACCTACGCCGGAGGCTCCGAGGTCGGAGCGTGGCAGACAATGGCCATGACGCGGCGGCCCTTCCCCAAGGGCAACTTCTTCAACGATCCCAACATCAACTTCTCCGTGCTGCCGGACTACATTGCCGATGAGTACTACGTTC
>JBAQHK010000147.1:0-7257 GCA_049288275.1 bacterium | reverse complement strand
CCGAATGGATACCGAAGCAGCTAAGGCAAGCCAGCACCTGGAGCTCTCCAACCGCAGGTTGCGGCTGCTCCTGGAGATCTCCAACCTGGTTCAGAGCGCGGGCGACCTGGAGACCACTCTCAGGGTGATTCTGACCTGCGTGACCTCGGGATACTCCATCGGGTTCAATCGCGCCTTTCTCTTCCTGCTGGATGAGGACAAGGCCTGCCTGTGGGGCGCCCTGGCGGTGGGCCCCTCGACCCGGGAAGAGGCCTACGAGATCTGGAAGGAAATCGAGGAGACCACCCACAGCCTTGAGGACATCGTGGTGTCCTCGCGGGCGGGTGGGCGGCGCTGGGACGCCGAGCTCACCAGGCTGGTGAAGGGTATCAAGATTGACTTGAGCGAGGGCGGCTCGCTCTTGGCCCAGTGCTTGAACGGAGTGGAGGCCGTGGTTCACGATGCCGCCAGCGCCGCCCGCCCCGACGTTCTTGCCGCTCTCAATCTGCAGGCCTTCGCGTGCGCACCGATTCATGCGGTGGGCGAGCCCATAGGCCTTATAGTGGCCGACAACTTCATCACCGGCGAGGTGCCGGGCGAGGAGCAAGTCAACCTCTTGAAGGCCCTGGCCGGACAGGTCGGCCGAGCCATAGCCGACGCCACGCGCAACGAGGACGTCAGGCGCAGGCTCCAGGAGCTTTCCACCCTGAACGAAGTGGGCAAGGGCATCCTCTGCACCACCGATCTGGAGACCGACCTGTGCCTGGTGGCGCGCATCTCCGCCCAGGTCTTGAACGCCAGGGGTGCGGTGCTGCGGCTGGTGGACGACGAGACCGGGGCCCTCACATCCAAGGCGATCTACGGCATGCCGATAGCCGAGATGGGAAGCCCCTGCGAGGAAGGCGCCCAGGCCATAGCCGAGCAGGTCCTGAAGTCCGGCGAGCCGGTCCTGGTCAACGATACCACGGGCTGCCTTGGGCTCGACTCCGGCCCCGAGAGGCGGGAGAACCTGATCTGCGTGCCTCTGACCAAGGGCGACCGCGTCATAGGGACCCTCACGGTCTTCGACAAGATCCATGCCGACACTCTTTCGGAGGAGGGCTTCGGCAAGGACGACGTGCGCTTTCTCGCGGTGCTGGCGGGGCAGGCAGCGATCGCGATCGAGAATGCCAAGCTCTTCGACAACCTCAAGCGCAGCGAAGCGCGCATCCAGGAGCTCCACCGGCACCTGCTGCGCTCGGAGCGGCTGGCCGCGCTGGGGGAGCTCTCCAGCCAGGTGGCCCACGAGATAAGGAACCCGCTTACCGCCATAGGAGGGTTCGCCCGCTCGATAGTGCGCAAGATGCAGCCGTCGGACCCCAACCGGGACTACATGGAGATCATAGTGAAGGAGACCGACAGGCTGGAGCGCATCCTGACCGAGCAGCTGTGCTTCGCCAAACTCTCCCCGCCGGTCTTTAAGGTCGAGGACATAAACAAGGTGATCGCCGAGACCACCGGGCTCCTTGCCGAGAAGCTCGCGGCCCAGAAGGCACGGCTCGTGACCCGGCTTGCCGATGATCTGCCGGTTCTACACATCGACGCCGACAAGATCAAGCAGGTGTTCATCAACATCCTACAGAACGCCTTGGAGTCGATCGGTGAGGGCGGGCTCATAGAGGTGACCAGCGAGCGGGCCGACAGCTCGGCTCGCATCCGCTTCGCCAACGACGGGCCGCCGATTCCGCGCGAGATGCTGGACAGGCTCTTCGTTCCCTTCGCGACCACCAAGGCCGGCGGTTCGGGGCTCGGCCTCGCCATAGCATACGAGATCATATACGAGCACGGGGGCTCCATTGACGTCGCCAGCGAGCAGGGCTCGGGAACCGAGTTCGTTGTGACGCTGCCGCTGGCCGTCGAGGGCGAACGGCGAAGAGGGCCGGTCGATCGCAGGAGTGCCGTCCGTGACAGGAGAAGACTGGGCAGGGTTTCCTAGCGCAACCTTCGGGCCGAGGATCGGGCCGCCGGGCGGCAGCCGGCGGCGGGATCGGCCCGATGAGTGGCTGGAGGGCATGATGGCGAGAGTGCTGGTAGTAGATGACGACAGCAGCCTGCGGCTGCTCTACACCAAGGAGCTGGCCGACGAGGGCTACGACGTGGAAAGCGCGTCCTCGGGCAAGGAGGCGATCGCCAAGATCGCCGAGCGGAGGCCCGATGTGGTCGTGCTGGACATAAAGATGGAGGAGATGGACGGGCTGTCGGTGCTGGACGAGATAATGAAGCGCGACAAGACCATACCCGTGATCTTGAACACCGCCTACTCGACCTTCAAGTCGGACTTCACCACTTGGAGCGCCGACGCCTACGTGGTCAAGTCGAGCGATCTCAGCGAGCTCAAGGGGACCATAAAGCAGGTGTTGCAGGCCGCTTGAGGCGAGCCGGAACCGGCCGGGCGCCGCGCCGGCCACGTTTCGCTTGACACTTCAAAATCGCCAAGATAACTTCAAATGTAATGTCGCGGTAGCTCAGCAGGTAGAGCACAGGACTGAAAATCCTGGTGTCCCCGGTTCGATTCCGGGCCGCGACACCATCTTCGTGCTGGTGTAGCTCAGCTGGTAGAGCAGCGCACTCGTAATGCGCAGGTCAGCGGTTCGAATCCGCTCACCAGCTCCACCTTGGAGCATAAGACTTTGCCTCGAATCCTGCTGTTTGCCATGTCGGTCTGTGCTGTTGTCCTGGTCTTCTCGTCGGTGCGCTTCGTCGGCGAGGACCAGGTATGGCTTACCGGCGCGGGCGCCGACGAGCGCGAGATGGGGCCGGGCCTTCACCTGGTCAAGCCTTTCGCCGAGGCCAGGCGCTACGACCTGACGTCGACTTACGTCTTCGCGGGAGACCGCCGGCTGGTTACGGTATTGCCGCGCGCCCGCCGGGCCAGCCTGGATTGCGTGGTCGAGGCTCGCCTGGAGCGCAGCGCGGTGCGGCTGCTCGATCGGCAGTACAAGGGCGAGGTGGCCGAACGGCTCTTGAGGCCCCTGGTCGTGCGGGAAGTTGCGAGGCTTCTGGCCATCGATCCCGCCGGGGCGGCCCTCGAGGGAGCCTCCGGGGACATAGTGGATGGTCTCAACCGGGCGACCGGCGAGTTCGGGCTCGAGATAGAGGGGATCTCCTTCGGCGAGGTCACCGTGGAAAGCGGCTTGCCGGACGACCTCAAGCGGTCGGACGGCCTCAAGGTCTTCATCCTCGGGCTGGACGGCTTCGACTGGAAGGTCGTCGACCTGGTCGCCCGGACCCGCGATCTCGCCAACATCGATCGGCTGAGGCGGGAGGGATGCTGGGGCAACCTGCGTTCGGTCGAGCCCATGATCTCGCCGCTGGTCTGGACAACGATTGCAACCGGTGTGACTCCAGATCTTCACGGCATCAGCGATTTCCTGGCCAGGGACGCCACGACCGGTGAGGACATTCCGGTGACCAGTTCCATGCGCAGCGCACCCGCCCTCTGGAACTACGCGTCGCTCATGGGCCTCACCTCGGGTTTCGTCGGATGGCTCGCAACCTACCCCGCCGAAGAGGTCGAAGGCTTCATGGTGAGCGACAGGGTGGCATATCACATGTTCGATCCGGCCTGGTTCAAGGGAAGGACCGAAGGCTCGGCGGAGGGCCTGACCTATCCGGCGGACTTGATAGCCGAGATTGCGCCCCTGCTGGTCCGGCCCGAGGATGTTACGGGCGAGGTGGGCGTCTACATAAGCGGCCAGGTGGGCCGCCTAGGGGACAAGTTCGATCCCGACGACCCGGTAAGCAACCTCAGGCTGAGTATCTCCGGATATCGCACCTACGAGAATGTGACCAGGAGCATCTACCCGCGAGTGAGGCCAGATCTTGGCGGAGTCTACTTCGAGTTCACCGACAGCGCCTGCCACCTCTTCATGCGCTACATGAAGCCCGGGATGCCCGGCGTGACGCCCCAGGAGGAGGCCCGTTACGGTGAGGGCGTGGCCGCGGCCTACGCTGAGGCCGATCGTATCCTGGGAGAGGTCATGGCGCTCCTGGACGACCGGACCGTGCTGGTGATAGTCTCGGATCATGGGTTCAAGTCCGGCGACATGCGCCCCGCGGGCGACTCCAGGATCGGTCACGGACAGGCGATTGCGTGGCACAGAATGGACGGCGTGGTCGCCTTTTGGGGCCAGGGCGTGAAGCGCGGGCAGAGCCTTGCCGGCGCTGGAGTGCTGGACATCGCCCCCACGGTGCTTCACGTTCTGGGGCTGCCGGTGGATCAGAGGATGCCGGGCAGGGTCCTCGAGGAAGCCTTCGACCCCGCCTGGGTCGCGAGCCATCCGGTGAGACGCAGCGGTGGCTATGACATGGCGCTTCCCGGCTCGGGGGCCGTGCCGGTGGCGTCCGAGGCGGATCAGGCGCTCAAGGACAAGCTGGCATCCCTGGGCTACGTGGCCGGGGGGAACACCGCGCTGGTGAACATGGCCAACTTCTACCAGAAGAACGGCCGGTATGCGGAGGCTATCGATGTGTGGCGGAAGCTCCTCGAGGCCGATCCCAACGACCTGGGGGCGCGCGTAGGTCTGAGCAACGCCTACTTCGAAGTCGGCAAGGAGGACAGCGCGCGCGTGGAGGTCTCGCGCGTGCTCGAGGCTGACCCGCGCAACATGGAGGCTCTGAGGAGCCTCGCCACCTTCCACGTGCGGAAGGGAGCAGGCCGGGAGGCCCTCGAGGTCGCCGACAGAGCCTTGGCGGTCGATCCCGAGGATGGCCACTCCCATTTCAACCGCGGTCTTTCGCTTGAGCTTCTGGGAAGGGCGGAGGAGGCCGCCGTGGAATACAGGGAGGCCCTGCGGTCTGCTCCCGACCTCGCGGAAGCCTACGCCAATCTCGCGCAGATTCACCTGGCGGCCGGTTTCGGTGACGAGGCCTTGGCCGCGGCCCGCAAGGCCGTGGATCTGGCTTCGGGCGAGCCCGAGATGCACTACGTGCTGGGCCAGGCGCTGGATTTGGGCGGCAACCGCGGCGAGGCTCTTGAGGAGTTCTTTGCAGCGATGAGGCTGGACCCGCGGTTTGCGGGCGCCTACATAGGCGCTGCCAACGTGCTCCTGGCCGAGGGCAAGCCCGACAGCGCGATGGCTCTGTGCGACCGGGGCCTCGCGGCCGCGACAGGTTACAGACAGTATCTCCACAACATCAAAGGCCTGGCGCTCGTGGCGCGGCGCGACCTCGGGGGCGCCGCGGGTGAGTTCCGCCGGGCTCTCGAGGCCGACCCGGGATTCCTCCCCGCTCGAGTGAGACTGGCCGCGGTTCTCCTGGAGCAAGGCCAGACCGCGGAAGCCCGGAAGCAACTCCAGGCGGTCCTGGCCGCCGATCCCTCGAACCAGGAAGCGCGGTCGATGCTGCAGCGCGCCGGCGGGTAGTCGGCGGATCGCTCCGCAAAAGAGCTAATGGTCTCCGTATCCCCTGCCGAACTACCTCCTGGGCGCGGCTCGTAAACGGAGGTACGGAAATGACGAAAAGACGCCCGACCAAGAAGCAGTGCATGACCATGGACTTCACGAAGCCCATCATGAAGGGCACCTGGCAGGGAATGTACACCTGTTGGACCAATCCCACGATGTGGTCGAACCAGGTGGTCTACAGGACCCTGAGACAGGTCGGCGGCAAGCCTTACACCGCCCGTGACGTGCGCTCCATCATCAGATGCTACTGCAAGGTAATGCGGGAGCAGATGAAGAAGTCGCAGGTGTGGTAGCAGGTAGGGAAACCATCCAAGTCCTGTAAAATCGCGAGCCGCGATGAACTCAAAGGGGAGTCGGCTTGAAAGAGCGGCTCCCCTTCACAACACCAAGGCCGGGGGATGAACGGCATAAAGATAGTGAGAAGCGGGATATCGGTCTACGAAGTCGAAGTCGACCTCGGCAGGTACTCCAGCGTGACGACTGCCCAGATCGCCGGCTTCAAGACAAGGCTCTTGAGGACCTTGCCGTCCTTGCGGCAGCACGAGTGCTACGCAGGCGAGGTCGGCGGCTTCGCCGAGGAGCTGACCCGCGGCACCGATCTGGCGCACGTGATGGAGCACGTGACGCTGGAGCTCTTGAAGCTGGCCGCGGGCTCGGGCAAGCGCTTCACCGGGTGGACGCGCAAGAAGACCAAGAATCACGTGATCCACTTCCAGGCGCCCGACGCCCGGGCAGCCAGGGAGGCTACCGCGGGCGCGGTCGAGGTGATTGAGGCGGTCCTCAACCGAAGACCGGTGGACGCTCGAGCGCTTGTGCGAGCGATCAGGCGTCCGGACGCGAAGAGATCCTGAGGGGGGAACGAACGTGAAACTGAAAGCCCTGTGTGTCGGACTTACAGCGGCGAGAGCCAAGAAGGTCGTGACCTCGCTTGAGCGCGCGCTGCCTCTGGAGGCGGAGGTCAAGATGGCTGAAGCCCGCGAGACCGATCTTGCGGGACGCGCCGCGCGCTGCGACGTGATCTTCGTGGGCGCGGTGATGGGGCAGAAGGCGCTGGGCACTCTGCTGGATGCGATCAGAGGCAAGGCCGGCTCGGTGCCGGTGGTGCTGGTCTATGAGGCCGAGCCCGACGGACGGATCTTCCAGCTGGCGCTCAGGCACGATTGCTGGCTCTACAGCGAGATGGACCGCCTCAAGCGCGGGCTCACCGCGGACGAGCTGGCCGAGGCCCTGCGGGCCAGGGCCGAAGGCGGCGAGACCACCTCGCGCCTGATGGACATCTCCCTGTCGTCGGGGCCCTGTTCGACCGGAGACTGAGCTGCGGGCCGGGCTCAGCTCAGCAGCCTAGGGCGACCGCAGCCTGAGGAATTGGATGAGCTCGCCCTTCCTGCCGCGGGCGCCCATGTCGCCGCTTATCAAACCCTCCACGTAGGCATCCAGGTAGGATCGGTTTATCTTCGCGGACTCCAGGATCCTCGCCGCGGCCTCGTATGCCGCCGCAAAGAAGGGATCGGCCTCGAGACACTCTGTGTACCGGGTGAAAGCCTCAATCCTGGCGCCGGCCTCGTCCTCGAGCGCCCCGAGCTGGAACAGGGCGCCGGCGTTGGCGGGATCGAGCTCGAGCGCGCGCAAGGCAAGGGCGCGGGCGCGAGTGGCGTTGCCCGCCAGCCGCTCGACGTACGCCTTGTTGGCCACAATCGACGGCATCTCGCGGCCGCCGATCTTGAGCCAGTCGATGTTCGAGACCACGGCCGCGGCAGCCGCAACCCCGAGGGTGAGCGCAAGAG
The DNA here is from genome assembly GCA_049288275.1 of bacterium. Taxonomy (GTDB): domain Bacteria; phylum Arandabacterota; class Arandabacteria; order Arandabacterales; family Arandabacteraceae; genus JBAQHK01. The sequence goes on along the minus strand of JBAQHK010000147.1, from coordinate 50 downwards.
CCCGCGCCTGCCTTGCGCGCGCCTCTACGGGCGCGGCGGTCCGCGCTGCC
>JBAQHK010000146.1:0-3700 GCA_049288275.1 bacterium | reverse complement strand
GCCTCGAGGGTGATCAAGGCCGAGATCTTGTCGGTCATCTTTGATGATCCTGTCAGCCTTATCGCGCGCGCGACGAAGGTCGACTGCTGGTGCTGCTGCATGATCAACTGGGTCTGCACCAGTCCCTTGACCGTCACGTCGCCGGCGGTCGCGGCCGCCGCCCCAACCAACACCGCGGCTAGCGCCGCCACCATCGCCAAACCTAACCACCTAGCCATTTGTGCCTCCTTTCAATGGCCCGTAATCACAGATTGCTCAAAGCACTATACTCCTTTGTCACTTGTGGTCAAGCGGTTTTCCTGAGTCTCCGATGGCACTCTCAGCGAGGGTGATCACTTACAACGGGCAAGCCGGCCTTGTCGCGTGCCTTGAGCGCCTTGCCTGGGAGGCTGACCTGGGCTAGTCCCCGAAGCTTGTTCCCACCGATCGGGCCACTGCTACAAGGGGGTGGCCAGCGGGAACCACCTTCAGCCTCGCCGTAGCATCGGCAAGAGACACCGTGGTAATGTCCTGGCACTTGAGCGCCACCATCAGCCCCTTACGGCCAGCGACCGCAAGAGCGCAGGCTTCGCGGCCGAAACGGGTCGCCAGCACGCGGTCGAACGCTGTCGGCCCGCCTCCCCGCTGAAGATGGCCCAGGACCGTAACCCTGGTCTCCAGCTTGGTCAGCCGCTGAAGCTCAGCGCCCAGCACCTCGGCGATGCCGCCGAGCCGTATGGAATCGGTGCTGTCCTCCACGCGCCGGCTCACAACCAGGTCGCCACCTTCGGTCCTGGCGCCCTCGGCCACCACAACTATGCTGAACCGCTTGCCGCGCCTGCTTCGCTCCAGAAGCCTCTTGGCTATGGCGCCGGTGTCGAAGCTGATTTCGGGAATCAGAATGACGTCACCGCCGCCCGCCACGCCGGAGTAGAGCGCGAGCCAGCCGGCGTAGCGTCCCATCACCTCGATCACCATCACCCGATGATGCGACTGGGCGGTGGTGTGCAGCTTGTCTATCGCCTCCGCCGCGGTAGCCACTCCGGAATCGAAGCCGAAGGTGTAGTCCGTGCAGTCGACGTCGTTGTCTATGGTCTTGGGGACGCCAACGATGGGAAGGCCCTTCCGTGCCAGCGCCTCGCAGATCTTTAGAGTCCCGTCGCCTCCTATTGCCACCAGCGCTGCCGCTCCGGTCCGCTCGAAGTTGGCCAGGGCTCTGTCGGAGACGTCCTCGAACTGCCCCTCGGCGCCGGAGCGATACCTGAAGGGATCGCCCTTGTTGGAGGTTCCCAAAATCGTGCCGCCCAGCGCTATTATGCCGGACACGTCGGTGTAGGAGATCTTCCGCCAGCGGCCCTCGATGAGCCCAAGAAAGCCGTCTTCAATCCCTACGACTTCGAGGCCGTGGTCGTTGATGGCGGTCTTGGCCACCGCCCTTATCACAGCGTTTATGCCGGGGCAGTCGCCGCCGGCCGTCAGCACCGCAATGGATTTACTCATAGCCAGGTGTCACAGATTCTTCGCGAGTATCTGATCCGCCTTGAGCCCCAGGCCCACTTCCTTGACGGCGGAACGGACAATGAAGGCCCGCTCGTTGTTCGACAACTCGTCGGTCGGCATGACGAAGAAACCGGATCGGCCTGGATCATAGCCGAAGGTGTAGCCGGTGACTATCTCGTCGTCCTTGAAGACCACCACAATCTTGCGGCCCTTGGAAGCCGGAATCTCCTGCGGGAATGCCTTGGTCTCCGAGTACTCGGGCCTGCCTTCGAAATCCTTTACGAAGAAGATCGCCTTTAGCTCCTCCACCTGGACCTCGACCGCCTCGCCCGAATTCAGAATGTGCAGATGAAAAAAGGGTTTGCCCGGCACGAAGTCGTGAGTGGTTCCCTTCATCACCCGGCCGTTCTTGAACCTGACTGCGACCTTGTTGATTTCACCCACGGCGGTCTTCTCCTTCGCTCAGGGACCGCGCACCGACGGTACCCCACACACTAGTCGGCCACGAAGCCACCTGTCTTTACCGGTTTGTACGGCCCCAACGGCCCGGGCACCCTTTCCACACCACTGCGGGCCGGAAGTCCCATCATTCCAGCACAGGGTCCATCGGCCCGCCGCAGACCAGACGATCGCCAGCGAAGCACGCCAGGATCTGGCCGGGCGCGGGGGCAAAACAGGGCTGGTCCAGGGCGATCTCGATCGAGTCGTCCTGTCTCGCGACCACCCTCCCCCCCACCGGCGGGGAGTTGTACCTGTGCTTGACCAATACCACATTCCCGGGGCGCACTTCAAGATCCAAAAAGAAGTTGACGGAGCCGGCCCTGAGCCTGCCGGCCATCGCCCGGTCCCGCTCGGCGACCACGATTCGGTTGCGAGCGGCGTCCTTGCTTATCACGTAGAGCCGTCTCCCGCCCACACCGAAGCGCTGCCCGACGGTGTACGCGTAGTGGCCCCTGTGCCTTGCCACCACGTTACCCTCGAGATCGACCACGTCTCCGGGCCCCACGCCGGTCGAGCGCTCCCGCACGATCTCCTCGTAAGCGCCATCGCCGGCGAAGCACAGGTCCTGGCTTTCGTTCTGCCTCATGGGAAGGCCCGAGGCCGCGACCATCTCTGTGGCCTCCTGCTTGCGCAGGCGCTCCAGCGGAAACATCAGGAGGGGAAGAACCTCCTTGCTCACCAACGACAGGAAGTAGACCTGGCTCTTGCGCCTGTCCGCGGGCTCTACCAGGCACGGCCGGCCTCCCGAGGCCCCAAGCCCGGCGTAGTGGCCCGAGGCGACCCGCTCGCATCCGACCTTGAGGGCGGCTTCGACGAGAAGGCCGAACTTGATCTCTCGATTGCACACCGCGCAGGGATTGGGAGTGAGCCCGGCCAGGTACGATCGCGCGAACTCGCCCACCACCCGATCGCTGAATGGGGCGGTGAGGTCAAGCACAACGTGCCGGATCCCAAGCTTGTGGCAGACCCGCTGGGCGCGGTAGATATCGTCGTCGCCGCAGCACCGGGAAGCCCGGCGCCACATCTTGGCGGTAAGCCCGACCACTTCGTGTCCGGCTTGCTTGAGGATGAGCGCGGCGCAGGAGGAATCGGTCCCTCCGCTCATCAGCACGGCTATCCGCGCCATCGCCCCACCGTCAAGGCCTCGAGGCGACCATGCGATCGAGCGCGCATCGTGCCCGGGCCGCGATCTCGGGGTCGACCTCGATCTCGTAGATCTCGTCGGCGAGGGAGCGCAAGACGTCCTCGAGCCTGGTCTTCTTCATGTTGTAGCAATAGTGGGTCTTGCCCGGCGAGTAGAATCGCTTCGCCGGCATCTCACGCGCCATCCTGGCGAGCAGGCCTTCTTCGGTAGCAACTATCAGCGCCCGGGCCTGCGAATGCCTGGCGTACCTCAGCATCCCGCTGGTGGAGAGCACCTGGTCCGCGAGAGCTATGACCTCGGGAATGCACTCCGGGTGCACCACCACCGGTGAGCCCGGATGCGCGAGCCGCGCCGACCGGATGTCCTCCGCGGAAAATCTCGTGTGGACATAGCAGTAGCCGTCGAAGGGGATGATCTCGGTCTTGACCTTGCTCGCCACGTAGGAGGCGAGGTTCTTGTCGGGGGCGAATATCACCGGGCCCGTACCCAGCCCGGACACCACCTCCACGGCGTTGGCCGAGGTGCAGCAGACGTCGCTTTCGGCCTTGACCTCGGCGCTGGTGTTCACGTAGGAGC
>JBAQHK010000145.1:0-7142 GCA_049288275.1 bacterium | reverse complement strand
TAACCCGAGTCGTCTATGGCGATGCCTCTGGGGTAGATGAACTGGCCGTCGCCGTCCCCGTGGCCGCCCCACTCCTTGACAAACTCGCCGTCCGACTTGAATTTCTTGACCTTGTCGCCGCCGGTGTCCGTGACATAGATGTAGCCCGAGTCGTCCACCGCGGCGCTGGTAGCAAGGTTGAGAATGCCTGGACCAGACGTGCCCCACTCCAAGAGATACTGGCCGTTAGGATCGAACTTCTGAACCCGGCCCGATGTCTCGGTCACGTAGATGTTGCCGAGCTGGTCAAGCGCGATGCCGTAGGGGTAGTGGAACTCGCCCGGGCCGCTGCCGTCGTGCCCCCATTGCGCCGAGTAAGCCAGGGCGCACGTGACGCACGTCGACGCGTCTGCGGTTGACGGATAGGCCTCGACGTTGCCCGCCACGTCATAGGCGCGCGACCGGAAGTAGTAGGTGTGATCAATCTCCGCCAGGACATGCTGCGAGGTAGCCGCCGTGCCCGACATCCAGTCCTGCCACGGGCCGTCGCCGTCCCTCATCTGAACGTCATATGAGTTGACACCGGAGCCGCCGTCGCTGCCGGACCACTCGACCAGGAATAATGTGGAGCTACTTGTGACCGGAGGCAGGGCGCTCACCTGGGACATGGGTGCCAGGGTATCCCGGGTGATGCCGTCGGATGAGACCCACGGGCCGCGAGTCACGCCCACCACCACTCTCACCGAGACGTAGTAGGTCCCGCCCTCGGTGAGGGGAAGCGTCCCGGCGGCCACGCCCGTCGAAAGGCCCAACGGATACCAGTCCATGATCTCGGTGGAGCCCGACGACGTGCCGATCGCGACCTCGTAACCCTCCGCCCCGGCAACCGCAGGCCAATAGGCATAGAGCGTGCTCGTTTGGTTGATCCAGTCGTCATCGATCCCGAGCGTCTGGCCGTCGTGCACCCACTCGACTTGAAGCCCGGTCGTCAGGCGGACCGTGGTGTGGGCGTCGGGCGTGGCGGGGTAGGCTTCCGCGTTGGCGGCGTTGTCCCAGGCCCGCGATCGGAAGTGATAGGTGTGCCCGTTTATTCCGGTGAAAGCCGAGGAGGTCAGCGTGGTCCCGGTGAGCCAGATGCCCCAGGAGCTCCCGCCGTCGCTCGACACCTGGATGTCGTACTGCTTGATCCCGGAGGTGGCATCGCTGCCCGACCAGGTCACCGTGAAAACGAGGGTCGGGACTTCCGTGGGGAGAGCACTCACCTGGGAGGTCGGCGCCGCCGAGTCCACCGCTATCCCGTCGGAGGATGTCGGTGTGCCAGGGACCAGAGCCAGTATGCCTCTCACCGACCAGTAGTAGACCTCCCCCTCGGCGAGCGAGAGTCCTATCCGAGTGACCTGGGTTGCGGTGCCGGCCGAGGTCCAACCTATGACATCCGTCGCGCCCGGGCTCGTTCCCAGGGCGTATTCGTACTCACTCACACAGGCCGAGGCCCAGTTGGCCGAGAGGCTCGTCGGCGAAGTCCACCAGTCCTCATCCGCAGCGGCGCCGTCATTCACCCAAGCTATCGCCGTGGTTCCGACCGGGGCGCTCGCGTCGTTGGAGACATCGGAGTCGTTGCCCGCGTCGTCACGCGCCACGAGGGCGAAGTGGTAGGTCGTGCCAGATGCGAGGCCGGTCACTGTCAGGGTCTCGGGCTGACCCGCGGTCTTGGGCGCCTGCTCACCGTCGAAAGGCGTCGCAGCCGTCCAGTTGGTGGCGTTGATCGCCGCCGTGGAGTAGCGCAGATCGTAGGACGAGGCCCTGCCGCTGGCGCTGTCGTCGCCGGGCGCCGTCCAGGTGAGGACAGCGCTGTCGCAGCCCGTCGTGCCCGCCTCGAGATCGGTGATCGCCGCCGGAGCGGTGGTGTCCGGCTCCGAGCTGTTCTCGCCGCCGCAGCCCACGAGAAGCAGACTCACGGTCGCTGCTACCGTACCAAGGATGAGGGATCTTCGCGTCCAGGACATCGGTCCGGCCTCCTTACGAGTTCGTTACGAGCGTGTGAACCATAGATGACTCACCATGCCGACCAGGTGAGTCTAACGCGTTCCGGCACGGCGGGTCAACAGCCGCGACGGGGGGCGGCGCGGCGCCGGCTGCGAAGCTGGCTGCGGGGCTGGCCGGTCCGCATGCGTCCCGCGCCGGGCTGGTCGGAAACTAGTATAGTGTCCCCGGTTTTCGGGATGTATAATCCGCTCCAGAATGACAGGGGAGCAGAGGATGCCGACGAAGGCCGCGAAGTCTACCAGATCGCCCAAGCTGCCGCCGCGCATAATCGCGGTGAGGGCATCAGCGGGCGCCGGCAAGACCTATCAGCTGACCCTGCGGTTCCTGGAGCTCTTGAAGGGCATGAACTTGGCCGCCGCGACGAGTCCACGTCCCGCCGCGACCGCAGCGGCAGCACGCGCCGCCTCGGGCTGGCAGGCGCACGCGCTGCGCGAGATCGTCGCCATCACCTTCACCAACAGGGCCGCCGCCGAGATGAAGGACCGAGTGATCCTGGCCCTCAAGGAAATCGCGCTCGGGACCGACAACGGCATGCGCCTGGCCGCGGAGACCGGCCTCAAGTCCGCCCAGGCTGCCGCCTGGCTCGAGATCATCCTCGACCACTTCGGCGACTTCCAGGTTCGCACGATCGACAGCCTCTTCAACACCCTGATGCGCGCCTTTGCGATAGAGATGGGCCTGCCGCCCGAGATGAACGTGGACTTCGACAAGGAGGCCATGCTCGACAGGTGCCTCGACACCCTGCTGGCATCGATAGCATGGGAGAACCCGCGCGATCCCAATCGAGACCTGATCGTCCGGCTTGTCGAGGCCTATCTTCACATTGAGGACGCGCCGGGGATCGTGCTCGAGCGCGCGATCAGGGGGCGCATCCGCGATCTCTATGACGATGCCGGCCGGGCCAACAGAGAGCCGGTCGATCCCGACTACGCCGGCGCTCTCGAGCGCCTGAACGCCGCCGCCGCCCTGCTCGTGCAGGCAATGGGGGCCTCGGGCTTCACCGAGTGCCTGCCCAAGAAGCCGGACATCGCGGGGTACCTGAGCGATCCGCGGGGCAACCTGGACAAGGCCTTCTGGGGCAAGGACTCGATCCGTGAAGTGGCCACGAAGAAGGCCGAGACGTTCCCCGCAGGAGACCTGCGCAACCTGAACAGCCTCTTCACCCACGCCAAGGCCGCCGCCGAGGAGTTCATCCGTTGCCACCCGCGGGCGAGGATCTTCCCCTATCTGCGGGCGCTGGCGGAGCTTCGCAAGCAGGTCAGGGCCATGGCCGAAGGCGAGGGTGAGCTCATGGGCGGCACCTGGCTCGAGCGCATCCATGATTACCTCAGCACCGGCGGAGGGACTGCGCCCTATGCTCTCCTCAAGATGGGTTCGGCCGTGCGGCACTTCCTCATAGATGAGTTTCAGGACACCAGCAGGCGCCAGTGGGAAACTTTGCAGGTGCTCATCGAGGAGTGCCTCTCCAGGGGCGGCACGTTCTTCTACGTGGGAGACGTCAAGCAAGCAATCTACGGCTGGCGCGGCGGCGACTGGAAGCTCTTCGGCGAGGTGCTTGGCGCGCAATTCCCCGTCGAGATGGAGAGCCGGGCCGAACAGGTGCTCGAGACCAACTACCGATCGCTCCCCGCAATAGTGGACTTCAACAACCACCTCTACTCCGTACTGCTCGATCCGGCGCTGGCGCGGGGCCTGGCCGAGTACATGATGCCCGACAAGACTCCCGACGATGCCTGTCGGGCGCTGGCTGAAACCTTGGCCGCCAACTTCAAGGACGTGGCGCAGCAGGTGAGACCCCACTCGCCCGAGGACGCCAAGGATGCAGAGAGGGCCGGCGATGGCCACGTGTGCGTGGTGGACATCCTGGGGGACGCCGAGACCATAGCTGCCGAGGTGGAGCAGTGGCTGAGGCGGCAGGTGAGGGATGCCTGGGAGCGCCGCGGCAAGGGGATCGCGATCCTGGTCCGATCCAACCAGCAAGCCGAGACCGTGGCGGCGTGGCTGGTCGCCGAGGGGATTCCGATTGTCACCGAGAACTCGCTGCGCCTCAAGAGCTCTCCTTTGGTGAAGGGCCTGGTAGCCATGCTGCACTTCCTGGAATACCCGCTGGATGACTTGTCTTTCTGGGGCGCTCTGGCAAGTCCGCTCTTCGCGGGGCTGGTCTCGCCCGGCGCCGGCCAGTCCCTCGAGGGCTTCCTCAAGGCGGGCAGATGGCAGGGACCGCTCTACCGGGCGTTTGAGCGCGACTTCCCCGATGCCGCGCAGCGCTTCGTGCGGCCGCTGATGGCCCGAAGCGGATACCTCGCCCCGTACGACCTGGTGCGCGACGTCCTGGCCGCCTTCGACATCGAGCGCCGCTTCCCGGATCAGGCGGTCTTCACCAATCGCTTCCTGGAGATCGTCTTCCAGGCTGAGACCCGCCGTTCCATGAGCCTGTCGAGCTTCCTCCAGTTCTGGGATGAGACCGGCGCCGAGGAGCAGGTGGGGCTTCCCGAGGACGTCTCGGCCGTGCGCATCCTCACCATACACAAGTCCAAGGGCCTGGAATTCCCGGTGGTCTTCGTGCCCTTCACCAACTGGAAGCGGCGGCCCGACAGCGAGGCGCTGACAGACCAGGAAGAGCTGGTTTGGCTCAAGGGGTCGCGCGGGGTGCCGCTGCCGCCCGAACTGGCCCAGCTGAAGCTCCGAACCACCATGGAGGACGTCGTCGCGAATCTCAACCTGCTCTACGTCGCGACCACGCGCCCGCGAGAGGAGCTCTATCTATACGTGACCTGCCTGACCCGGAAGGAGAGTCCCAGCCGAGAGTACCTTTCCGCTTGGCTGATGAGGATGATGGGCCAGGCGCATCTTGACCGGCTCGATGGCCGCAGTGAGAGCGGCAGCGGAAGCCGCGGCGATGGCCGCAGTGAGGCTGAAAAATGAGCGCGCGCAACCCCAACCTGGCGATCAGGCGCCATCCCCTGGCTCTCCTGGAGGAGCCCGAGCGCATCCGGGCCACCCGGCGCGGCGAGATCGTGCACCACGCCCTGGATGCCCTGGGAGGCCCGGGCGGCCCACGACAAGCCGGCGCGCCTGCCGGCCGGCCTTCCGAGCAAGAGATCGAGCGAGCCGTGACCCAGGCCTTCGCAATCCTCGATCTCGACCGGGCCGGCTGGGACATCGAGCAGGACTTCACGAGGCCCATCGCACGAGCTTTCGGGCTTCCCCAGTTCTCGGGCTGGTTCGACCCCTCGGCGCGAAGCCTTCGGGAGGCCGAGATCCTGGACGCCGACGGCAGGGTCCTCAGGCCCGACCGGGTGATCATCGGCAGTGACAGGATTGAGGTCGTGGACTTCAAGGCGGGCAGGCGCGAGGACGATCATCGGGAGCAGGTTGCGACGTACGTGGCGCTGCTTGAGGCGATCTTTGAGGGCAGACCTGTTGAGGGATACCTGGTTTACATAGACGAGCCGGCGGTGGTCAAGGTCAGGTAGGTCGGGCGGAGAGGCGGAATGAGCAAGATAACCGTAGTGCCTCTGGGGGATAACCTCCTCCGGCGGGTAGCCGAAGACATCGCGGCCAGGTTCCACGTCGCGGACGATCCGCTGTCGCTTGCCGGGGTAACCGTGATCGTGCCCCACCGCCGGGGAATCGTCTACCTCAGGCACTACCTCGCGGAGGTGATCGCCGAGGTCGCCCCCGCAGGCGCCGCCGCGGGCGGCAAGCTCGCAAGGCCGATGCTCCTGCCCCGAATGGCGACCATCGAGGAATTCGTGACCGAGCTTGCGGTCGCTGCCGAAGACCGGCCGGGCCGCGCTCTCGATCCCACCGACCAGGCGTGGCTTCTCTTCCGACTGGCCAAGGACCTCGGGCTCTACACCGACGTCGCCGGCTCCTGGGACCGTTTCTTCGGATGGGGAGTCAGGCTCGCGGGGCTCCTCGACGAGATAGATCGCGAGATGATCGATCCCGCCGACATCTACTATCCGGAGGACGTTCCGGACGAGGCTCGCGAACTCTTGGGGCGACTGCGGAGCATCTACAACGGCTTCGTCGGCGCGCTTGACCGGGAGGGCTATACCACCCAGGCTCGACGCTTCCGCAAGGCAGCCGAAGCCCTTGGTGCCTGTGACGCGGGCTCAGCCTGCCGCTCGGCATCGAGCTCGACGTACCTCGTGGGTTTCTACGCCACCAGCCGCTCCGAGGATCGGATCTTTCGCCACCTGTTCGAGGGCGGGGCCTCAATCTGGTGGCACGCCGACCCTGATGACCTGCCTCCCCTCTATCGGCGGTGGCAGGAGGCCTGGAGGGCGGAGATCGCGACCGTGGGTGAGTCGCGCGGCTCGGGCCCGAGGCTGGTCTTCCACGAGGCCTACGATCTCCACGCCGAGCTCAGGGCGGTTCGCGCGGTCCTGGCAGGGCGGGCACCCGGCGGCGTCGCCGCCAAGCCAGCGGCGGACCTCCCCGATCAGTCCGCGCTGGTGCTTCCCGATCCGTCGGCGCTGGTTCCCGCGCTGTACCACTTGCCCGAGGCCGCCGGGATCAACGTGTCTCTGGGCTATCCCCTCGCGCGTTCGAGCATCGCCGCTCTCTTGGAGCAGGCAATGGTGCTGGAGGAAGGCAAGGGCAAGGAAGGCGGGTACTACCATCAGGACTACCTGACGCTCCTGCGACATCCCTACGTGCGCAGGCTGCCCACACCCACCGGCAAGGACGGCCGCATCGTGCTGCACCTCTTGGAGAACAAGGCGCGGCAATACGGACGGCCCTTCCTCACCCAGGTTGACATTCGGGACCTGTTGGCTCTCGCCTGCGGCGAAGAGCGCGACCGAAACCTGCTGGCGAACGAAGGCATCGGCTTCGAAGAGGCCGTCGCCCACCTTGACCAAATCCACGCCCGGCTCCTTAAACCCTGGCAGACGGTCCGAAGCCCGAGAGACCTGGCCGCCGCCCTGCGCAAGATCGTTGCTTTCCTGCTTGCGCCCTTGCTCGAGAGGCCTCAGGCCGGGCCTGAGCCGGCGCTCGACAGCGAGTTCCTGCACGCCCTGGCCGAGCAAGTGGTACCAAGTCTGGAGGATACGCTCTTCGCCGGCGAGACCATGAGCCGCGGGCTCCTCTTCTCGCTGCTGAGGGAT
>JBAQHK010000144.1:0-19746 GCA_049288275.1 bacterium | reverse complement strand
GATTAGGGGCGGGGTCATTTCCCTGGCAGCGGACGTCAGCAGTCTTCTCACACTCACTCCATGCCACCTCCGGCCCGAGTATCGCCGGCGCCCGGCTCGCAGTCAATCGCAGACTGGCGGCGTCCAGGCTTCCCCAGCCCCCGCCCGAGCCCCCCACAATCCCAATATCCTTGATCCGTGGGGGGCGTGCTGTATCCTTGTTGGCAGGGATGCGGTTTGCGGATCGCGCGTGTGAACACGGACACCGGAGGATATGCGATGAAATCGGCGTGTTGGTTCTTGCTCTTTGTCCTCGCCCTGGGCCCCGGCGCGGCGCTGCCGGTTCTGTCCGCTGAAGAGGCGCCCGCAAGCGGCTCTGTCACCCAAAAGGTGCCCATCCTGCTGCGGAACGTGATGATCTTCGACCCGGCAGCGGGCGCAATGCGGGGCCCGCAGGATGTCCTCATAGAGGGGTCGCACGTGTCCGCGGTCGGCAAGGTCCTCGACGGCGGTGGGGTCGCCCTCGAGATCGACTGCGCCGGCAGATATGCTGTAGCCGGGCTTTTCGACTGCCACACCCATCTTGCCCACCTTGCTCTGGAGACCGATGACAGCCTGCGGACTGCACTGGCGGCGTTTGCGCTCTGCGGCATCGCCCACGTGCGCGACGTCGGTGGCCCCGTCGATGTCCTGAGCCGGATGGCCCAGCGAGTCGCCTCCGGCGAGATCGCCGGCCCGGAGATCTTCTACTCCGGCCCCATGCTCGAGGCAAGTCCCTTGACCCACGGAGGGATGAACCAGGAGCTGCCCGGGTTCACGGTCCCGGTCGATACAGCTCACGAGGCCGACAGCATTCTGGCCGACCTTGCCGGCCGGGGCGCTGCGATGGTAAAGACTTTCGGCAGGTTCGACAGGGACGTCTACGCGCATCTCCTCGCCGCCGCGGCGAGATGCTCCCTGAGGGTCGTCCACGACCCGGGCCAGCCGCTTTTCAACCCCATCCCCATGGACCTGGCGATCGACCTGGGAGTCACCAGCATCGAGCACGCCAAGGCGCCCTGGCCGGTGGTGCTCAAGGATGATCTAGGGCGTGAGCACGACAGCCTCCTGGTTTCCGGCTCCGCCGAAGCCCGCATGGACTTCGTGGCCAGGGTTGCCGCGATGGACACCGCCTCGATCTCGAGGGACCGCCTGCGCCGCCTTGGACAGAAGATGATCGAGCGCGACGCCTATCTCTGCCCCACTATCCACGCGTTGATGTCCGTCGAGGACGAGGCCTTCAGGCAGGTCAGAAAGCAGATCGGCGCCGAGGAGATACCCGAGGAGATCAAGGCCTTCATCCTCCAGCAAATACACTCGATGCAGGCTGTGAGCCGCCTGGTGGTAGCGGAGTTCGCGACCCAGGGAGTCAAGATGCTCGTCGGGCAGGACGGTTGCGAGGCTGGCGACACCTTCGTCGAGATGACACTCCTCAGCGAGTGCGGAGTCAGCGAGGCTGAGATCATCAGGGGTGCGACTATCTATCCCGCCCGGTGGCTCGGCGTGGATGACCGCCTGGGCTCGATCGCCCCAGGCAAGGAGGCAAGCCTGCTGGTGGTTGAAGGCAACCCGATAGAGGACATCACCCGCCTGGCCTCGCCGTCCCTGGTGATCCACAAGGGAAGGATCCTGCTGCGATAGCCCACGCGCTCGCATCTGCCATGCGAAAGCCGGGAAAGCCTACGGCTACAGCTCGCCCACCAGATGGGTGTGCAGCGGCTTGAGGCCGCAACCCCTGTAGAACTGCACCCCCGCCCGGTTCTTCACTGCAGTGTATACCGTGTAGTACTTGACCCCCTGGTCCCTGAAGTAGGCCCTGGCCGCGCCGAGCAGGCCGGTCCCAATGCCACCTCTTCGTTCCTCTCTCCGCACCATCAGTCCCGAGATGTGTCCCATTCTCGCAACCGCCCAGTATCCGGGCTCACGCTCGACGCAGACCGTGATGTATCCGACGATCCGGCCCCCCACCACCGCGACGAACGCCGCGTGCTCACGCTTCCCCACGAACCGCGAGAAGTAACCGATGATGTCGCAGTCCCTCAGCGCCCCTATTCGGAAGATTTCCTCGTGGTGCTTCTGGTACTCCTCGAAGAAGGCCCGCGACAGATCTACCATCTCTCCGAGGTCATCGCCCTTCCGCAACCTGCGAATGCTCACCCGCTTATTCATGTCCGCTCCTGCCTGACATCCCGGACTTGTCCCCGCCGATCATCACCGCCCTCCTGTCAGCGACCATGCTATCCGCCATCTCATCTGCCCTTGACGTACTGCACAGACTGATTCACGACCTCGAACCCTATGGATTCATAGAGGCTCCGGGCCACGGCATCACGCCTTCAGCGCGACCACGCGCCAACTTGAATAGAACTGACGCGTTCCCTTGTTGTCCCAGTACCCCTCCTGCTTGTCCCTGTCCACCCGCGCGAAGCCTGCGAGCAGCTCATCGAGATCAGCTTCATCTGCGAAGTAGTGAATGTCCCCGGGAGTGATGGACTTCTCGCACAGGAACGTATGCGGCCCGACCTCTCTGCCGAATCCGTACTTCCCGTCCTCCCGACTTGGGCAAGTGAAGTAGAAGAGGCCGTTCCCTCTCAAGAGCCGCCGCGCCCGCTCGATCGCTGCCGCGAATTGTTGTCGGTACCCATGGTAGATCACGTTGTACGCAAGCACGATGTCGAAGGCGTCTTCCGGGAGCGCGTCGGACAGGACGTCACAGGAGACGACGCGTATCTCTAACGATTGGTCCCGAGCCCACGCCGACAGGTGGGCAATCGCGCTTTCCGAAGCGTCGGTCGCGGTGACCGTGAAGCCCGCCCGTGCGAACGCTATGGCGTGCCGCCCCAAGCCGCAGCCAAGGTCCAGGACATTCGGGCGCACACCCGGTGACTGCGACGCGATGAACTCCGCTACCTCGGGCGCAGGACGCTTCCACCACGAGCGCCCCTCATCGCCCCGCCAGTAGGCTTCCCAGATGTGTGCGCCTGTCTTCATGGATTCGAACAACGTGGCTGAGAACTGACCCGCGCCAGAATCCGCTCGGCCAGCGCACGGCGCCGTGTATCGAACGTCCCACCCCGGCCCCGCCTCTTGAGCATGCGCTCAAGTACCGGAGCTGCATACCGGATCTCCCCGGATACACGCTTCCCGCTGAGCTCGCTCAGCGCGAGCAACGTATAGTGGAACGGGAACCGATGCCAGCCGCCCCGCCCGTCTCGGTGCTTCTTGAGGAACTCCAGCCCCCCGGCGAGACGCTCTCTCTTCAGCGACAGCCCCCCCGCAGCCAGATGGCGCCAGACCGACGCCGTGCAGGCACCGCATCAGAAGAAGCCCCGGTGGCCCCGGCCCGACTCAGACTGCCTCAGGCAATCGTCCATCGAGCGGGTAGCCCGGACCAGCGCTGCCCTTGCCTCCGCCACATCGGGGTCCAGCACAAGGAGTGCCCGGCAGGCTTCCTCTCCAAGTATGTGACCCGTGGCCGCGCCCGACGAGATGCGCTCGCCTGTGAACAGCCTGATGCCCTGTGAGTAATCCCGAGACGTCGGCGCGAACATCCCGGCGTAGGATCCGGGAAGCCCCTGCCTGCCGGCCAGCCACCCCGCCGCCCTGCGCATCTCACCGCGCGGGATGGGTCTGCCAAAGAAGAGCGCCTCACTGACGGCGTCAATGGTCCCAGCAAGGCTGCGCTGATCAAGCACCTTCATACTGCCCTCCCTCCCCGACGCGAGTTCCGCTCAACCAGCTCGTCGGCGATTGCCACTTGTATTATAGATCAAAGCCCAATACCCTCTCTCAGGATACTCCCGGTAGACCACCGACTCAGCGATGCCTGTCAACTCGGTGATGATCTCATCTTCGGTAGGGAAGTTCTTCACGATCTCCCAATGCGACCCGTCCGGCAGCGTCCTCTGTTCAAGCAAGTTACCGTCTTGATCCTCCCGCCGCTGCTCCCACTCATAGCGCAGGTGGTCTGCAAAGATGACGATCGCCCCAGGCATCAGCTTCGAGTGCAGCACACCAAGGAACCCGCGCAGCCGCGATTTCGGCACATGCGACCACCACCAGTTGGAAAAGGCCGCCGTGAAATCACCCCGAACCCCGTCCAAGGCGTACGCGTCGGCGACCTCGCATCGGACATTGCCCCACCGAGCCAACCTGAGCCGCGCCAGGGACACCATCGTAGGATCTAGGTCGGTTGCCAGGACCGACTCTGCCGCCTCGGCGATCACCTCAGTCCAATAGCCTGTACCGCAGGCGATCTCCAGAACCTTGCGCCCTCTCAATGACGCTTGGAACCGGGCCTTGATCGGCTCGCGCAGTTCCGCCGCCAACGGGTCGGTGTATCCGGCCAGGGCATCGTACTCCCTTGCCAAAGTCGCGTAGTACCTGGCTACAGCATCAGTCAAAGCCATCCGCCGCCATCCTCGGCTCGCCGACGGCGCGGCAGTTGGGCCCTCGCCCGGCAGGCGACGCAACGCCGCGCCGGCCGTCCCCCCGAGCCACCGGCTATGCCATGGTGTATGCACCCTCCACAAGAAGAGGCACACACTCGTCAGCATCCGTCTCCGCTGCGATCTCGATGTCCCGTTCAAACCCCAGCCCGGCAATCTCCTTGCCAGAGCAACTCGCTCTGAGTCTGGCTGCAAGATGCCCTTTGCTGCACTCAAACGCACCCATTGCGCACTCGGCCTCCGGAGACAAGCGGCCCCCCAGGTACCGGATGATCGCTCCGGCCCCAATGAGATCCTCCACCCCGGCACGGAGCGCACCGCCTTCCTTCCACCTTTCGCCCGCGGGGATCACCGCGATCTTCTGCCCGACTCGCTGCGCGCCATCAGCCACTGCACGCCCGTTGCGAAGGCACCCGGCCAGCGTCGGAACCCCACCCGTCAACAGGCTCAGCCGTGATCCGTTGACTCCCGGCAGCACCACTCGAGCCCCCAATGGCACGTCCGCAAACGATGCCGGGGACAGTGAGTATCGACTGCGACCACGAGGACCTGCCAGATCGGCTCCCTTTGACCGCGCAAACTCCCCGGCCCCGGCCCGAGTACCATCATACGGGAGTATCCCGGCCCCTCGGACCGCCGCGACGCTGACACATGTTGAGAACGACAGCACATCTACGACTATTACCACGTCGCTGATAGCGGCAAGGCGGCGAATGCCCTCTTCTCCCCACTCGCACCGCACGTCGAATTCAGATTGATCGAAGATCACCGGTAGGAGCTCCCATTCTCCAACGCCTCCAGGCTCGCCCTGACGCCAACAGGCACTAGCTGCCTCCCCCGAGAATCAGAGCCGGCCCGCACGGGGGCCTACTCTCCGAGCCTCCATTCCTCCAGGACGCGAAAGGGCGGCTTGCCAAGACGCGCAAAGAGGGCGCGCGCTGCCGCGTTTCGCGATCCGGTCCCATCGTGGTAAGTCCTCCCGCCCATCGCCTTCAGGCACAGAAGGCCACGGAGCATGGCTTCGGCGCCGAATCCGCGCCCGCGGAACCCGGGCAGCACACCCATGTAATAGATGCTCGACCATCCGTCGCCGGCGTATGCCATGAGCGCTATGAGCGCGGCGGGACTCCCCTCGCAACTGCCAATCTGCAGGCGCTCCGCCGCCTTGACCGTTTCCTGGTCATCCAGGAGGGTCTTCAGGAAGCCGAGGGCATCGTCCCCGGCATGAGAGGCGGGATCGCCTTCGGCTACGCGGCAGACAAACTCGGCAGCGCGGGCAAGTTCGTTCTCGCTGTCTGTATCGATGCAGTTCCATGCCAGTTGCGCCGTGATCTGTCCGGCTTCGAGAGCCGCCAGAGCCTCATCGACGCCCATGCTGTATTCGACACGACCCTCTCCCTGTCTGAAACCGTGAGCCCTGAGAAAGTCGCGGTGCATCGCGGCCCGGGCAGTGACCAATGCCTCGGCCACCCCTTCGCTCGCCGTGATCACGCGGCTGTCGATGAAGATCGCGCCCCTCTCCTTGCATTGCCCGAGGGTCGACTCCATTGCTTCGCTCCACGCCTCCGCGTCTGGGACGCCATCCACGCCTCTCTTCCAGGACACGACAATTGCCCAGGCCTCGCCGTCCTCTGGAATGATATCCATGCTGGCGCAAACAATGCCATCTTCATTCTTTAGTTCGGTCATCTATGACTCCTCCTCTGGAATCGCACCCGCCATCCGCCCGCGCGGACAGCCCGCGCTGTAAAGTCCGAGCGCCGTCCGCTCAAGCCACCTGCTAGACCCTGATCCACGCAACACGCGATGTCGGCAGTTCACCCCGCGACGAACACCCGGCGACAACGAACCCCGCCGCCGCGATGTCCGCTGTGACATCACGGGCCGCTTCCTGCTTGCCCAAGCTGCCATACGCCCCAAGCACAAGCGTGCCGCCGCCTGCCACATAGCGCCTCACCAGACGTCCAATGTATGCTGACAGCAACTCCTCAGGGACACAGTCATACAGGCTGTACACGTAACTGAAGGTCCTGGGAGGAATCCAATCCCACGAGTTACCCACCCAGAAATGTGAGGCATACTGCGGGAGACGCGCCTTCGCCAATGCGATCAAACGAGCTCCACAGTCCAGCCCATAAGGCGTCAGACGGATATCTCGTTCCTGCCCCCACTTGACAAGGCACTCAAGAAGATACCCATTGGCGCAGCCTACATCTAGAAAGTCGCCGCCGCCGATGACAGCGTCAAGGATCAGCTCCCTTTCCGCGCGCCAACGCCGGTGACCTCCGCCGAACCCCGACTGCCGCACGGCGTCAGTCTCACCCAGGTATGACGCCTCCAACTCTCTCAGACGGTCGAGGAACCCAGCGGGAAGACCCGTCATGTTCATCCTCACCCCATGGGCCGAACGGTGTGGCTGACCGGCGAGCGGAGCCGCCGGGGCGCGTGCGCCGCCGCCCTCGCAGGCGTCATGACACCGCGCCGAAGTCCGCTTGAGCCAGTTGCTGGCCAGTCTGCCCTGTGTCTCCCGGGACTCCTTCAGCCATTACCCCCGATTCGGGGTACCCACTTGCCGGCGCTGCGCTGATACCCACGGTACGCCTCCCCAAACCTCGCCAGAAGAAGCCGCTCCTCATACCCTGCGATATAGTTGTGGAACACGAAGATCCCAACCAGCAAACCAAGGCTCAGCAGGGATAGCGTCGACACCGCGACCCCAAGATAGACCAGCAAACTCGCCAAGTACAGCGGATGCCGCACGTACCGGAAGGCCCCTGAGTGCAGGACCGCATCGGGCGGGTGATCGTGGCTGACCACCACATGCCCCGATTTGAAAAGATACCCCGCGGTGACAAGAGCGAACCCGAGGAGAACCAGCCGAACCGGCAAAGGAACCAGATGCGCTAAGAAGGTGGAGACGTGCAAAACAAAGGAATCGCCCACCCACACTGCGAGAAACACCACAACACATATCCATTGCCCCACGTCCCCCGCCGGATGCTCGCCTTCTCTCACCACTGCCTCCCTGATCTGTCCGCGTCCGGCCACCGGTGCGGCTAAGCAACGTCCGGACGCGGCTCGCCTTGGTCAAGCGCGATGCTGCTTGTGAGTCCACTCGTGACATCGACCACCGCATGCAGTGCGATCGGCGCCCTCAGTGTTCCGGTAAGCAGATGCGCCGCGCCGCTGCGCTGCACCCACACCCAGGACAGGCCCAGGTCGCCACGAAGTCCCTCACTTCAATGATCCCGGTCGTGACTGTCGGAACATCATCCGCGACAGCACCTGGGTTGCACAAGCCGTCAGTGCGAATACTGCGAGAATGATGAGATAGATCTGTACGGGCGTCAGATTTCCGAAATCCCACCAGTTGTTGCGCATTAGATTCACCGCCGTCGTATTCAGTACGGCATGGAAGCACATTGCGATGAACAAGCTCCCGTTGCTCCAGCGCCAGAGGTGGCCCATCGCGAATGCGGTAAGAATCGTGGATATCGGATACAGCACGACGAAGTGCGACCAGTCCAGCCCGTTGCGGAACTCCGCGAACCTGAACACCGGGAGATGCCAGAGAGCCCACACCAGGCCGACTACGAGTGCCACAGTGATCGGTCTCGCGCGGCCCTGCAAATGGGATTGGAGAAATCCACGCCAACCCATCTCTTCGCCCAGCGGGCCGACCCCGAGGATGATTCCGACTACGATCGCGTTCAAAGGTACTAATGCGATCATGGTAGTGGCGATCTTCCACAGAGCGATCTTAGCTGAAATGCCCAGGACAAGGTAGAGCACCAGTCCGATGACTGGCATCAGGAAGAAGGTAACGATGTAGACTCGCCAGTTGACCCTCACCCGGATTACGGCCTTCAGCAATCTGACAATAGCCGAGCGCCCGCCGGTGAGGCCGGCCGTCGCCAGCGCCGCTACGGTTGGGCCGAAGCTGCCTGCCAGGAGGAATCCCGCGAATCTCCCGTCTTCAAGACTGGTCAGTCCCTCAATTGACAGTATGCCCGCCAGCCAGATCGCCCACGAGACAGCGTACGCGATAACCACGAACACCACGATCGACCTGATCTCCCGATATTTCGTAAGAACCCCCCTTCTCTGTCCGCGGACCACTTCTCAGGGCCGGCTAACGGTGTGGCTGACCGGCGCGACGCCGCGATCGTCTGGGTAACGGAACCTCTGCCCGACCTGCAATCTGTCATACATCCAAGGACAAATGCCTTCCTGGATGAAGTCCGGAAGAGAGCCATCCGGCTTTGGCTGTCCGCTGTTACCCCGAAAGATCTCGAGTTCAATAAGGTAATCCTTCATCGCGTCCTCCTGACGTGGCCGACAATCAATTGCTCACATGTGTTCTGCGTGGCGGACATTGGAGCGCGCAAGGTCGTCACCCTACCACGCGGACCTCGCGCGGCATGTCGCTCAGGCAGTCGGTGCCGCTTTCGGTGACCACCACATTATCCTCTATGCGTACCCCACCGCGGCCCCTCAGGTAGATGCCCGGCTCCACAGTGTAGGCCATGCCCGGCTCAAGCAGCTGCGGGTTGTCGCCTCGAATGTATGGTTCCTCGTGGCCATCCATGCCGATGCCATGGCCGGTCCGGTGTGTGAAGTACTTGCCATATCCGGATTGCTCGATCACGCCGCGCGCGGCCTTGTCCACCTCGGCACAGGGAATGCCCGGCCCCCCGGCGGCGCGTCCCGCCGCGTTGGCCTCCTGTACGATCCTGTGGATCTTCTGAAACTCAGGATCCACCTCCCCGACCGCAAAGGTGCGGGTCAGGTCCGATACGTAGCCGTCATACGCCGCGCCCCAGTCGACCACGAGCATGTCGCCCGCCTGCAGTCTGCGGTCCGTGGGAAAAGCGTGCGCGTTGGCGGAGTTTGGCCCGGACGATACGATGGGGGCAAATGGAAGCTCCGCGTCGGAGCCATCCCTCAGCAATTGCACCACCAGTTCGGAGGCCATTTCGCGCTCGGTCATGCTGATCTTGATCAGCGGAATGGCGGCCTCGAGCGCGTTCTGCGCGACGTGCACGGCACGGCGCATCAACTCGACCTCGGCTTGATCCTTCTTCAATCTCAGCGCGGACAGGAGGAGGCTTGCATCCGGGAACTCCGCCCCGGGGGCGCCGGCCTTGACATGGCCGAACTCCAGCAAGCGCAGCCGCCCCGGCTCCACCCCGATGCGCTTCCCATCCAACCCCAGCACCTGCGCCGCCTTGCGGAAGGCATTCCCCCAGTCCGAGGGGCTCTCGCCGTAGGCCACGCCCTCCATCTTGTAGGTCAGGTGATCGAGCTTGGGCAGTTCCAGTTCGGGCAGCACCAGCACGGGGTCCTGTCCGGGAGCGACAAACAAGACAACCGGCCTTTCCATCAGGTGAAAGTGAAGCCCAGTCAGGTAGGTCAGTGTGGGTCCGGGATTCAGGATCACGGCATCCAGGTCCGAGGTCCGCAAGGAAGCGTCCAGTCGTTCAAGTCGCGCATGGGTCATATGGGGATCTCCCAATCCACTTCAACAACAGACTATTCTCTCCTGTGCTGCAGCCGCCCCCCTATGCCTTTTCCGCCCGAACATGCCAGTTGGAATAGAATTGCTGTGCTCCCTGATTGTCCCAGTACCCTTCACTTGTCCAGCAGGATAGCATGCGAAAGCCGACCAGGAGCTGTGCCAAATCCTCTTCGTCGGCGAAATAGTGGATATCCCCGGGCGTGATCGATCTTGTACAGCGATACGTATGCGGCGCCACCTTCTCACCAAAGCCATACTTACCGTCCCGCCGACTGGGACAAGTGAAGAAGAATACCCCGTCGCGCTTGAGCAACCTCCGCACGTGTTGAATAGCCTGGGCGAACTCTTCCCGCGAACCGTGATAGATCACATTATAACTCAACACCACGTCAAAGGCCTCGCTCGGCAGGGTCTCGGCCAACACTTCGCAGACCTGCGTCCCGATCGAGAGGCCCATACTCCTCGCCCATTGATTCAGATGCCGGATGGCCGTCGGCGAGGCATCCACCGCCGTTACGGAAAAGCGAGCCAAGGCAAAGGCGACGGCGTGACGCCCAAGACCGCAGCCCAAGTCTAGCACTCTCGGCCGTTCCAGGGGGGACAGAGAGGAGATCAAGTCAACCACTTCCGGCGCAGGCTGCTTCCACCAGTCCCGCTTCTGTCGATCCTGCCAGTAGGTCTCCCAGGCATCGATACTCATCAATCACCTACCGTTCCAGCCACACTGAAGAGCCCCTGGATTGCGGCGCAACGCTCAGCCCCAGCGGCGGGGCCAGGTAGCGTGATACCAGGCGATGTCCCCGAGAGTCATCACGTCCTCCCGCTAAGGAGCGTCGTGCTTCCTCTGGGACTCATCTTTGGGTGACTGCTTCTTGGTGCTCCTCGCTCTCACGGCTATCGCCAATACTATCCAAAGCACTCCCACAGCTCCCAGACCCGGTCTGCCAGAAAGCAGGCCGACCCCGATCGTAACCAGGGCAAGTAGCATGAAGGCAAGGCCTGACTCAAAGAACTTCCTCATTATCCCTCCCCCGCTGATCCTGGGTTTCCATTGACTGCCTAACGCTGTGGCTAAGCGGCGTCGCCGAGGCGCAGCACGATGCTCAGCGATGTCCGCTCGAGCCCCTTGTTGGGCCGCTTCTGATCCTCACCGCTTGTCCTCCCGCCCCGAAGTCAGCGGTCAGCACCATGTTCGCTCGCGATACTTCTGATACACCTCGCCATAGCATGCGGCGAGTGCTCGTTCCTCCAGCCACCGCCAGAGGAGTATGCTGCCCACACCGACCAGCCCCAGGAGGGAACTCACCACCGACCCGGAGTAGATCACCCATCCCATGATCCACAGAATGAACCCCGTGTACATCGGATGACGACACCTTGAGAATATGCCCGTCGTAACCAGATGGTCGATGTTCTCCACACCTCGCAATTGGACCAAGGCGCCCAACGCCAGACTCACCCCGGTGATCCATACACCAAGTCCGGCCAAATGTACTGCCCTGGGTAGGGCCAAGTGCATTGGGTCCGACAAGCACATGATGGGCCAAAGGAAGCCTGCCCTTCTCTTGCCCCCTGCACACGGCGGCGGGCAGTCCCGGGACGTCCACCGCCAGACTCGCCGGGGATAGATGTCAGACGTCATCCATTCGAAGTGATCGACCGCTCCGTCAGCATCCACCCCAACCCAGAACACTTGAATACAATGGCCCCCACCGGCTCCGCTACAACGCCTTGTTGCGGGGGCTAGTCATTTCGCAATACATCCCGCACCATGGATTCGAGCTCCTCTTTGCCAAGCGACATAAGAGTGCATGCCTGCGCCTTTGCAGCCCTCGCAATGTACTCTATTGCACGTAGCCCGACGAAATAGCCCCCTCTAAACTGTAGGACACTGCCAGGGTCCACCAGTGAGAAGAGCCCCGTGTCCTCATCGTCCCATTTGTCCAGCACGTGCTTGTTGAGCACACTTGTCTGGCGGCAACACTCGCTATACCATAACTCAACGTGTTCTCTCGGTAGATAATCTGCCCACAGCGCCATCTCCGCGCTCAGTCCCATGACGTTCAGCGAGACATACGTTGCCGTGCCCTCAGTTATCACCTGCCTTGAGACACGGTTCTTATCTCTCCGCGTCTGAAAGAAGAACGCCGGTACTCTCTCGTAGTGCAACGCATGCACGATTTCATGTGGCACAAACACCTGTACCTGCAATTCGCTTGGATATGCCTCAACGGGTATCCAAACAACAAACTTACCTTTGTGCTCGAAGGCATGGCCGTTGGAAACGCTTTGGCCGACGAAGAGGACAATCTGTAAATCGCTGAGGGAGATACCGAATTCAGCGAATCTACTTTCTATCATGGGTAGTTGGCCACGAATCAGCGCGGCCTGCCGTGTGACATACTGCGCTGTCAGCCCTGGACCGTATGGCTTCGGCGTCGCCCAAAACCCATAGTAGTGCGCGAACAAGTCTGGAAACGTCGCGTGATATTCCTCAGGCACCTTATTGCGAATGACGTATTCCACGAAGTTGTCCGTCAAATCGATGATCCGCATGGTCACTTACCCATCCCACCCAACGGCGTGGCTGAGCGGCGGGCACAGGCGGCGGGGCTGTTGCCAGCCACATGCGCAAGAGCCATGCCGCCGAAGCGAAGCCCGCTCGAGCCACTTGTTATCATGCCCTCGCCGCAGGCGCGACCCGGTCCCCTTCGAGCCATAGGCCACCTGTCTCTTCAAGCCAGTTCGCGATCCTACCAGTGATCGCCCCGAGATCGCCCCCCGAAACATCCACCTCCAGCGATTGAATACGGGACGTCGCAACAAGCCCGCGCATCATCTCCTGTTCCTCAATGAACTCCGCGACGCCCCTGTATTGACTGGGGTTCCCGGATACCTTCAGCCGCTCGGTCAGCGCCGCCTCGAACGTCTCCGGCTTCCGTGTACAGAATACTATCCGAAACCCCAATCGCACAAGCCGATCCTCCAGCCAGGCGAAGTCAAAGTCTCGGCCGTGGACCATCTTCTGGTACATCCGCGTCGATAAGTGAAACCGGTCGACAATCCAGGAATAGTACTTCAGTAGCTCGAACAGATGAACCCAGGCCCGGTACGTTTCGAGCGCCAACTCTCCCTCTTCGTCAGGCAGGAAGTTGATGACCCCGCGGCCCCACGGTTTGTTCGTGAAGCCGCACCACTCCCCGGAGATGAGCGGCGAGTGGTACCTGTACGCCCGCCTCCCCACGATTCGCGGGTGCTCGTTGAGTGCGAACGCGATTTCAGTCTTCAAAGTCAGACGTGACCCCTCAAGTATGATCTTTGGGCACAGCTTCCTACCTTCGGACTCGAGTCGCCCACCGTCGTTCATCGGATCCCCTGTCGGCTCAACCTGAGCAGGCTAACGGCCGCGCTCTTCGCGGCCGGGTGCAGCGCGTGGTTAAGCCCCTTGGGAGCTACTGAACCGTCGTCATTGCCCCTAGGCACGTCTGGTACGGTCATCGAGTCCCTTCTTGTAGAAGATGCGACTGTGGCCGGGTGGAAGACCGTTGATCCGTCCCCACTCAATGTAGCCATGCTTGGTGTAGAACGCGGGAGCCTGGAAACTGAGGGTGTCAACGAAGGCAGCACGACACCCGCGAGAGGCAGATTGTTCCTCCGCAACACTCAGCAGCCGACTCCCTATGCCCTGGCAGCGAAACGCCTCGTCGACCCAGAGGACGCTGATGTGAAGCCATTGCCAGAACGTCTCACCAATCAAGCCCCCACCGAGCACCCCGGTGCCATCACGGGCTAGAACCGTCAGTGGACGGTACTCATCAGGCACGGTGTGAGCGCAGTTGTACTCCGTGATGCCAGCCCTGATGGCTGAAAGATCTGCAGGGCTCGGCGCCTCACCGATCTCCACTCGCATCGAGTCTCGTTCTCCGTGCCCGTGTGGGCCTCTGCTAGGTTGCCCCGACTGGCTGTGCAAGCATGTGGTGCCACGCATAGACCAATCGCGCGCGTGCAACAGAGACCTGATGACCTGGGCAACCGACTCGGGTTGTACGATCTGCTCGAGGGCGAAGTAGACCATCGAGCCATCCTGGCGAGCGTCGAAAGCGATGCCAAACCGCGGCTTGCCCCAGGCATAGGCCATTCCCACCTCAGCGGCCAGATCCCTGCCGTAGTTCTTCAGGACCGCGATGAATAGGTCCGATTGCTTAATGAACCTTACGTTCCTTTGGAGCATGATCTCGTAGGGCACATCGTCAGGACTCTGCGCGCCCAAGCCCCAGAGCACTTGGAGACCACAGCTCTCGATTTCAGCTACTAGCTTCTCACCGAGGGCACGCTCCGTCATGGCTATAGATAGGAACGCCGTCTTCAATGACATTGTCCTCCCAACTCTCCCTGTCTCTTGTGTGACCTAACGGTGTGCGTCAGCGGCAGCAAGGTGGCGCGGATGTTGCCCTGCAATAGACGTGACACCGCAGTAGTCCGCATGACGCGCGCGTCAGACGGATCACGCCCTTTCCCGTTCTCGTGACGATGCCGGTGGTGTAGATCAGGCCAATGGACGTGTTCATGCTCGCGCGGCTGATGTTCATGCCAGTGCACGTGCATTCCTTGGGGAGACATCTCCTCGTGCACATGATCATGATGACCATCGTCGTGCCGGTGGAGGTGCTGGTGAGAGACGACATCGTGCCAGTGGACGTGGGCATGCCGCTCCCTTAACATGAGGATCAGGGACCCCGCAATGAGTCCGCCAGCCAACACCTGAATGGGAGTGGGGGATTCGCCAAGCACAGTCACAGAGATCAGAAACCCGAAGAACGGAGCTGCCGAGAAGACCATCTGGCTGCGCGAGGCTCCCAGACCTTGGGCCGCCGTGATATACAGCATGATGCTGAGACCGTAGGATACTGCCCCCACCAGCAGCGCGACCAGAGCCCCCGGCACACTGCCGACACCACCGGCGATCATGCCCCCCACGGCGAGGTTGAACGCTCCGGCAATGATCCCCTTCCAGAGCGTCACCTGGGCCGGAGTGATCCCATCGATCAGAGCTGTGAAGTGATTGTCGAAGCCCCAGCACACGCACCCCGATGCGACTAGAAGTACCGCCAGAACTCCCGTATCTGCTTCACTTCCCGCAAGCAACGCGGCGGCGACGACCGTTCCTCCTGCTGCCAGCCATCCTCGAGCACGTAGGTGGTCCCGGAACACAAGATGGCCTAGCAGAACCGTAGCAACGACCTCGAGATTGAGCCAGAGCGAGACCGACCCCGAACTCGCGACCCGAAGACCGAGCAGAAGAAACAGAGGGCCGCAAACCCCTCCCAGCGTGATCGCTCCCAGCAAGAGCAGCAGCGTGCGTCTAGGGGCATGCCAAGGCCACCGGAGGGCCTTCTCCTTGAGCACGATCGGCAGCACTCCGATCGCTGCCCCCAAGTAGAGCAAACCGGCTAAGGCCTGGGGTTTCACCCCGCCGAGCAGCGCCTTGCTTGCAGGAGTAGCTGCGCCAAAAAGGCAGGCGGAGACCAACCCCGCAACCACAAGTCTCGCCCCAGTCTGCTTACTCTGCATGTCACTCCTGCCTGTACCGTCTAACGGTGTGGCTGAGCGGCCGGCCGAGGCGGCGGGGCTGTTGCCAGCCACAGCCGCAAGAGCCACGCCACCGAGCGAAGCCCGCTCCAGCCACTTGTCAGCCCACGCTGGCCGCTGGGCCCGCGGCCCATCTGATTAGAGCCCCATATGCCGCCAGGCATAGACACCCTTTCCCCGGAGACCGGCTGGCAGTGAGGCAACCCTCCTCTGGGCGCAACGTAGGCTGTGTTGCCTGAGAGCCTTCAATAAGAACGCGATCTCGACACATAGAAACTGCCGTCACGGCCCCGGCACTGCCTCCCCCAATAGCTTGGCTCGGATGAGGGCCACCGGGATGGAGCCCTCCGCGAGCAGCGCGTCGTTGAACTCTCGCTCGGCGTATTCCGCGCCGAGCTTCTCCTGGTAGGCCGCCTTCAGCTCCAGGATCTGCAGTTTTCCGGCGAAATAGGTGATCAGCTGCGCGGGCCAGTTGATGGCGCGCAGGATGTCGTCGTCGACCGAACCCTTGCCGCGGCGCGCCTCATCCTTGAAATCCGCTGCTTCCTGCAGAGTCCAGTCACCACACTCGACATGCACGTCGTAGAACACCCGGCGAATGCGGAAGCGCCAGGAGCGGAGCGTGTTGTACTCAGTCTCCGGCGAGTCGCCCAGGCCCCCGGCGCGCCAGAAGATCTCCTCGGCATACATAGCCCAGCCCTCGACGAGGCCATTGTCCAGGAAGAGGCTGCGTAGCGGGTTCGGATTGAGTCGCGCGATCGAAAGCTGCAGATGGTGGCCCGGCACCCCCTCGTGCACGGCGTAGGGGCCCATGCCGGTACGGCGGTGCTCCTGCATGGTGACGACTGTCTCGGTTCGATCCTCGATCGTCCAATCGTCTCCAACGTGCTCCACGTTCCACCAGCCCACGTCGGAGCCGCCAATGGGTGGTGGCGGGTTCATGCTCCCCCCATCGCCGGACAGCGGGATCATCGCCTCGGGCGTGGGCCGCGCCAAAATGGGACCCACGCCAGCTGGCACGGTGAGCAGGTTTGACGTGTCCAGGAACGCGCGATCGGCGCGCGTGATCTCGTCGTAGAGCGCGAGCAGCCTCTCTTGATCAAGTTCCTTGGCCAGCTCGAGCTGCGCGGGCGTCGCCGCCGGAGCTGGCGAGATGCGCGGACGCAGATCGGCCATGGCAGCGTCGGTCTCGGCGAGTTCGCGCTGGGCCAGCGACAATAGCTGCCGCGGCGACCAGGGCAGCAGCAGGCAGCGCAAGCGCTCCTCATACCCTGCGGCGCCGATGACCGAAAACTCCGGCAGGTCCGTCCTGGCCTTTATCTCCTCGATGTAAGATGAAAGCGCCGCGGCTGCCTTGTCCCTCTCGGGGCCGGCCGCCTCAACCTCGAGCATGGAGATGATCCCCGCCGCCAAGCCTTCGGCGGCCTCCGCGTCGCGTGCTGTGAGGGAGACCGCCACGCGGCGCATTTCGGCGACCATGCCGGGAATGGCGCGCGTCAGGCCCTCGCGTATGTCGGCCCGCTGCGGCGCGTAGGTCAGCAGGGCGATGTAGGTGTTGGCCAGCGGCTCGAGCCAGGAGGCCGGGCGGTGCAGGTAGAGGTTCTCTTCGGTAAGCTGGAGGCGCGCGTCCTCGGCGACGGCGTAGACCCAGCGCCAGTCGATCTGGCGGTCGACGCTCCAGCTGCGCCATGGCATGACCCGCAGCGCCGTCATGTCCCCGTCGAGGCGTGCCACGAGCGCTGCGACTACCTTGGGATCGAAGGAGGGCACGCGCGCCGCGTCGTCGAATAGCCCCCCTGCAGCGGCGATGCTGGGATCGAGAGCGAAGCGGACATCGATGATGTCCTTGGCGATGACCACGAAATGCGGGTCACCTGGCACACCCAGGGTTTCCAGGGTGGGCGAAGCGGACGCGGAGGCCGAGAACAGGGCGAACGCCGAGAGGGCGGCACCGAGCAGTAGCACCAGCAAGCTCGTGGGGCGGACCATATCAACTCCTTTCAAGCACGTGGCCGAGATCTTGCTCACCGACTCGAGCAATCCGGGTGGTTGCATACCCCCGCCGGCAGGCTAACGGTGTGGCTGAGCGGCGGGCGGAGACGGCGGGGCTGTTGCCAGCCACACCGCAAGAGCCCTGCCGCCGTAGCGATGTCCGCTCGAGCCACTTGTATGGCCATTTCCCCTGTTAGCGTGCTCAGCTGCCGCCCACCGCGCCCATTGCCCACTCACCGGATGGGCCATGGGATTACCGTAATGGTTCCCAGCCAAGGCCCGCCTAGCTGAGCCGGAACCGGGTCTGCCCAAACGACTGAGGGCGTGTCCTTGTAGATCTTGCTGAGTTGGATCGTGTCATAGCGCCCATTGAAGAAGAGGGTAAACGTGGGCCCACAGCTACTCATGTGTTGCACTCTGATCTGGGCCACCTTGAAATGGGCGTTGAGCGAATCCAGGTCGTGGAATTCGCCCTCCTCGAACCGAGCCACCGCCTCCGGCATCAGCTCCAGAGTGATGACGTTGCTGTGCACGTAAGGGGCAAAACGAATGTCTCTGAGCTCGGGAATGCTGTCGCCATAGGGTGCCCTGATGAACGTCAGGTCCTGGGATATCCGGTCATAGAGCTCTGGCGGCGAAACCAGACCACCGGACAGCCATATGCTCGCTTCCTCTGCTTCCTCGCTCTGCCGAGGCGTCTGGCTCGGATCGTCGCACCGGATCCCGAGCGTATCGCCGCAGCCCCAGTTCCAGCCATCGTAACAGGCTTGCGCCTCCAGAACGGTCGCAAACCAAGCGGGTTCCTCCGGCTTCTCCAAGGGATTCCAGTGGCCAACGTAGCAACAACCGCAGCTCCGGCGTTCGAAGTACCAGTACTCAGGGACGACTTCGCCAGACCCAGGGCCCAGAGACACCGCCCCCCGGAATATGTAAGCAATGTCAAGCCGGGCGAGCTCAGGCTCAAGGCCTCTTCTGCACTCCGAGCCACAGGAGAGACTTAGCCAGACAGAAACTCCCAAGGCTAGCGCCAGTGCTCTGGATTGACGCTGCATTGCCTCACTCCCACTCTGCGAACCTGCCTATTCTACCACACCCATTGGCCTAGAGGTACCGCTCACCCGCGCGGCGAGGCGGCGGGGCGCTTGCCCAGCCTCCCTTGCACGCGCCGTGCCCCCTACGCATCGTCCGCTCGAGCCACTTGTTCGCCAGCGCCCCCCGCGGCTGCAGTACCTTCTGGGTCATTCGCTAGCACAATTCGGTAACGCGCCTTGTTATCTCTGATCCTCTGAATCGCCTCATTCACCCGGGACATGGGCATCGCTTCAACCATCGGCGCAATGCAATGCGTGTCCGCGAATGCAAGCATCTCGCGCATCCGCGCGCGGTTCCCGAGGAAGGACCCTGTAATCGAAAGCTCGTGCGCCACAAGGTCAGTCGAATTGAGCGCCACGTCAGGGAAACCGAGTAGAACTAGGACTCCTTTCTTCTTGAGAGTCATTAGCAGGGCTTCCCACCGCACTCCGCCGCTAGCCGTGCATATCAGCGCGTCAAAATCATAATCAACCTGGGCCAAGCTGGCTTCGTCATTGGCATCGATGAACCGGTTCGCCCCGAAGGCAAGGGCCTCGTTCTTCTTCTGTGGAGAGGAAGAGATGGCAGTGACCTCGTAGCCAAATGCATGCGCGAACTGGATGGCCAGATGACCCAATCCACCAACCCCTACAACGGCAATCTTAGTTCCGGCCTGGCCTGAGTTCCTCCTCAGCGGAGAATAGACGGTGATACCCGCGCACATAAGTACAGCCGCAACCTCGGACGGCATGCTTGGGGGCAGCGGGTATGCGAATCTGCTATCCGCCACGACAGAGGACGAGAACCCGCCGTAAGGAACCCATGTTCCCGAGGGCACGATGTCCATGCAGAGCTGTTCCTCTCCCTTCAAACACCACTCGCACTGCCCACAGGACCGGCCCTGCCAGCCAATGCCGACCCGGTCGCCCACCCTCATCTCTGAAACTGCAGGACCCATCTCCGTTACGTGTCCAACAATCTCGTGGCCCGGCACGAACGGGAAGGCAGTTATTCCGTAGTAGTTCTCGATGGCGTGGATGTCAGTGTGGCACACGCCGCAGTGGGTGACCGAAACCCGGATGTCATGCGCTCCCAGTTCCGGAGCGGGAT
>JBAQHK010000143.1:0-15599 GCA_049288275.1 bacterium | reverse complement strand
CGGTGATGTCGAGCGTGGTTGGCGTGGAGCCCCTGAGGGTGCCCACCACGCGCGAGGCCGCGAGGCGGGGCCTGGGCGAGGCCGATCTGCGCAAGATCGCCGTGGCCGGTGAGTCACTCGAGGCCTTCCGCGTCGGCGACTTCGAGGTGCCGTCCAACTGGCGTTTCTCCCTGGTGCCCAACGCTCTGGGCAGGCTGGCCATGAAGTGGTTCTGGGTGAAGCCCGTGGTCGAGCCCGCCAGGTGCGTCGGCTGCGGTGATTGCGAGCGGATGTGCGCCGCGGGCGCGATACGGATGTCGGCGGGCAAGGCGGTGGTTACGCCGTCGAGGTGCGTTTCGTGCATCTGCTGCATCGAGGCGTGCCAGTCGGGCGCGATAGAGCCCCGGGCCAGCCGGCTGGCGAGGCTGGTGACTTGAAGCCGCCGACCTGGAGGGACCGATGCGAGTACCTGGGGACCAGAGTCTTTGTCGCGCTGTCGAGGCGACTCCCTCTGCGAGTGGTGCTCGCTCTGGCGTGGGCGCTGGGCTGGCTGGCCTTCGATGTTGTGAGGTACAGAAGGCGGGTGGCGCTCGGCAATCTGGAGCGGCACCTGGGCGCTGCCGACGGCCTGCCGAGGGGCGCACGCAGCAGCCGGGCCTTTCGCAGGCTGGGCCGGGAGTCCGTGAGGACCTTCATCACGGGTCTGGCCGAGTTCGCCCGGCTTCCGCTGCTGGGGGAGGCCTGGTTCCAAACCCGCGTCAGCGCTTGCGGGCTGGATCACCTGGACCGCGCGCTCGAGGCCGGCAGGGGTGCGGTGCTTGTCACCGGTCACTTCGGCAGCTGGGAGGTCACCGGTAAGGTGCTGGTGCGGCTGGGTTACCCCGTCAAGTATCTGGTTGGAGCTCAACGCAACAGGCTGGTCTTGAGTCTGATGAACCGGATCCGCCTTCAGTGCGGGATCGGGGTGATCGAGCAACACCGGCTCCTGGCGGCGGTCAGGGCGCTCAAGGCCAACCAGTTCGTGGCCATGCTGTCGGACCAGGATGCGGGTGCCGGGGGAGTCTTCGTGGACTTCATGGGCGAGCCGGCGTCCACTCCGCGGGGGGCGGCGCGGCTAGCAATCCTGGCGGGCGCTCCCGTAATACCGGGGTTCATCGTCACCACCGGCCCCGGCCGGCACCGGGTGGTGATCGAGCCGGCGATCCGCCCTCCCGGGCCAGCCGACCAGGACTCGGTCGGGGATCTCACCCGGGCCTACACCAGGGTGATCGAGTCCTACGTCCGGCGCTATCCGGGGCAGTGGCTGTGGACCCACCGGCGCTGGAAGACGCGGCCCTCTTAGAAGCCTATGCCCTTCTGCTTGTCCTCCTCGCGCAGGGTCTTTATCTCGCCGAACTTCTCCTGGTATGCCGCGACGTTCTTCTCCACCACGCCCAGCAGGCTCTTGAAGTGCTGCGGCGTCATCACGATCCGCGAGTAGACCCTGATCTTGGGCAGGCCGGGCAGCACCCGTCCGAAGTCGATTATGAACTCCGACGGGCCGTAGCTTATCATAACCCAGTTGGAGTATATGCCCTCAGCTTCGGGCTCCCTCAACTCCACCTTCACAGGCGGCATCTTCTCCACGACACATCTCCTTTCCGTCCGACCTATCTCTTGACCGCAGCCATACCGGTGGCCTCCTGACCGGAGGATCTCGCAACGTAGAAGTACAGCCCGGGCTCCACCAGGTGTCCGTCCTCGTCCTTACCGTCCCACAGGCCCACGCCTTCGGGCAGGGTCTCCCCGGGGTCTGCCGCGCTCAAGCGCCGCACAGGCTTGCCCTCCAGGTCGAAGATGGTAACGTCGAACGCGTAAGGCCGTGCAGCGCCGATCTCCGGATTGAACACAATGCGCACGGGCGTTCCCGCGCGGAAGCTCTCTATGGATTGCGGGCTGGGATAGGCGTAGGTCCGGCCCCGCTGGGGCAGGCCCACCTCGATGTCCGCCCTGACCAGGCCCGCCGACTCGGTTATGCTCGCCGCCGCGGCGCCGGAGTACCTGTTGCCGCTGAGGGTCGACGACGGCGAGGTGTAAGGGCCGAACTCGGTCTTCCCGAGCGTGCCCGGCCAGAAGTCCGACGCCTCGCCCGGAGTCTCCGATCCCGTGCCCGAGCCGCCGGAACCCCCGTCGGCCTGGATCACCTCGGCCAGCCGCTGGCCGGCGGTGTTGTTGTCGGGCCTGGCTTCGTTGATTCTCCAAACCAACATTCCCGACCCGGGCAGATACTCCTCGAAGGTCTGCCCGATCGGCTGCCGGTTCTCCAGCAGGAAGTACTCACCGATTCCCTGACCGCCGGCGGTCCAGTCCATCCCTCCGGGGTTGTCGAGCACGATGTAGGCGGACGGGTTCGCTCCGAGGGCCTCGATCTCGGCGCCGGGTCGCGCGGGCACGCCCCCGTCGCAGCCCAGACACACCTTCTCGGGATCGATCCACCCCAACAGGTATTTCATCACAGAGGAGGGGTGGCAGGGTACGGAGCCGTTGCCGAAGGGCCCCAGCCACGCCCCCTGATCCATGAGGCACAGCGTTCCCACAATCGACTCCCCGGTGATGGTGTTGTACAGATCGGGAAGACCCAGCAGGTGGCCGAACTCGTGCGCGTAGACGCCGATCTCGCCGAGCTCCGGAACCAGGATGAAGGCCCCGACCCTGGTATTGTCGAGGATGGTGTTCCTGGTTGGCGTGTAGTAGTCCAGGCTGGACTGCAGCGACCAGATGTGATTCGCGCCCTCGCTACCGTAGCCTATGGTCTCGGCGCCGACGCCTGCGTGGACCACAATCAGGGCGTCCACCGAGCCGTCGTCGTCTCCGGAGTCGGGAACGCCGTCTGGGCCGTCGTTGTCGTACTGGGCCAGGTCCAGGTCCTCGGCGGCCTTCTGGACCGCGTGCCTCACCAGGCCCCATATGTTGAGTGGAAACTCGCACACCGCGGGATTGAGGGCATCGCTCGAGATGTCCAGGCCGTAGTCGTCCTTGGTGCCGGCTACGCCGTCCCTGTTGACGATGGCCGCGTGAAGGCAGGAGCTGCGGTACCAGCCGGCAACGTCTCCAACGTCGGCGGCCAGGGTGAACTTGCCGTAGGAGGCCTCGCCGAAATAGGCGCTCAGGGTGCCGGCTTCGGGGCCGAAGAGGGCCCACGCGAAATACGCGGGCGTGTTGACGTCTCGGCGTCCAACCCTGTCGGGGAAGTCCATCAGTATCACCAGCGGCGTGCATCGACCCAGGGATCGGGTCCTGGCGGGGCTCTCCGGCAGGTCCACTATGGCCGGCCTGGCTGCGAAGTAGTAGGGGGTGCCGGCGGCGCCCAGAGTAGCGGGCCCGCCTGGTCGCGCGGTAATCGCCGCGGCGGTTGCAGCGATGGCCGCCAGAACCAGGGCCAGGACCGCCGCTACCGACGCCGTTCGTGTGATCACGCTATCACTCTAATCGGGCGCGGCGCGCCTGTCAAGCAGGGGCCGCAGGCACCCAAAGGCCTTGACTCGCGGCCCTCGCGTGTGATACCTTGACCGAGGGCTTTCTCGGAAGGGTGGTCATCGGGAGGGCCCGTTTTGGTGTTGATTCTTGACCCTGAAGCTTGAAGTGGAGGAGAGATGACCGGAGTGGCTGTCGCTCGAGTCAGGGAGATACTGGCTGGGGTGAGGGGCAAGCGCGTGGTGGTGGTGGGAGACGTGATGGTGGACAGGTATCTGTGGGGATCGGTGTCGCGGATATCGCCTGAGGCGCCTGTTCCGGTGGTGGAGATCGCTCGGGAGACCAGCAGGCTGGGAGGCGCGGCCAACGTGGCCAGCAATGTGGTGTCCCTGGGAGCGGCCTGCAGCCTCTGCGGCCTCGTCGGGCAAGACCACGAGGGCGAGAGCCTCACCAGGCGACTGGAGGACCACGGGATCGCTGCCGCCGGGCTGGTTCGCGTCAGCGGCCGGCCGACCACGGTGAAGACCAGGATCATGGCTCACAACCAACAGGTGGTCAGGGCCGACCGGGAGACCCGGGAGGATGTCACCGGTGAGCCGGAGGCGAGGCTCAGGTCGGCAGTGAGCGCCGCTCTCGCCACGGCTGACGCGGTGATCATTTCGGACTACGGCAAGGGAGCGGTGACCGAGGGGCTCCTGGGCTATCTGATCCCCGCGGCACGGTCCGCGGGCAGGATAGTATCGGCGGATCCCAAGGAGCGGCAGTTCAGGAACTACCGGGGGGTGTCGCTGATCACGCCCAACCAGTTCGAAGCCGGCGGCATAGTCGGCAGGCGCATAACCGACGAAGACTCGCTGATGGCGGTGGGGTGGGAGGTCTTCGACATGCTGGCGCCGGACGCGCTCCTGGTGACCAGAGGAGAGAACGGCATGTCGTTGTTTGAGGGCGGGCGCAGGTACAAGCACTTCGCGACGGTGGCCCGGCAGGTTTACGATGTGACAGGCGCGGGAGACACCGTGATAGCCTCCTTCACGCTGTGCCTTGCGGCTGGCGCCACCACCGCGGAGGCCGCCCAGATCGCCAACCACGCCGCCGGTGTGGTGATACGGGAGGTCGGGACGGCGACCGTCGGAAGCGACGACCTGATCGCCTCCTTCGACGCGCTACATGGCGGCCCCGGCGGCCGCGCCGGCGCGTAGAGGGCAAGGGACCGCATGGGACGCGTGCTTGGGCTGGAGGAGCTGGCAGCCGAGAGGCAGCTGGCCAGAACCAGGGGCAAGAAGTTCGTGTTCACCAACGGCTGCTTCGACCTGGTCCACCGGGGCCACGTGGAACTCCTGAGGGCGTCGCGTGCCCTCGGTGATCTCCTGTGCGTGGCCGTGAACAGCGACGCTTCGATGCGCCGGCTCAAAGGAGCCGCGAGGCCCGTGATCGGCGAGCTGGACAGGGCAGCCGTGGTGGCCGCGCTGGAGAGCGTGGACCTGGTGACCATCTTCGATGAGGACACGCCGGCGCGGGTGATCTCGGTCCTTCTGCCGGACGTGCTGGTCAAGGGAGCGGACTATGCCGCGGACGAGATAGTGGGTGCCCGGGAGGTGGAGGCCGCCGGCGGGACGGTGGTGAGGGTGCCGCTGGTCGCAGGCTACTCCACGGAGATCCTCTTGAGGGAAATCGCGCGCCGATACAGGGACATGATCAAGCCGGATTCTTAGGCCGGTGCCCGCCTTCGACAGGCAGGCGCTGGCGCCCCCAGTGGTCGTCAGCTCAGGTGATTGCTCTCTGAAGTTATCGGACCGGGAGGAGTGAACTCATGCGGCGTACTCGAGTTGTGATAATGGGAGCGGCGGGCAGGGACTTCCACAATTTCAACGTTTTCTTCAGGAATGCATCGCAGTACCAGGTGGTGGCTTTCACCGCCACCCAGATTCCCCACATAACCGGACGGGTCTATCCCCGCGAGTTGGCGGGACGGCTTTATCCCAAGGGAATCAGGATACGTGGCGAGGAGGAGCTGGACAGGATAATAAGAGCCGACAAGGTCGATCTGGTAGTCTTCTCATACAGCGACGTGACCCACGTCACCGTAATGCACAAGGCGTCTCAGGCGATGGCGGCCGGAGCTGACTTCATGCTGCTCGGGCCGGCCTCGACCTACATCGAGTCCAGGCGCAAAGTGATTGCGGTGTGCGCCACCCGAACCGGATCCGGCAAGAGCCAAACCACTCGCCGAGTGTGCGACATGCTGGAGGCGGCGGGGACGAGGGTGGCGGTGATCAGGCACCCGATGCCCTACGGCGATCTCAAGAAGCAGGCGGTCCAGCGGTTCGCCACCGAGGCTGATCTGGATTTCCACCGCTGCACCATCGAGGAGAGGGAGGAGTACGAGCCGCACATCGACCAGGGGCGAGTGGTGTACGCCGGTGTGGACTACGGCGCGATCCTGAGGGCCGCGGAGAAGGAAGCCGACGTGATAGTCTGGGACGGCGGTAACAACGACCTGCCCTTCTACAGGCCGGATCTTCACATAGTGGTTGTCGATCCGCACCGGGTGGGCGACCAGGCCACAACCCATCCGGGGGAGGCCAATCTGCGGATGGCGGACGTGGTGGTGATAAACAAGATGGATACCGCGCGACGTCAGGACGTGGTCGCGATCGAACGGGTGATAGAGAGCCTCAACCCCAAGGCCCGGGTGATACGGGCGGCCTCGCCCATCAGCGTGGATCGGCCCGATCTGATTCGGGGCAAGAGGGTGCTGGTTATCGAGGACGGGCCGACCTTGACGCACGGCGACATGAGCTTCGGCGCCGGGATTGTCGCGGCAAAGAAGTACGGGGCCAGGAAGTGCATCGACCCGCGGCCCTTCGCGGTCGGAGAGCTCAAGGCGACCCTGAAGAAGTACCCGAGGCTGGTCAACCTGATCCCGGCGATGGGATACACCGACGGCCAGCTGAGGGATCTCGAGACAAGCATAAGGCGGAGCCGCTGCGACGCCGTGGTGAACGCCACTCCGGCGGACCTCAGCTCCATCATCGACATCAAGGCGCCGGTGGCCAGAGTGACCTACGCCTTGAAGGAGATCGGCAGTCCCAACCTGCGGACTGTCCTGAAGGGATTCTTGGGGAGGAGGAGATGAGCAATTGAAACTGCATGAGTACCAAGCCAAGAGCATCTTCGCCCGGTTCGGGATACCCGTCCCCGCCGGCGAGGTGGCGGCCACCGCCATAGAGGCGCGCGAGATGGCGGCGAGGATCGGCAAGCGGGTGGTGATAAAGGCCCAGGTTCACGTCGGGGGGCGGGGCAAGGCCGGAGGGGTGAAGTTCGCGTCGGAACCCGACCAGGCCCACAGGGTGGCCTGCGAGATCCTTTCGATGTCCATAAAGGGTCTGCCGGTCAAGAAGGTCCTGGTCGGCGAGTGCCTGGACGTGGCGGACGAGTACTACCTCGGGATTGTCGTGGACAGGAAGTCGCAGAGGCCGGTGGTGATGGTGAGCGCCGCCGGCGGTGTGGACATCGAGGATGTTGCCAGGCGAACTCCGGAGAAGATCCACAAGCACTTCGTCGATCCGGCGCGGGGGCTGATGGCCTACGAGGCGAGGGATCTTGCCTTCGGCATAATCCCCGACGCCAAGGTGGCTCTGAAGGCCGCCGCCATACTGATGAAGCTCTACACGGTGTTCGTCTCCATAGACTGCTCGCTGGCGGAGATCAACCCGCTGGTCAGGACCTCGGATGGCCAGGTGATTGCGCTTGACGCCAAGATCACGATCGACGACAACGCGGTCGAGCGCAGGCCCGAAATCGAAGAGATGAGGGACCTGGGTGCGGAGAGTCCTTACGAGACCAAGGCGCGGGAGCGTGGCCTGAGCTACGTCAAGCTTGACGGGTCGATCGGCTGCATCGTCAACGGCGCCGGCCTGGCCATGGCGACCATGGACATGATCAAGCACTACGGCGGCGAGCCGGCCAATTTCCTGGACATCGGTGGCAGCTCCAGCCCGGAGAAGGTCACGGCTGCAATGGAGATAGTGCTGTCGGATGAGAACGTCAGGGTGATCCTGTTCAACATCTTCGGCGGCATCACCCGGTGCGACGACGTGGCCAGGGGAATCGTCGAGGCCCTTCGACGAATCAAGGTCGACGTGCCCGTGGTGGTGAGACTGACCGGGACAAACGAAGAGGCCGCGCGGGCAATCCTCAAGGAGATCGCGGTTGTGCCTGTGACCGCCATGGACGAGGGCGTCATGGAGGCGGTCAGGCTGGTCAGGGGGGATGCGTAATGGGCGTCTTGGTGGGACAGAACACGCGCGTTGTGGTGCAGGGCATAACCGGGCGGGACGGACGGTTTCACGCGATCGAGATGAAGAGGTACGGAACCCGAGTGGTCGCCGGTGTGACACCGGGCAAGGGCGGTGAGAAGGTCGAGGGCATTCCGGTTTTCAATTCGGTCGCGGAGGCGGTGAGAAAGACCGGCGCCAACACGTCGGTGATATACGTCCCATCCTTCGCCGCGGCCGACGCGATATACGAGGCCTGCGACGCGGGGATCAAGCTGATCGTCTGCATCAGCGAGGGAATACCGACGCTGGAGATGGTGAAGATCATCCCCTATCTCAGGGCCAGGGGGACGCGCCTGGTCGGACCGAATTGCCCCGGGGTGATCACTCCCGGAGAAGCCAAGGTGGGCATAATGCCCGGTAGAATCCACAAGCCCGGACCGGTGGGCGTGGTCTCCAGAAGCGGCACGCTGACCTACGAGGTGGTCCACCAGCTGAGCAGCCGCGACATCGGACAGTCCACGTGCATCGGCATTGGCGGCGACCCGATCATCGGCACCAACTTCATCGATGCGCTGACGCTGTTCCAGGCGGATCGCAAGACCAAGGCCATCGTGCTGATCGGAGAGATAGGCGGCACCGACGAGGAAGAGGCGGCGAAGTTCATCAGGAAGAACGTGACCAAGCCGGTGGTGGCCTTCATAGTGGGCATCACCGCTCCGCCGGGAAAGCGGATGGGGCACGCCGGCGCAATCATAGCAGGCGGGACCGGCACTGCGAAGGAGAAGATCGATGCGCTCGCCGCGGCGCGCGTTGCGGTGGCGAAGACACCGCCTGAGATCGCCGAGCTGATCGAGCGTCGACTGGCCAAGAGCGGCATCAGAGCTTCGCAGAGTCGTCCGGCGGGCAAAACCGCCGGAAAGCGCGTCGCTAGAAAAATCAGCAAGAAATCGAAAACCGTCGTCAAAAAGCTTGACAAAAAACCGCGTTAGTTGTGGAATCTCGTACAAGGAGTGTGATCGGTGTTCCTCCGCATCGGCTCCGGGCCTCTGTTAGGTCGCGGTGAGGCTGAGCCGGGAGGACAAACCAGGAAAGGGGGCCGTCGGGAGATGGCAGCCAAGAAGAAGGCAAAGAAGGCCAAGAAGACGAAGAAGGCCACAAAGAAGAGAAGATAAGCAAGACCAGAAGTAAGTGACAAGGGACGGCAGGCCGCACGGCCTGCCGTTCGCTTGTCGGGCGCGAGAATGAAGTTGCGACCTCAGCCGCGTTGTGTTACTAGGTAGACGCTGGGTCGATCAATTGGCGAGGGTTCCAGTGACGGGACCCTTTTTAGTGGGAGGGGAAGGCTTGGAGAGAACGCTGACCATAATCAAGCCCGACGCGGTCGAAAGGAATCTGGTGGGGACGATCTTGGCCGCTGTCGAGGCCGGCGGGCTCAAGATCGTTGGGCTGAAGATGACCGGGCTGACCGACAAGACCGCCGGAGATTTCTATCAAGTTCACAGGGGCAAGGACTTCTTCGAGAAGCTCGCCGCATACATGAGCTCCGGCCCGATCGTGGTCGCCGTGGTGGAGGGTGACGACGCGATCGCACGCCTGCGGTCGATCTGCGGAGCCACCGATCCCGCGGCCGCAGCGCCGGGGACGATAAGGGCCTCCCACGGAGTGAATCTCACCATGAATTCCGTTCACGCCTCGGACTCGGTGGCCTCGGCCCGCTACGAGATAGGGTTCTTCTTCCCGGAGATGGTGCCGTGCTACTAGGGTGGCGGGGGGGGCGCTCGGAGGGGATTGAAGCATGTTCAAGATAAAGTCGAAGCAGGTGCTGGCGCCGGCGACCAAACTCTTCGTGGTGGACGCGCCGCTGGTTGCCTCCAAGGTCGAGCCCGGTCAGTTCGTGGTGCTGCGCATCGACGAGCAGGGCGAGAGGATTCCGCTGACCGTCGCGGACTTCAACCGCCAAGCCGGCGAACTCACTCTGATCTTCCAGGAAGTCGGCAAGACCACCCGCCATCTGGGCACGCTTGAGGCGGGAGAGTCGATCCTGGACGTCGTCGGCCCGCTGGGCAAGCCCACCCGCATCGACAACTTCGGCACCGTGGCCTGCGTGGGAGGTGGGATCGGTGTGGCTCCGGTCTACCCCATAGCCCGGGGCTTGAAGGCCAAGGGCAACCGGGTTGTGTCCATCATCGGCGCGAGATCGAAGGACTTGCTGATCATGGAGCGCGAGATGACCGCGGTCAGCGACGAGATCCACGTGACCACCGACGACGGCACATACGGCGAGAAAGCGTTCGTCACTCAGGTTCTGGAGCGGTTGATTGTGGGGGGCTGCCGGTTCGGGTTCGCCATAGGCATAGGTCCGGTCCCGATGATGAAGGCCTTCGCCGGTGTGACCGGCAAGCACGGCATCCCGGCCAAGGTCAGTCTCAACCCCATCATGGTTGACGGAACCGGCATGTGCGGCGTGTGCCGCGTCAGCGTCGGCGGCAAGACGAAGTTCGCCTGCGTCGACGGGCCGGAATTCGACGCTGCGGAGGTGGACTTCGGGTTGCTGGTGGCCCGGCAGGCGATCTACTGCGACGAGGAGAAATCGTCCCTGGAGGCTTTCGAGAAGCACGGGTGTGGAGGGTGCTCGAAGTGAACGGCGATCAAGCCAAGCCCAGACCCAGGGCCCGGCGTGAGGAGATGCCAAGGCAAGATCCCGCCCGGAGGCGGCACAACTTCGAGGAAGTCGCGCTCGGTTATTCTGAGGAGCAGGCGGTGAGGGAGGCGGGCCGGTGCCTTCACTGCAAGAAGATGCCCTGCGTCGCCGGGTGCCCGGTTGACATTGAGATACCTGACTTCGTCTCCCTGATAGCGGCGAGCAAGTTTGAGGAAGCCATCGCCAAGATAAGGCAGAAGAACAGCCTCCCTGCGATCTGCGGGAGGGTCTGCCCGCAGGAGGACCAGTGCGAGAAGCAGTGCGTCCTCGGCGTCAAGTCCGAGCCGGTGGCCATCGGGAGGCTGGAGCGATTCGCCGCCGACTGCGAGATGCGATCCGGCAAGATGGGTGTGCCCGATCCTCCTCCGTCGACAGGCAAGAAGGTCGCGGTGGTGGGATCGGGGCCCGCTGGGCTGACCCTGGCCGGGGACCTGGCGCGAATGGGACACCAGGTCACAGTTCTCGAGGCGCTCCACAAGCCGGGTGGGGTTCTGGTCTACGGCATTCCGGAGTTCAGGCTGCCCAAGGACATCGTGGGGCGGGAGGTGGAGTACATCGAGAGGCTCGGCGTCAGGATGGTGACCAACTTCGTTGTGGGCAAGACCCGCACGATCAAGGACCTGCTCGGCGAGGGTTACAACGCGGTCTTCGTAGGAACCGGAGCTGGACTGCCCTACTTCATGAACATACCCGGCGAGAACCTCAACGGCGTCTACTCAGCCAACGAGTTCCTCACACGCTCCAACTTGATGAAGGCCTACCTGTTCCCCAGATACGACACCCCGATCAAAGTTGGGAAACGGGTGGCTGTGGTGGGCGGCGGCAACGTCGCAATGGACTCGGCCAGGACCGCGATGCGGCTGGGCGCGGAGGAAGTGTACTGCGTCTACCGGCGTTCCAAGGCGGAGATGCCTGCCAGGGCCGAGGAGATCGAGAACGCGCTTGAAGAGCAGATGATCCTCAAGGAACTCACCAGCCCGGTGAGAATCCTGGGCGACCAGAGGGGTTGGGTGGAGGAGATCGAGTGCATAAGGATGGAGCTCGGCGAGCCGGACGCAAGCGGGCGCAGACGCCCGGTGCCGGTTGAGGGTTCGGAGTTCAGGATTCCGGTGGATGTGGTGGTGATGGCGATCGGCCAGGGCCCGAATCCGCTGGTGCCGTCCACCACCGAGGGGCTGGAGACCACCAAGTGGGGCAACATCATTGCCGACGAGGCGACCGGGCAAACCAGTCTTCAGGGGGTCTTCGCGGGTGGCGACATCGTGACCGGTGCCGCTACGGTCATTCTGGCCATGGGAGCCGGCAGGAAGGCTGCGCGGGCTATAGACCGGTATCTGGCCGGGACCTGACGCGCTTGACACGCCCGCGGGGCTGGATTAAGTTAGCGGAGTGAATGGTGATGAGACTGGACATCGGCTCGCTGCCGGAAGGAACCTCTCACCAGGACATCGAGGAGGATCCCTCCTGTCTTGAGATCAACCTGGAGGGAGGCCGTCTGGTCTCCCCGCTCAAGATCAGTCTTGACGTGGTGCGGACCGGAGACGAGATCTACGTTACCGGCGGGGCGAGCGTGAAGGCCGTTTTCGAGTGCGCCAGATGCCTCGACGAGTATCCCTGCGTGATCGAGGGCCCGATCCAGATGGTCGTGATGATCGGGGACGAGGCGTCCGGGTCCGGTGGGGGTGAGGAGGGTTTGGTCAGGGTCGGTCGGGGCGCCAAGTCGATCGATCTTACGGACGCGGTGAGAACGGAATTGCTGGTCAGGGCCCCGCTGAAGCCGCTGTGCAAGAGCGATTGCAGGGGCCTGTGCCCCACGTGCGGAGCGAATTTCAACAAGGGCGCCTGCTCCTGCGGGACCGGTGATCATGATACGCGCTGGGATGCTCTAAAGCGCTTTAGGATAGACGGTTAACACGCTGACTACAAAGGAGTTATGACATGCCACTACCAAAACGCAGGGTTTCGAAAACCAAGAAGAGACAGAGACGCACCCACTGGAAGCTCGCGGCCCCGGGCCTCACCAAATGCCCCAAGTGCGACGAGGTCGTGGTGCCCCACAGGGCATGCCCGCACTGCGGCTACTACAAAGGCCGCAAGGTCATGGAGACCTCGTAGCCTCGGCGCGAGCCGATGAGGTAGGCCTTGAAGATAGCACTGGATGCTATGGGCGGCGACCGGGCGCCGGGAGTGATCGTGGAAGGCGCCCTGGAAGCTCAGAAGGAGATGGGGGCCGGCGCATCGGTGGTGCTGGTGGGAAAGCGTGACCTGATCTTGGAGCACATCTCCAGGCTCGGGGGCAGCCCGTCTGCTCTTGAAGTGGTCGACGCGAGGGACGTCGTTGCGATGGATGAGCAACCGTCGGCCACTCTCCGCAGGAAGAAGGAATCCTCGATAGCGGTCGGCCTGAGGCTGGTCAGCCAGGGCCAGGCGCAGGGCTTCATAAGCGCGGGCAACACCGGCGCTGTGGCGGCCAATGCCCTGATCATCCTTGGGAGGATCCCGGGCGTCGAGCGGCCGGCGATTGCGACCTGCGTGCCCACCGCAAAGGGCGGAAGCATCCTGC
Organism: bacterium; assembly: GCA_049288275.1. Taxonomy (GTDB): domain Bacteria; phylum Arandabacterota; class Arandabacteria; order Arandabacterales; family Arandabacteraceae; genus JBAQHK01. The sequence continues at coordinate 2,623 of JBAQHK010000143.1, read as the reverse complement.
TCGACGTCGGCGCGAGCATCGACCCCAAGCCGGCTCACCTGGTCCACTACGCGATCATGGGCGCCTGCTACGCGGGGAGCGTCCTGGGCAAGCCCAACCCCCGCGTGGGGCTCCTCAACGTGGGCGAGGAGAGCACCAAGGGCCGAGAGGTCATGCAGGAGGCGTACAGGCTCTTGAAGTCCAGCGGGCTGGACTTTGTAGGCAACGTCGAGGGCCGGGACATCTTCGCGGGCTCTGTCGACGTCACCGTGTGCGACGGCTTCGTCGGCAACATCGTTCTGAAATTCGCCGAAAGCGTCGCCGACATGGTGCTGGGCCTGATAAGGCAGTCCATGACCGTCAACCTGAGGGCCAAGCTCGGCGCGGCGCTGCTGAGGCCGGCCTTCAAGCGACTCAAGGGCACGTTCGACTACGCCGAGTACGGAGGCGCTCCCCTCTTGGGCGTTGACGGAGTGTGCACCATATGCCACGGCAGTTCCTCCGCCCGGGCGATCAAGAACGCGGTGCTTGCGACCCGGCGGCACATCGACTACGATATCACGTCCGCGATAAGGGAGAGGTTGAGGACGAGTGGAGAAGCAAGCTCAGAAGCAGCCTAGCGGCATAGGCATCATAGGCGTGGGGGCCTACGTCCCCGACGACGTGCTGACAAACCGCGATCTGGAGAAGATGGTCGACACCAACGACCAGTGGATAAGGGAGCGCACGGGGATTTCGAAGCGGCACAGGGCGGACGCCAAGACCGCCACATCGGATCTCGCCAAGCAGGCGGGCCTCAGGGCTCTGGCCGACGCGGGACTGGGGCCGCTGGACGTGGACATGATAATCGTGGCCACCGCCACACCGGACATGCTGTTCCCCTCGACCGCATGCGTGGTTCAGAAGGAGATCGGAGCCACCAATGCTGTGGCCTTCGACGTCAGCGCGGCCTGCAGCGGGTTTCTCTACGGGCTGTCGATTGCGGAGCAGTTCGTCAAGTCGGGCGGCTACGACCACATACTGGTTGTGGGGGCGGAAACCCTGACCAAGATCCTGGACTGGACGGACAGGTCTACGTGCGTGCTCTTCGGCGACGGCGCGGGAGCCGCGGTGGTAGGCAGGGTCGGAGAGGGCCGCGGGCTGATCTCCACCTTGCTCGCGAGCGACGGGGCGCTGGGGGACATGCTCGAGCTTCCGGCGGGAGGCTCGCGAATGCCGGCCAGCGAGGAGACCCTGCGGCGAGGGCTTCACTTCGTCAAGATGGAGGGCAACAAGCTCTTCAAAGCCGCGGTCAAGGCGATGGCCAGCGCGGCGATCTCGACGCTCGACGGCGCCGGCTACAGCGGCGACGACCTGGACCTGCTGGTCCCTCATCAAGCCAACCTGAGGATAATCACTGCGACCGCCGATAGGATCAAGATACCGATGGATAAGGTGCACATAAACATAGAGGAGTACGGTAACACTTCCGCGGCCTCAATCCCGATCGCGCTGGACGAGGCCAAACGAAAGGGAGTCCTGAAGGAGGGCATGCTGATCGAGATGGTCTCCTTCGGCGGCGGGCTGACCTGGGCGTGCGTGCTGATGAGGTGGTGAGAACCGTGGCCGCTTGGGCGTGGGTGTTTCCGGGACAGGGTTCGCAATACGTGGGGATGGGCAAGGACCTGTTCGATGCCTATCCGGAGGCACGCCGGACCTTCGAGGAGGCGGATTCGCGGCTGGGGTTCGACCTTACATCTATATGCTTCTCCGGCCCGGAGGAGAGACTGCGGGAAACGCGCCATACCCAGCTTGCGATCTTGGCGCACAGCGTGGCTGTGGCACGAGTGCTCGAAGGACGCGCGCCGGAGCCGGTGTACGCGGCGGGCCACAGCGTCGGTGAGTACTCGGCGCTGGTGGCTGCCGGGGCCCTGAGCTTCGAGGGCGCGCTGAACCTGGTGCGGGTGAGGGCGGAGGCGATGTACGCCAGCGGTCTGGAGAAGCCGGGCTCGATGGCGGCCCTGATCGGCCTGCCGGACGGCGCTCTGGACCCGATTCTGGCTGAGGGCCGGAAGGTCGGCGTGATCGAGGCAGCCAACTACAACTCCCCGGTGCAGGTTGTGATCTCCGGGGACGCCGTGGCTGTCGACGCCGCGGTCAAGGCCGCGCCCTCCGCGGGTGCCAGGCGAGCGATCCGGTTGAACGTAAGCGGGGCGTTTCACTCGCCGCTGATGGCGTCGGCGCGCCGGGCGGTCGAAGAGGCCCTGCGGGCGACCGCTTTCTCAAGGCCGCGTGTTCCGGTTGTGTCGAACGTGACCGCAGCGGGCACTGTGGAGCCGCGCGAGATCGCCGATCTCCTGGCCCGACAGCTGACGAGCCCGGTGATGTGGCAGCAATCGGTGAGGTTCATGGTGGGCGAGGGCGTGGGGGCCTTCGTCGAGATCGGACCAGGCAACGTCCTGTGCGGTCTCTCCAAGCGCATCGCGCCGGAGGCCGCATGCTCGTGCTGTTCCGACGCCAAGACAACAGAGGCCTTTCTATCGGAGGTCGGCGCGTGATCACGCTTGCCGGGAAGTGCGCTTTGGTTACGGGAGGGGGCCGTGGGATCGGCAGGGCGATATGTCTCAGGCTGGCCGGCGCGGGGGCGTCGATCGGTGTGGTGGAC
>JBAQHK010000142.1:0-2779 GCA_049288275.1 bacterium | reverse complement strand
GAAGATGTTGCGCTCGGCGGGGCTCGCAGCGGGACCCACCACGAAGTCCGGGGCGCCCAGGATGTAGAAGTGCGTGGTATGATCGGTGACGAAGAAGGTGCTGTAGAAGAGCTCTCGCAGTTTCTTTCCGGTTTCGGGCGGCTCCACGTGATACACCGCGTCAGCCGCCTTGGAGCTGGCTATGTGATGAGCCTCGGGGCACACGCCGCAGATCTGCGTGGTGATGCGGGCAAGCTCCTCGACCGGCCTGCCGACACAGAACTTCTCGAAACCCCGGAGCTCGGGTATCTGCAGATAGACGTTCTCCACCTCGCCCACGTCATTGAGGAACACCTCTATCTTGCCGTGACCCTCGAGCCTGGTGACGGGGTCAATGGTTACTCGCTTCATTAGAACCTGCTCCTTCTCAAGATGGAATTCGCAAGGCCGTACCGGTAAGCAGTGCCCAAAGGATCTATCACGGTGGCGCAGACCTTCTCAATCTCGGCGGAATCGGTGGAGTCTATGATCGAACCCAGCACCGAGATCAGCTTCGCGCCCTGGTCGGTGACGCCCTCGGGCGGGCCGTAGCAGCCCCGGCAGGGCATGTTGGCGCTTATGCACTGGGCGCCGCAGCCGGTCCTGGTGACCACCCCGCAGCAGATAATGCCCTGGTCAAGCAGGCACAGATCGGGCTCGGGCACGATCTCGTGGGGCCTGTAGAAGCGCTTTACCTTCTTCTCTTTCCTCGGTCGCGGGCAGTCTTCGCACAGCGAGGCCGTGCCTGCTCCCACGATCGCGCCGGAGGGAGGGAGGGCGCCCTTCAGGATCGCATCCAGCACCGCCCAGGTCTGCTCCTCGACCGGCGGGCAGCCGGGCACGAAGTAGTCCACCTTGACGACCTGATCCAGGGTCTTCACGGTGTCGAAGAAGACGGGCAATGTGATCTCGCCTTCGGGCACTTTGGTGGCGGCCTGCGGCCTGGTGCCCTTGGGATTGTCAGTCGACGGGGTGTCGCGGTATACGTAGTCGAAGATCTCCTCGCGCGAGAACTGGTTGGCCAGGCCCGGGATGCAACCCTCGTTTGCGCAGGAACCGTAAGCCACAAGCACCTTGGACTTCTTGCGGAGCAACCGTGCCAAGTGAAGGTTTTCCGAGGATCTGACCGCCCCGTTGAAGAGGCAGACGTCGATCGACGCGTCCGGCATCCTCTCGACGTCCTTGTATTTGAAGTCCATGGCGACCGGCCAGAAGACTATCTCGGCATTCTCGACCACCTGGAGGATCTTGTCCCCTATGTCCAGGACGGCGATCTCGCAGCCGCCGCAGCTTGCGGCCCAATACAACGCAACCTTGAGTTTGGCCATGTCCCTTCCCACCAGTCAGAATCTGTAGGTTCTACTTGCCTTGGGTGTCGGTTTCCGGATCGCCAATCTGCTTGGCTTCCACCTTGGGCTTGTCCTTGGCCTCGGACTTGGTTTCGGCCTGGGCCTGCCCGGTCCCCGCTGCGGTGGCCTTGGTTATCACCACCGGCTTTACCGGGACGTTCTGATTGCCGCCCTTGGAGGTGACCTCGACCTGGGCGATCTTGTCCACCACTTCCATGCCGCTCACAACCTTGCCGAAGACTGCGTAGCCATATTGAGCGGGGGCCTCTCCGGTGTGGTCGAGGCGCTTGTTGTCCACCAGATTGATGAAGAAGTGAGTGGTGCCGCTGTTGATCTCGTTGGTCCTTGCCACCGAAAGCGTGCCTCTGAGATTGCTCAGGCCGTTGGTGGCTTCATTCTTGATCGGCGGCTTGGGCGGCTTGGGGGTGAGATCCTCTTTCCAGCCACCTGCCTGGATCACGAAACCCTTGACCACTCTGTGGAAGACCGTGCCGTCATAGAAACCGCTTCTGACGTACGACAGGAAGTTCTCCGCGGAGACCGGAGCCTTGTCCTTGAACAGCTCAATCTTTATCGGGCCATAGTTGGTCTCGAGGACAACCGTGGGATTCAATCCCGGAGCCGCGCCGGTCTTGCCCTTGGCGTCGGCGTCGGCCTTGACCTCGGCCCTGACCTCCGGCTTCTGCTCGGGCGTACCCTTGGCCGCCGCGGCCGAGTCGGAGGCCTCTCCGTGGCAGCTCTGGGCGGTGACCAGGCAGGGCACGACCAGGGGCACCACCAAACTGAGAGCAAGAACCGCTGAAAGTCGCATTTTCCCCTCCTTGCAAAGGAAACTAATCAATTTTCGTAGATTCGGCCGGCAATGTCAAGTTGTGTCGGGCGGCGGGCGGGGGCTTGAACTTGACCGGCACGCCCGCGGACCCCGACGCCTCCGGTCCTTCCGGTGTCTGCTAGTACTTGAGGAAGAGCTGTCCCCATTTGGTGGCGAGCGCCTTCTTGACCCTCGCCCTGCCCACGCAGTTGTACCAGTACACGTCGTGGTAGATCCTCGAGGCAGCGTAGGACCAGGGCGTGATCGCGGTCCGCAGCAGGAACTTCTCCAGGGGCTTCAGCGGTCCCCAGTAGATGGCCTTCTGACCCCAGCTGGCGAAAGTGTTGGTGGAGCACTTGAACCCCAGGTTCACGCCGGAGATGTCGTCGCCCACCAGCTCGATCTCGCGTGGATCGCCGCAGCCCAGGCCGTGCTCGTGCGCCAGGCGGATGAACTTCAAGGACAGTGGATCGAAGCCCATCATCTTGGCTGCGATCGCGTCAATCGCGACCTGGTCGCTCGAGGCCAGGATCAGGTCGGCCTCGTGGGGCTTCATGCACCTGGGGCCGGGACCGTCGCCGGCGAAGGTGCCGTCCATCAA
>JBAQHK010000141.1:0-30081 GCA_049288275.1 bacterium | reverse complement strand
CCCTCACTCCGCGCGGTTCGCCAACATCGGCGCCCCGATCGCGAGGGCCGAGGAGAGGCCGATTGGCCGGAGTGACTGTCAGTATGGAACGAAGGCCTTCGGCCTGACGAGGCCCGCAGGTGTCAGGGGTTGCAGCCAGGGCCCGGGAGTGTATAATCGGCGCATATGAGCAAAGCGCCTGGCTGGTGGGGCTGCCCCCTGGCGGCATTGTTGCTGCTGGGGGCTCTGTGTGCGTCCGCGGCGAGTGACGCCCGGCGGGAGCTCCCGAGCATCCCCGACACTATTCGGGTCGCCTCCTGGCAATGGCTGGGCCCCTTCTCGGTGGGACCGCGCGAGGGCCTGACCGGCATCAACGACAGGCCCGAGAGCCTCGTTCCCTCCCCGGACGCGCGCTACCCCAGCATGTTGGCTCAGGGCGGCTTCGTCCGGTGGCAGCCTGTCTCGCCCGACTCCACAGGTTGGATCGCGATCAAGTCCGAGAACGTGTTCTGGGACACCCTGGCGAGTTACTACGGAGTGGCCGGCGTCGTCAGCGTAGCCTACGCCTCTTGCGAGCTGGAAAGCCCGGCCGAGCAGCGGGCGCTCGCTGCAGCCGAGAATGTGGGACTCTTCTACATCAACGGCGTCCAGTATCCGGGTGACCCCTACCGCACCAACTCCGTTCGAGTCCCGGTCACTCTGCGCAAGGGTACGAACACCGTGCTGGTGAAGCTCTCAGGTTACGGAGACCCGAGCTTCAAGCTGGATCTGGTGCCTGCGCCGGCCCCGCTGGTGATGCTTGACGACTGCACCACCCCGGACATCTTGCGGGGGGAGCGCGGCCGCTTCTGGGTCGGCGTGGCCGTGGTCAATACCACGAACGCCACGGTGAGACGCGCCACCATTGGCGTGGGAGACGGTGTCGCGATCGCTCTCTCGCGAAGGACGATCGACAATCTTGCCCCGTTGTGCGTTCGCAAGTTCCCGGTGGAGATCGAGGTCCTGGCCTGCCCGGCTGAGGCGGAGAGCTTGGAGATTCCTATCGAGATATCCCCGGCGGACGCTGCCGCCGACGGGGGCGCCGAGGCCGTCGCCTTCCGGGACACGCTGGTGCTTCGCATCCGCGAGCCCGGCGAGTCCTACAAGCGCACTTTCATATCTCGCATTGACTGCTCATGCCAATACTACGCGGTGCTCCCTCCCACCGGGTTCGATCCCGTCGCAGAATCCGCGGACAGCCAGAGTTACGCCCTGATCTTCACCCTGCATGGGGCAAGCGTGCGGGCCGAGGGCCAGGCCGACGCCTACAAACCCAAGTCATGGGCTTTCATCGTGGCGCCCACCAACCGGCGTCCCTTCGGTTTCGACTGGCAGGACTGGGGCAGGCTCGACGCCCTCGAGGTGCTCGACGAGGTCAAGGCGGCCTACCCCGTAGACCCCAACCGCGTCTATCTCACCGGCCACTCCATGGGCGGCCACGGCGTGTGGCATGTGGGGCTCGCCCATCCCGATCTCTTTGCAGCGGCGGGCCCGGGTGCCGGGTGGACCTCGTTCGAGCTCTATATCCCGTGGTTCTTGCAGAAGAGCAACATCTTCGCCGAGCCAGAGCAGATCGCGGTGCGCGCGGCCGCCCTGCGCGAGGACGCGACCCTGAACTTCGTGGAGAATGCCGCCAATCTGCCGGTCTTCATCTTCCAGGGCGGAGCCGACGACAACGTCCCTCCGACGCACCCGCGGATGCTTGTGACACAGCTCGACGATCTAGGCTACGACTACCATTACAAGGAGATCCCGGGGCTGGGGCACTGGTGGAGCATCGACAGCCTCGGGACGTCGTGTGTTGACGACCCTGACCTCATGGCCTTCTTCCAGCCGCTGCGAAGAGACCCTTGCCCCTCACACGTGGTCTTTCGGACCAGCGACCTCGGCCGCAACGATCGCGCCTACTGGGTCAGGATCCGTCGCCAGGAGGCACCATTCAGCGATTCGCGCATTGAGGCGACGATCGTCGAGGGGCCGGGCAGTGAGGCCGGCAGTGAGCTCAGGACCATAAGGATCAAGACCGAGAACGTGAGCGAATTCTCAATCATGCCCTGCGGCGAGATGCTGGGCGGCGGCCGGGTCGTGGTCACTATCGATGGCTACGCTTCTGTCCTGGAGCGGCTGCCGAGCGAGCCGGTTGTCTTTTCCAAGCGTGCGGGCGGATTCATGCTGGGCGAAACGCGTTCGGATGGGCTCAACAAGACCGCCGACCTCTACGGGCCCATCAAGCAAGCCTACTTCTCGCCGTTCGTGCTGGTCTACGGCACAGCCGGCGCTCAGGCGACCACCGGCCTCCTGCTCAACCAGGCACGCCTTGAGTCCTGGCAATGGTGGCTGCGGGGTAACGGGCACGTCGAGATCCTGGCCGACAGCGCCGTGACCCGTGAGGTGATGAGCGAGTACAACCTGATACTCTTCGGCGGACCTGACGAGAACCTGGTGACCCGAGCCCTGAATCGCGACCTTCCCATCAGGATGCTGGGCGGCAGGCTCTTCCTAGGTACAAACCCGGTCCTCGAGCACCGCGTGGCGCGCGAGCGCGAGCCCTTGGCGGCCGCGTTCGTCTATCCCAATCCCCTGAGCCCCGAGCACCTGGTGTTCGTGCATGAGGGCGTCGGGCTGGAGGGTCTCAAGCTCGCCACCTTCTTCGGAACGCTTTACTCCGGGGCCGGGCTGCCGGACTTCATGATCTTCGATGACTCTGTGAGGAAATCCGGATGGGCCGGCATAGTTGCGGCCGGCTTCTTCGACTCCGCCTGGAAGGTGAAGCGGGATCTCACTTACCGTAAGCCCTGAAAACCGGAAATTGGGGACACTATACTAGTTTCCCCGGCAGGACAGCCGTTCAAGACCTGGGTGCTATTCACCGACCACCAGCAAGATCGTCGGAGATCCGACCGATTCCCCCCGGCTCGCGGCTGCCCCGAGTCCTTGCGCATGCGCGGCTTCAGAAACTAGTATGATGTCCCTAGTTTCTGCTATTCTCTGCTAGGCTTTCCACAGGCCGTGGAGATTGCAGTACTCGCGCGCGGTGACAGAGTCCAGATCGCTCACGAAGGCGCCCTCGGGCTGCCCGCCGGGCTTAAGGAAGATCCTGTAAGCGCGGTTGTCGGCGACGACCTGCACCCACTCAATGTAGTGCTTGTCCTCCATGGGATGAGGCACGCTGCCCACCTTCACCGTGATGCCGCCCGCCGCGCGCTCAACCACCGGCACGTGCTTCTCCCTGGCCGCATCGACAGTGTTCTCCACAGCCTGCTTCATGGGCTTGCCGCAACACACCAGTTCCCCCACACCCTCATGAAGCACCTCGACTATGTTGCCGCACACCTCGCACTTGTAGATCTGAAGTCTCCTGGTCATCTGCCTCCTCCTTTCCTACGCCAATCTCACGGCAATCCACCTCACCGATATAGACTCCTTGTCTGGCCCCGGGTTGCAGGAATAAGGCAATCCCGCCGCGAAGCCACCCGAAGCCACCCAGGGGGGCCTTTATCCCGGCGCCAGTATAGCCACGGTGGCCGGCGCGGTCAAAGGCAATCGCCGCCAACACCGACCCCGGCTTGCGCGATTTGCGCGTTGTAAGCCGGAATCCCGGTGTGGTAACGTCAGTGGCAGCCATGAGCGCTCTGGATAACCTGTGCGTCAACACCCTGCGCTTTCTCGCGGTGGATGCGGTCGAGCGGGCCAAGTCGGGTCACCCCGGAATGCCGCTCGGGGCCGCGCCCATGGCCTACGTACTCTGGGACCGCTTCCTACGCCACAATCCGGCGAACCCGTCGTGGCCTGACCGTGACCGCTTTGTTCTCTCGGCAGGGCACGGCTCCGCTCTGCTCTATGCCCTGCTCCACATGACCGGCTACGATCTCTCGCTCGACGACCTGAAGAGCTTCAGGCAGTGGGGAAGCAAGACCCCGGGACACCCCGAGCGCGGGCTCACGCCGGGAGTCGAGGCGACAACCGGCCCCTTGGGCCAGGGCTTTGCGATGGGCGTGGGGATGGCAATTGCCCAGCGCTTCTTGGCGGCGCGGTTTAATCGCCCGGGCGCGCGGGTGATCAATCACCACACCTACGCCATAGTCTCGGACGGAGATCTCATGGAGGGCGTGGCCTCGGAGGCCGCCTCGCTTGCCGGCACCCTGGGCCTGGGCGGGATCGTCTACCTCTACGATGACAATCGCATCTCCATAGAGGGGCCGACCACGCTCGCATTCCGGGAGAACGCGGTGGGCCGGTTCGCCGCTTACGGCTGGCACGTGGAGACCGTCCAGGACGGCAACGATCTCGAGGCAATCGAGCGGGCAATATACGCGGCGCGAGCCGACTGCGAGAGACCCTCGCTGGTGAGGATAAGGACCCACATAGGCTACGGCAGTCCCAAGCAGGACCGTGCCGAGTCTCACGGGGAGCCGCTGGGACCCGAGGCCGTGCGCGCAACCAAGGAGGCGCTGGAGTGGCCCACCGAGCCCGAATTCTGCGTCCCCGATGAGGCGCTGCGCCACATGCGACAGGCCGTGGATCGGGGACGAAGGCTCGAGGAAGAGTGGAAGAGCCGCCTCGCTGGCTATCGCGCGCAGGATGCTGAGAGCGCCGACGATCTCGACCGCATGCTTGCCGGACGGCTACCCGAAGGCTGGCAGGCGTCGCTCCCCAGGTTCGAGGCGGCAAGCGGCCCGGTTGCTACCCGCGAGGCTTCGGGCAAAGCGATGAACGCCCTCGCGGGCCGCGTCGACAACCTCTTGGGCGGCTCGGCCGATCTTGGGCCTTCCGTGAAGACCCTGCTCGCCGGGCTCGGCGACATGAGCGCCGCGTTTCCCGGCGCAAGGAACATCCGGTTCGGCGTCCGCGAACATGCCATGGCAGCGATCGCCAATGGCATGGCGATCCATGGAGGGGTCATCCCCTACGCTTCGACATTTCTGGTCTTCTCCGACTACATGCGGCCGGCTCTGCGCTTCGCCGCCTTGATGCAGGCACCGGCTACATTCGTCTTCAGCCACGACAGCATCGCGCTTGGCGAGGACGGACCGACTCATCAGCCGGTCGAGCACCTGGCAAGTCTCCGGGCCATCCCGGGCCTCACGGTCTTGCGCCCCGCCGACGCCAACGAGACCGCAGAGTGCTGGCGAATCATCTTGGAAAGACAGCGGCCCGCAGTTCTGGTGCTGGCTCGGCAGAAGGTCCCGGTGCTGGACCCCGGGAAGCACGACATCGCCGCCGGTGTCCAGAGGGGAGCTTACGTGGTGGCCGAGGATGGCAGCCCTCCCCAGATCGTCCTCATGGCAACAGGCTCTGAGGTTCATCTCGCCCTCGAGGCCGCCCAAGAGCTCAAGGAGCGGGGCATCCGAGCTCGCGTGGTGTCCATGCCGTCCTCGGAGATCTTCGACGAGCAGCCGAGCGCCTACCGCGACTCGGTCTTGCCGGCAGGCGTCCCGAGGCTCGCGATCGAGGCAGGCGTGACCCTCGGATGGCACAGGTACGTGGGAGATTCCGGCCGGATCATAGGCTTGGACCGGTTCGGAGCTTCCTCTCCGGGTAAGACCGTCTACCAGGAGCTGGGCTTCAGCCTGGTTCGCGTGGTCGATGAGGCTTGCCGACTGGTCGGCCCCCGCAAGAGGCAGCAACGGGGAACGCCGAGAAGGACCAGATGACGGCAATGGGTGCGGCGACGGGCATGGATCTTCGGCTGGGCCGGTACGCTCCCCTGGTTGATGCCAGGCTCCAGGAATGGAGCCGCGACGGCTTCGCGCGGCGTCTCTGGAACAAGGACCCCGCGATATGGGGGCAGGCCTCGGACAAGGAGATCAGCGATCGGCTTGGTTGGCTCGAGCTGCCCAGGCTTTCCGGGCTGAGGAGCGAGGCGTGGAAGAACCTTCGAGACCAGGTGCGCGAGGAAGGCATGAGCACTGTGGTCTTGCTCGGCATGGGGGGCTCGAGCCTGGCGCCCGAGGTCCTGTTCGCGATCGCGCGCCCGGCGCCGGGCTGGCCGCGACTGAGGCTTCTGGACAGCACGCACCCCGATGCCATAGCGGCTCTTGAGGCCGAGCTCGACCTGGCAAGCACGCTCTTCGTAGTCGCGAGCAAGTCCGGCACCACCCTCGAGACTGTGTCTCTCTTCCGGTACTTCTTCCGGCGAATCTCCGCCCTTGGCGGCGCGCCTGGAAGGCATTTCATCGCGATTACCGACGCCGGCACGGCGCTCGAGGACGAAGCGCGCAAGTGTGACTTCCGCCACACGGCGACCGCTCCGTCCGATGTTGGCGGCCGGTTTTCGGCCCTGAGCGCCTTTGGACTCCTGCCCGCGTGGCTTGTGGGAATAGACGTGCCCCTGCTCCTCCGGCGATCGCTCGTCATGGCCGACTCGTGCGGGCCCGACATCCCCCCGGCCGCGAATCCCGGCCTGGTCCTGGGAGCAGCACTCGGGGCGCTGGCTCTGGGCGGGCGCGATAAGGTGACCTTCCTGACCTCGCCCGCGCTCGCGACCTTTCCCGATTGGATCGAACAGCTCTTGGCGGAGAGCACAGGCAAAGACGGCAAGGGAATAGTGCCCGTGGTGGGAGAAGACATCTCAGGTTGGATGGCGGCAGACGGAGCCGGTGCGGACGCGGCCGGCCAAGGCGCCCCTTCGTACGGCGGCGACAGGGTTCTGGTCTGCCTCAAGCTCGCATCCGAGCCAAGCCCGGAGCCCGCGGCGCTCGTTCGGGCAGCCGAGGCGCAAGGCACGCCGGCGATAGCGATAACCCTGGAAAGCCAGTATGACCTGGGCGCCGAGATGTACCGTTGGGAGATTGCGACCGCCGGAGCCTGCGCGGTCCTCGGGGTCCATCCCTTCAATCAGCCCGACGTCGAGCTCTCGAAGGAGCTGGCCCGGCGGGCGATGGCCCAGCCGGCCGCACAGCCGGGACCGGCCGACTCGACCGCGCGAGGCGGAGGGGAGGCCGAGGCGGACGCCCAGTCCGCAGCATCACGCGCCCTGCGGACCATCAGCGCCCTGCAGGCCATCCGCGCCCTGGTCGCCCGCCCTGCCGAAGGCGCCTACATAAGCATCCAGGCCTACCTTGCGCCATCAAGCGCCACCTCCCTCCTCTTGGGCGCGCTCGGGCGCCGCCTCGGCCTCCTCACCCACCTTCCCACGACCGTGGGCTACGGCCCGCGCTTCCTTCATTCCACCGGCCAGCTCCACAAAGGCGGGCCGCGCCGCGGCATCTTCATCCAGATAGTGGACCGCCCCACGGCAAGAATCCCGGTGCCCGACACCGAGTACACCTTCGCGGATCTCATCCGTGCCCAGGCCCAGGGCGACTTCGAGGCCCTCCGCGAGCGCGGCCAGCGCGTGACCAGAATCGTCCTGGCCGGCAACGCCCATAGCGACCTGGCTGCCCTCGTGGCCGAGCTAGAGGGAAAGACCCAAGCGTGAACCACGGACTTCAGACGCGCGCCCGCCTGTGGTGGCCGATCGTGCTGGCCCTCGCACTTGCGGCGGGCGCAGTCCTGCTCCGGCTTTCAGCATCCCGCGCCTTCTACGACGTCGAGACCGAGAAGATCGCAGCCCACGCCATCACAGTGGATGCCCCCAATGCCTCCGCCGTGTTGTGGGCGGCCTTCAAGGCGTTCTTCAGGGTCTACGGCAGAGGCTACCTGCTCCCAGCTTATGTGCTCCTTCTGCCAGCGGTGGCGCTCGGAGCCTTCGGTTTAGCTCGAGCGCGGGCCGCGACGTGGGTGGCGCCGATGGGGGACCCCCGCCGCGCGCAGCATCGCGAGCACGGTGGAGGTGATCGGCGACAGGACCCGCCGAGTCACCACTACGCCGACATGCCCGGGGGGATCAGCCTCGCCTCTCTCGAGCGCACCGCCACCGAACGACGTTTCCTGGTCGGCCTCCTCGCGGCCACCTTTGCGGCCGTGATCGCTCTCCACTTACTGGTGATGGGGGGCCGCCCGCAGGTGAGCGATGAGTTCTCGTACGTGTTCCAGGCCGATCTGGTGGCCTCAGGGAAGGTCTACGCCCAATCACCGCCCATGCCTCAGTTCTTTCAGGCTCTGAACGTGGTGAACGATGGCAGGTGGTACAGCAAGTACACCCTGGGGTGGCCGGTCCTGCTCGCAGTCGGGCGTCTGATGAGGCTGGGCTTCGCAGTCAATGCTGCCGCCGCAGGTCTCGCGCTGGTCGTGCTGTATCTCATAGGCAAGCACATCTTGGGTCCGCGTGGCGGCCTTCTAAGCGTCTTCTTCGCGGGCCTCTCGCCCGGCTTCCTGCTCCCCGCGGCCACCTACTTCCCCCACGCCGTCTCGACGCTCTTCGCCCTGCTCTTTGTCTACTGGCTGCTGAAGACCTCGGACGGCGGCCGCCGGCTCTGCGCAGTCGGCGCGGGTGCCGCACTGGCATACCTCCTCCAGATAAGACCGCAGGATGCCGTGCTCATCTTCTTGGGCACAATCCCGCTTGCGCTTCACTCGGCGATGCGGCCACGAGCCACGCCCTCGCCCGCAGTCTCGCTCGCAGCCACGCCCGCGCGTGCGGCCTCGCCAGCATCCGGGCCGCCGGGGGAGCCACCCACCACCCGACACGCGGATACCCCGGCTCGCCGAGTCCTGGCGTTCGCCCCGATCCTCGTCCTGTTCTTGGCCGGCGCGGCTGTGCTCCTCGCCACCAACAAAGTCCAGACCGGCTCGCCCACACTCCTAGGGTTCTTCAAGTACGAGCCCGGCGAGAGGTGGGGATTCGGATCAATGGGCCACACCCCGGTCCGGGGCCTGTGGAACATGGCTTACAGCTTCATGCGAGCGGGCTTCTGGTCGGTGCCGTTTGCCGCCCTGCTTGCACTGGTCTCGGTCGCCGGGCGGCAGGCGCGCCCTGCCCTGCTCGCGCTGCCCGGAGTCCTCTTCGCGTGCTTCTACTTCGGCTACTACGATCTGGCCGGCATGGACCCGGGCGTTCGCTACTTCATGCCCGCCCAGGCGCTGCTCGCCGTGCCCGCTGCCGGCGGCGTGCTGGTGTTGGGTGAGCGCTGGCGGCGCTCACGCGTGCCTGGAGCGGACGCCTTGGCGGCGAGCCTCGCGTGCCTTGTGGCCGCATTCATGGCGGCCGGGGCAATGCCGCCTCTTCTTTCCGAGGTGAGGTCGTGCTTCGAGCGCTCGACCGCCATCTACCGGCAAGTGGAGCGCCCGGCCGGAGTCGCCGGAAGGTCCATCCTCTTCCTGGGCGAAGACCCCGACCGCAAGAACAACCTCTTTGTGCACAACCCCTGGCGCTACGAGGTCGAAGACGACATCACGGTCTACTACCTCACCCCACCCGAGAACCAGGAGCTCCTGCGCCTCTTCCCGGACCGCACGCCGTACACGGTGTCCTTCGACCAGAGGGCAGGGCGGTACCAGGCGACAGCCGGCCTCGACAACTCCGAGACCTCCCGCAACTACCTGGTCGCCGCAAGGAACTACCGCTACGGTGTGGAGGATTTCGCCGCTGCCGAGAAGGCTTACCAGCGAGCGATCTCGCTCGACCCGCGCAACCCCAATCCCGTGATCGAGCTGGCCGGGTTGTACGTTTCCCGCAAGGACTACGACAAGGCCCTGCCGATCTTCCAGGCCGTGGTCTCCACGGGAGGCTACGTCGGCGTTCGGTATCTCCTGGGCCGGACCCTGGGCGAGATGGGCAGAAAGCAGGAGGCCGTTGCCGTGCTCAAGGGATTGCTGGAGGCGACATCCGACCCGCTGCTCAAGGCCAAGGCCGAGGGCTGGATCGAGGCCTGGAGCGAAACCTCCGAGGCCGCTGCTCCTGCGGGCGCTTCATCCGTGCGGTGAGCTCGCCGCGCTCATTTGACGCGCTTGGAGAAGCGCATCCAAGAGAAGCCGAAGACCACGGCGCCGAAGATCACCATCGAGATCACCTCCGGGTACAACACGTCGATCGACGCGCCCTTCATTGTTATCGCCCGGACTATCTTGAGGTAGTAGCGCATGGGGTTGGCGTAGGTTAAGACTTGAACCGCGCGGGGCATGTTGGCTATGGGGGTGAAGAATCCCGAGGTCAGGATCGCAAAGAGCGAGAAGAACCAAGAGAAGAACATCGCCTGCTGCTGGGTCCTGGTCAGGGTGGAAATCAACATCCCCGCGCCCAGCGTGGTCAGCAGGTAGACGAAGGACAGCCCGTAGAGCAAGGCCCAGGAGCCCACAAACGGTATCTTGAACCACAGGATCCCGAAACCGAGCGCGATCGACATCTCCGCAAAACCGATCACAGCGAAGGGGATTGTCTTGCCCAGGATCAGCGCCCCGGTGGAGATCGGAGTGACCATCAGCTGCTCCAGCGTGCCCATCTCCCGCTCGCGTACGATGGCCATGGAGGTGAGGAGCGCGGTGATCATGGTCAAGAGCGTGGCCACCACGCCCGGGATGGTGAAGTAGACCGATTCGCCCTCGGGATTGTAGAGCCGCTTCTCCAGGAGGGCTATCGGGGATTTGACCCCGGCCAGGCCCTCGTTGAACCGCTGGGTTATGGTGCTGGCGTATCCCACGGCGATGGCCGCGGAGTTGGCATTGGAGCCGTCCAGCACAAGCCCCACCTCCGCTTCCTGTCCCAGCCCCAGCCGTCGCGAGAAATCCTCGGGCACGACCAACACCGCGTCGTAGGCGTTGGCCTCGAATCCCTCCTCAGCGTGAAGCAGCCCCGGCGAAGCGGGCCGCGCGACGAAGTAGTCGCCGGCAGTCAGGGCGCGGACGTAGTCGCGTGAGGCGTCGCTCCGGTCGAAGTCGTGAACCGCCACGCGGATCAGCTTGACGTCGGTGGAGACAACGTAGCCCAGGATGATCATCTGGATCACGGGCATGATGAAGACCAGCCGGAGCATGGTCCGGTCGCGCCTGACTTGATAGAACTCCTTCCTCACCAGAGCCGCCACCGCTCGCAACATCGCCTGCCCCCTGGTACTCCTTCTACTCCACTTTGAGCCGGAACCGCCGCGCAGCTATCGCGAGCAGTATCACCGTCAACCCGGCCAGGAAGGCCCCCTGAACCCAGAGCACGTTCATGTGCGCACCTTTGAGCATCACGCCTCTTATGATCACCTGGAAGTAGCGCGCCGGCACGATGTGGGAGACCGCCTGGAGGGCCCGCGGCATGTTCCTCAGGTCGAAGATGAAGCCCGACAGCATCACCGACGGCAGCACGGTCAAAAGCTGGGCGGTCATCATCGCCACCTGCTGGGTACGGGTGAGCGTGGATATCAGCACTCCCGCCGACAGCGCCGAAATGATGTAGATCAGAGTGAAGAAGAGAAGCAGCGCGACGGAGCCCACGAAGGGCACGCCGAAGTGGAGCACCGAGTAGCCGATTACCAGCGCGGCGTCCAGGAGGGCCAGCCCTATGTACGGGACGACCTTGCCCACTATCACCTCGACCGGAGTGATCGGCGAAACCAGCAGCTGCTCCATGGTCCCGGTCTCCTTCTCGCGGGCGATGGTTATGGAGGTCAAGAGCGCGGAGATCATCATCAGGATGACCGCGATCAGACCCGGAACGAAGAAGTTGGCCGACTTGAGATCGGGATTGTAGAGGATCCTGGTGGCCAGCGCGACCCGCGGCAACTCCAAATCGTCGGGCAGACGCGCCTCGGCGAATCGGGCCACAATCACCTTGGCGTAAGCTGTCGCCGCCGCTGCCAGGTTGGCGTCGGCTCCGTCAACCAGGAGGCCGAGCTGGTATCCCGTGAGCGACACCACCGCCTCGCCGAAGCCCGGCCTGACAGTCAGTATGGCATCGGCAGCGCCCGCCCGAAGGGAGCGCTCGGGATCGGCAAGGTCCACCGGGTCGGCGGGCCGCACGAAGTAGCCGGAATTGTAGAATCCGCTCGCCAGATCCCGCGACTGGGCGGTTCGGTCCAGGTCGATTATGGCAAGCCTTATGTTCTTGACGTCCAGGTTGATGGCGTAGCCGAAGAGCAGGGTCATCAGCACCGGCAGCACTATGGCGATGGTGAGCGAGCGAGGATCACGCAGGATGTGGCGGACTTCCTTAAGCGCTATGTGCCCTATGCGACCCCACATGATCCCACCTATCGTGCGCCGATTGCCGGACTCTCACCCGCGTCCCGGCCCGCACCATCCCGGCCCGCACCGCCCACCAGACCGATGAAAAGGTCCTGGAGGCTGGCCTTGCGATGCTTGCGCTTGAGCTCCACCGGACTTCCGACCTCCACGATCCTGCCGCGGTCCATGATCGAGACCCGACCGCAGAACTCGGCCTCGTCCATGTAGTGCGTGGTCACGAACAGAGTGGTGCCCCGGTCGGCAAGGCCGTAGAGGATCTCCCAGAAGCGGCGGCGGAATACCAGATCCACTCCGCCGGTCGGCTCATCCAGGAAGAGCATCACCGGCCGATGGAGCAGCGCCGCGGCCAGGGCCAGCCGCTGCCGCCAGCCGACGGGGACCGAGCGCGCCAGCCGATCGATGAACTCACCGAGCTCCAGACCCGAGGCCAGCTCGTCGATCCTGGATGTCAGCTCTCGGGAGCCAAGCCCGTACACCGAACCGTAGAAGCGGAGGTTCTCCCGACCGGTGAGATCGGGATACAGCGAGAACTTCTGCGACATGTAGCCGATCGTCTGCTTTATCTTCTCGCTCTCCGTGTAGATGTCGAAGCCGCCGACCGTGCCCTTGCCCGAGGTGGGAACCAGCAGCCCGCACAGCATTCGGATGGTCGTGGTCTTGCCCGCGCCGTTGGCTCCCAGGAATCCGAAGATCTCGCCCCGGTCGACCCTAAGGCTCACCCGGTCGACCGCGACGAAGTCCCCGAACTTCTTGGTGAGATCCTGGACTTCTACCATGTCGGTTTGACGGTCAGCCTCAAGCTGCCCCCTCCCCCATCAGCTGGACAAATACGTCCTCAAGGCTCGGCGCGATCTCCTCAGCGGCCTCGGCGCGGACCCCTGCCGCCGCCAGCCGCTCCGAGTAGTCCCGGATTGACGTTCCCGGCCCGAGGTAAAAGTAGAGCGATGGGCCAAGCCGGCGATGGCTCAAGCCCTGGATGCGAGCGATCTCATGGGCCCGCTCCGAGAACCGATCAGTGTTTGCGTCCGCGTCAAGACGATACACGCGGCCCTTGAATCCCCGCACCAGCTCGGCGGGGGTGCCTGCCCCAAGCGTGCGCCCCTGGAACACCAGCACCGCCCGGTCGCTGGTCGCGACTTCATCCATGTAGGGCGTGGCGACTGCTATCGCGGAGCCCCGGGCCTTGAGGTCCTTCAGAATGTTCCAGAACTGCTGGCGCGACACCGGATCGACCCCGGTGGTCGGCTCGTCGAGGACGAGGACTTCGGGATCGTGCACCAGAGCGCAGCTTAGGGACAGCTTCTGCTTCATCCCCCCGGAGAGCGCCCCGGCCCGCCGTCCCGAGAAAAGCCCCAGGCCCGAGAAATCGTAGAGAACCTCCCGCTTCCTGGCAAACTCCGCTCGGCCCACACCGAAGAGCCCGGCATAGAATCGCAGATTCTCTTCCACCGACAGATCAGGGTAAAGCGAGAACACCTGGGGCATATATCCGAGATGGGCCTTCACCTTGTCGAACTCGCGGGCTACGTCGAGCCCCGCGACGGTAATCCTGCCGCTGTCGACGTCGATCAGGCCGCAGACCGCGCGGAAGATGGTGGTCTTGCCCGCGCCGTCCGGTCCCACAAGAGCCACTATCTCGCCCCTGTCGACCGTCAGGCTGAAGTCCTCAACCGCCCTCACCCGGCCGTAGGTCTTGGCCAGATGGTCTATCTCAACGGCTCGGGTCACTCGATCCTCACCGATACCGGCATGCCGATCTTGAGAACGCCCGCAGCATTCGGGATGGTGACCTTGACTGCGTAAACCAGATCCGCTCGCGCCGCCTTGGTCTGCACGTTCTTGGGAGTGAACTCGGCTTCATCCGCTATCCAGGTGACGACGCCTCCGAGGGTCCGGCCGCTGCCGTCCTCGGGATCGACGACCGCCCTGCCGCCCACCGAGATTCTGGCGAGATCGGTCGCCGGCACGTAGACCTTGACCCAGACCGTGTCCAGCTTGGCAATCCTCAAGAGGGACTTGCCCACGGAAACCCACTCTCCCGCCCGGACGAACCTGGTGACCACGACTCCGGAGAGCGGCGAGGTGGGAAAGCAATCCCCGAGCTGCTTGGCCAAGAGGCTGACGTCGGCCTCGGCCCTGGCAAGGTCGGCCCGGGCGGACTCGTAGGCCGCGTCGGCTTGTTTCCCGGCCAGCACGGCCTGCCTGTATGCGGTCTCCACCTGGTCGTAGCGCTGTTGGTTGGCGGAACCTGACTCCAGAAGCGCTTTCGCCCGGTCGAACTCCTTGCGCGCGAGCTCCGAGTTGTAGCTGGCCTGCTCGACCGAGATCGCGGCCATCTTGACGCGCTTGTCGGCGGCCTCACGGCCGGATTTGGCCTGGCCCAGCCGGAGCATGGTCGCGACCGTGTCTGTATCCGCCAGGGTGTCCCCCGGCGCCACGACCGATCCCTCATCCACGCGCATGGCCACGATCTGACCTGCAACCTCCGATGAGACCGTGGCCTCGGTGGCCTCGATGAAACCCGAGCCTCCGGCTTCGGGCTTCTCGCCGGAGCAAGACGCAAGCGCAAGCAGCGTGGTGATGGCGACCGCAAGTCCCGGCGCCGTCAGATGTCCGCTCTTCACTTCGCGCCTCTCTTCATTCCTCAACGTCTATCCGGTAGACAGCGTTTGCGGCGTCACTGGTCAGGTAGATTGTCCCCGACGCGCCCACGGCCACCCCGTTGAAGATCCAGGTCGGATGGTCGCCTTGAAGGCACGGAGCCAGACCGTCCCACACGGTTGTGACCTCGCCGCTGCGAGGGTCTATGCGTGTCAGACGCCCGGCCTCGGCCTCCACGACCAACAGGCTCCCGTCCCCACACACGGCCAGTCCCTCGGGATACGCGAGATCTTCAGCAAGCACACGCGGCCGCCCGCGCACTCTGCCGCCGGTTACGACCTCGAGCACCCTGCCCGTCGCCCAGTCGCTCACCCAGAGGTCCCGCTCGGTGGCCGCGAGCCCCGCGGGGAGCCCAAGCCCGCTTGCCAGCACCGTTCGCTTGCTCGGCTGGTCGGCCGAGAGCCTCACCACGCTGCCGGTTCCGCGCTCGCAGACCACGACGTCACCCTGAAAGCGCACGGCGTTGATGGGCTCGTCCACATCCCGGTACTCCTGCAGCACCCGGCCGCTCGCCGGATCAATCACCTGGACCGCGCCCTTGCTGTGCCACGAAGTCACAATCAGGTTGGCTCCGTCCGCCGAGACCGTGAAGGGCGAGGTAATCCCGCCGCGCTCCCCGATGCAATGCCGGTAACATGCTGTCTCCGATCCCGCGAGCGGATCCAGCCGTCGGAGCGTCCAGAAGTCGGCCACCATGACGGCGTCACCACCGGGGCCGTCCTCCCCTTCCACGCCGCCGAGAACCGCTACACCGCCGGGAGCTATCATTCCCCCGTCCGACACCGTGCGCGTCCCGCCGTCGCCGAGTATCTCCACCACCCTGCCGTCCTGACCGTCGGACACAAACAGGCGATCGTCGCGGTCGAAGGCCAGGTTGTCCAGCCCCGGGGCAAGATCTGCGATCAGGGTCTTCCGCCCGTCGGCAAGTCCAACCTCGTAGACATCGCCGGTCACCTGCTCCAGCGCGCAGAGCCGCCCGCTGGAATCGAACTTCACAGCCGATGGCACGTTGAAGCCCACCGCGGCGGCTGAAATCACTCCCGTGTCCACATTGATCCGCGCTATCTCGCCCCTGGTCCAGACCGCGCCGTACAGCATGCCGTCCGGGCCCCAGTCCATTCCGTTGATGAAGCCCGGCCTCTCGGCAATCAGCCGCGCCGGGACCTCGAGCTCGGCGTCGAGCTCGTAGAGGGCGTCTCCCATGAAGACGACGCTCACGAAGAGCCTGCCCGTCGGGGAGACGGCGATCCCGTTGACGCCAAGCCCTACCACAAGTCCGCTCCGCGTGCCGTCCGGGGCAATGCGACCAACCTCTCCCGTGGAGAACGAGGTCCAGTAGAGCGACCCGTCCGGGCCGAAGGCTATGTCGTCCGGACCGACCACTCCGGCATTGGCGCCGATGGTGCTTATCACCTCGCCCGTCTCCGGGTCCATCACCATTATCTCGTTGCCCAGAACGCTGGCGACGTGGAGCCGGTTATCGCGGTCGAATCTGATGCCGTTGGCGCCGTGGATCGGCGCCCCCTTGGCGAGCACAGTCGGCGAGGCAAACGGTGATTGACGGCCCGCCTGGCCCTCCGCCCGGCGGTCTCCGACAAGCCGCTCCTGCCAGCACACTCCGCAACACGCCAGACTTACCCCGGTCAAGCCGATGGCGGCAAGCTGCCCATATCGCCGCAGCATTCGAAACCCTCCAGACATGGTTGGGGCAACGCGCCCGACCAGTATATGACCGCCGGCCTCGGCCGGTCAATCCCCGGTTGACGCGGCCCGCGGAAGGCCGCTTTAGCCCCTGATCGCCCACCTCACCAGGTTGGCGAAGCTCGGCGGCTTGCCCTGCATCAGGATGCTCACGCGGAAGATCCTGCCGCCCGCCCACACGATCAGTACCGAGAAGGCGAGCATACCCGCCAGGCCCGCCCATGGCTGCCACGCCGGGATTGAGACGGGCGTGCTCATTCTCAAGAGCATCAGCATCGGGGTAAACATGGGAAAGAGGGAGAAGCCCGTGGCGAAGCCGCTCAAGGGCTCCTTCAAGACCGGCACCATCATGAACATCGGGAGGATCACAGGAAACATCGCGGGCATGGAGAGCGACTGGGCCTCCTTGGCGTCGTTGCAGGTCGAGCCCAGGGTCGCCATCAGCGCTCCGATCATCAGGATCGCCAGCACCATGTAGACGAAGAACCACGGCAGTATGCCGTAGGGGATGATGTCGGTCACCCCGGCCCGGCCGGCGGTGTACACCCCACCGGCAACGTAGAACGCGCCAGCTGTCAGCGAGACCCCGATGCCGCCCAGGACCTTGCCCATCATGAATTGGAACGGCGAAGCCGATCCCAGCATCACCTCGGCTATGCGCTGGTTCCTCTCCTCCATCACCGAACTCAAGAGCGGCACCGCCCCCATCATTATCATCATGAACATCAGAATCTGCACGACGAAGGGCACTCCTACCGCGCGCGCCTCGCTGGATCGCTTGGCCTCGGTTATCCTGCCGGTCCCCGGATCCCGCGACACCAGCCCCAGCGGGTCCACCGCCACCGAGGTGATGATGTAGGCTACCTGGGACTCTTCCACACCGAGCCCCGCCAGCCTCAGCTTCTTCAGATGATTGTTGATGGGCCAGTAGATCCAGGTGCGGATGTCGTCCATCACGGCGTTCTCGCCGTGGTAGGAGATGTAGGCGCCGGCGCTGTCCGTGGCAGCGCGCAGTACCCCCGGCCCGATCTCCACGAAGGCATGAATCTCGCGGTGACGCACCCGGTCGGAGAGCGCCAGCCTCTGGGCGTCGGCGTCCTCGGCCGGCTCGACCACCTCGATCACGTAGGCCGGCGCGGTCTGCTTGCCGGACTGCACGTTGCGGATCTGGGTGTTGTTGCGCTCATCTGCCGCGGCAACCACCGCCTGGGCCACCGCGCCCGAGTGGTCTATCACCGCGATGTGCTTGTCGGCGGTGTCCACCCGCTTCTCGGTCAGCATCATCACGAAGAAGCTGCCGCCCATGAAGATCGGCATCATCGCCAGGCCGATGATGAATCCCTTGGTCCGTACCGCCGCGAGATACTCGCGCTTAGCTATTCTCAGGGTTTTTCGCAAGTGCGGCTTCCTCCGCCTCCGGGCCGGCTATCCTGACGAAGATGTCGTGAAGCGACGGCTTGGTCAGCTCGAAACTCATGACCCTGGTCGCCGCCATTACCGCAGCCAGGACCTCGTGGGGATCGCGGCCCCGGCCTATCCGGACCTCCTGAACCCTTCCGAAGTCGTTGACCTTCTCCACTCCCGCAATCCCCTCCAGCGCCGCCCCGCCGCCTTCGCAGGAGAGCCTCAGGGTGTCGCGGCCGTACCGATCCTGGATCTCGGCAAGCGTGCCGTCCAGTACCTTGTTGCCCCGGAAGATCATGAAGATGAAGTCGCACATCATCTCCGCGACGTTCATGTCGTGGGTGCTCAGGATCACCGTGGTGCCCTCGCTCTTCAGGTCCAGCACCGTGGTGCGTATGAGATCGGCGTTCACCGGATCAAGACCGGTGAAGGGCTCGTCCATGATCAGGAGTTTGGGCCGGGCGACCACGGCCCCAATGAACTGCACCTTCTGGCTCATGCCCTTGCTCAGGGCCTCGACCTTCTTCCCGGCCCAGTCGGCGAGGCCCAGCCGCTCGAGCCACAGGTCCACGTCGCGGTCCACGTTTCTTCCCGACTTGAGCTCGCCGTAGAAGCGAAGCACGTCCCGGACCCTCATCCGCTTGTAGAGCCCTCGCTCCTCGGGCAGGTAGCCGACGTCGGCCGCCGTGGCGCCGTCCACCTCTCTGCCGAAGATTCTGATCGAGCCCGCGTCCGGATAGAAGATGTTCATGATCATGCGGAGCGTGGTGGTCTTGCCCGAGCCGTTGGGCCCTATGAATCCGTAGACCGAGGCCTCGGGAACGCTGAGGCACAGATCGTTGACCGCTATCACCGACCCGAAGGTCTTGGTCACATGGTCGATCTCTACGGCGTTCAGACTGCGCCCCCTTTCAAGGTCTGCCGAAGTCCCCTATTGATATCCTCAATGCCGCCGCTTGTCAATCTCTTGTCGACCGGCGCAGCCCACGCTCAAAGAAGACCCTTGACAGATGGAGTCCAACTGTATATACTGAATATAGACAGTATAGACATGGGACAGTGAAAGGGGCCACCGTGCTGCTCAACCTGACCGACCTTTCCGACGAGCCCTTGCAGAGCCAAATAGCAAGGCAGATCAGAGCCAAGATCCTGGCCGGCGATCTCGCGGCCGGCGAGACGCTGCCTTCCATACGGGCCCTGGCCAGGGACGCGCGCGTGAGCGTGATAACCGTCCAGCGCGGTTACGAGGACCTGGAGCGGGAGGGCCTGATCCACTCGCGGCGCGGCAAGGGCTTCTTCGTCTCCGAACTGAGGGGCGCCCGTCGCAAGCAGATGGCGCGGGAGCGGCTGGTGGCCGAGCTCGAACCCATCGTCAGGGACGCGCTTTCCGAGGGCCTCACGCCGCCCGAGATCGCGGCGACCTTCAAGACCACGGTCTCCAAGAAGGCGAGCGACCATGACCAGAGCCCATAGCACCGTTTCCAAGGCACGGATTTCAAGAGGAGCGCGAACATGAGCAAAGCCTTCAGTCTTACCGACCTGGTGAAGACCTACCCCGGTTTCCGCCTGGGGCCCTTGACACTGGACCTCGAGCCCGGCACGGTCCTGGGCTTCGTGGGGCCCAACGCTTCCGGCAAGACCACCACCTTCCACTGCATGATGGGCACCGCCAGAGCGGACTCGGGCAGGATCGAGATCTTCGGCCGCGAGGCCACGCCCGCCAGACCCCAGTGGAAGCGGGACGTCGGCTACGTCAGCGATCTCCACGCCTTCTACGAAGGCTGGACCGCCGAGAAGAACCTCCGCTTCCGCTCCCAGTTCTACCCCGCCTGGTCGCACGAGCGCGCGACCGAGCTCGCACGGCGTTTCGCTTTGCCGCTCGACAAAAAGGCGAAGGATCTCTCAACGGGCAACCGGGTCAAGCTGTCGCTGGTCTCCGCGCTGGCTCACTCGCCCAGGCTGCTGCTCCTCGACGAGCCGACCTCGGGGCTGGACCCCGTGGTGAGAAGCGAGGTGCTGGACGCTCTCTTCGAGGTTCTCGAGGACGGCGAGCGATCGATCTTCTACGCGACCCACATCCTCTCCGACATAAGCCGCCTCGCCGACGAGCTGGCCTTCCTCCGGGAGGGCGGGGTCATCCACCGCAGCCGCAAGGAGGACCTCCTGGACAAGTGGCGCCGGATCTCCTTCCGCTCGCCCGGGACCGACCTCGTCCTGGAGGCCGTGGTTGCCCACCAGCAAGAGGGCCGGAACCACCGCGTGGTCTCGCGCGACCGCGAAGCCACGCTCGGCGGGCTTGCCTCCGCCGGGGCCGACGGGATCGAGGAGGCGCGCATGACTATCGACGAGATAGCTGTCCAGATCTTGAAGGGAGGCGAAAATGTGGCGAATGCTTAGAGCCGAGGCCAGATACAACTGGATCAACTTCCTGGTGTTTCTCGCCATGATCCCACTGGTTCAGGCCGGCGAGGCAAGATACGGCACGGGCTACGCGTCGCTCTTGGGCTACCTGCTGCTGCTCTTGATGGTCAACGGGTGGAACCTGCGCTACATCCGGGAGAAGCGAGACTACCAGTACGCCCAGCTGCCGGTGGCCGCCAGGACGGCGGCGGGAGCTCGCATCCTTATGGTGGTGCTCTCGTGCACGGTCTTTGTCTTGTGGTCGATCGGGATTCGCATCGCCTTCACGCCGCGGGTTCACGCCGACATCCGATGGCCGCTTACCTTCTGGGGACTGATTGTCATAGTCTACTCCCTGGCCTTCATGTTCCGTGACCGCTTCGTGGGAAGCAAGGCCCTGATGCGCGGCAAGATCGCCCTGGTGGCATTGCTTGGCGGGCTCCTGGTCGCCAACGTGCTGACCATGATCTCGATGAACCGCGCCCGGGCCCAGGGGACGGAGCCACCCGGTATAGTCAAGGTCTTCGAGTTCATCGAGCGAAACAACCCGACAACAAGCAGCGCCAACATGACTGTGTGGCTTGTCGCCGCGGCAGGCCTGGCGTGTCTTACGCTTGTCACCTACAGTCGCCGCCGCAGCCACTGGTAGAAAGGGGCCGCAGGAACAATGAGAACTCAATCCGCAATCCCATCAGCCACGACGTCTTCAACCGGGCCGTGCCAGGCGGCCCGGCTCGCGCTCGCCCTGTGCCTTGTCGGCCTGGTGGGCGCCTCATGCCTTCTCGGCCTGGGAGTGCCGGCGGGCCGGGCCTGCGACACCTGGGTCGCGCTCCCGGACGCCACTCACGACGGCAGCGCGCTGTGGGCCAAGAACAGCGACCGGCTGGTCTTCGATTCGGGCCCGCTTATGTTCTACCCGCGCCAGGCCTGGCCCGCCGGCGCCCTACTGGACCTGGAGAGGCTCAGCATCCCCCAGGCCGCGGAAACCTACGCTACCCTTGGGTCGAGCCCATACTGGTCGTGGGGCTACGAAGAGGGCATGAACGAATTCGCGGTCGCCATCGGCAACCAGGGCATATACACCAAGGTGCTCGCTCAGGATATCGCCAGGCACGCCGAGGGCCGTGGCCCCGCCGGCGGGCTCACGGGCATGGACCTTGTGAGGCTCGGGCTTGAGCGAGGCAGATCTGCCCGGGAGGCGCTCGGGGTCATTGCCGAGATGGTGGAAACCTACGGCCAGTTCGGATCAGGGCTTCCCACCATGGACATCGCCGGAGCCTACGACAACTCCTTCCTCATAGCCGATCCCGCTGAGGCGTGGGTGCTTGAGACTGCGGGGACCAGGTGGGTCGCCCGGCGCGTCGCCCACGGAACCGCGTCCATATCCAACACCCTCTCCACAGGCGTCGACTGGGACGCTTCATCCCCGGGGATCGCCGAGTACGCCGCCGGCCAGGGCTGGTGGCCTGCCGAAAGCCTCGCGGTCTTAGACTTCGCCGAAGCCTACGGCGACCAGAGCGCCGCCAACCGCGAGAGAATCTCGGGCGCGGCAACCAGGGCTCGCCGCTCGGGCGAGCTCCTGCGGCAGAACGCCGGCCAGATAGACGCGGCCTGGATGATGCGCATAGCCAGGGATCGGGCCACCACGCCAAGCCTTGACCTTGATGTTACCGCGAGCTCATGCGTCGCAGTGCTCACCGATCCCCAATATGAGATACCGGTGTTCTGGTGGTGTCCCACCCGCCCGAGCACTGGCTGCTACGTGCCCTACTTCGTGCATGGCGCCGGCCTGCCTGCGATGGTGTCGGCGGCAGGTACGTACGGCAAGAAGGTGGTGCCGCCCGACAAGGCGGAAAGGGATGAGTTCTCGCCGGATTCCTACTGGTGGCTCGCGCGCGACCTCGCCGACAAGATCAACGCCGACTGGGACGCGCGAAGTCCCGTTGCGAGGGCCGAATTCGACCCTCTGGAGAGGGCATTCGCGGCCGGTCTCAGTGATGTCTTGGTCGAGGCCTCTGACCTGAGGCTTGCCGGCAAGGCCGACCAGGCCGCAGAGGTGCTCACCGAGTACACCGCCAAGTGCTTCGAAGAGGCGCTTGCTAAGACCAACGATCTCCGCGAGCGCTTCAGCGCGGCCGCGGTCGAGGTGCCCGACGCCTTCAAGCCCTACGCCGGGACCTACCTCGGCAACTTCGGTCCGTTCAAGGATGCCGAGTTCAAGGTGTCGGTCCAGAACGGACATCTCGCCGTGGACATACCGGGGCAGGCCGTGGTGGAGCTCAAGGACCCGGACCAAGCGGGCCTCCGGCACTTGGTGCTGACCGACGCGGTCGCGGTGTCATTCGACTTGGACAGCCTGGGAGCGGCAACGGCTCTGTGGTTTCACCAAACCACCGAGATGCCCCGCAAGCCGGATGAGGGCGGTGCGCAGCCTGCAGAGACCCGCAATGAAACCGCCCTCGAGGCGCCCGAGGACACGCCCGATGGACTCCTGCCCTACCTTGGCGCTTACTCCGTCCCGCCGGGGCTCATCAACCTGAAGGTGGTGGCAAGCGGCGGCAAGCTGGCAGTCGAGGTGCCCGGCCAGGGTACCGTGGAGCTCAGCGACCCGGATGAGGAGGGCCGGAGGACCTTCCTGGTTGACCCCAGGGCATCCGTGGTCTTCGTGACAGACGCCGAGGGACGGGTGACGGCAATGAAGCTCCGCCAGGCGTTCCGATTGCCGAGGAGGATGCCCTAACTGACCCGACGCTTCCTCTTGGGGCGGATCAGTAGATCCTCGGGTCGCCTGTTGGCCACGGCAGACTTGATCTCGGGCTCGGCCAGGAGAGCTCTCAGGAACCGCGCGTCGGCGGAAACCGCGAAGGCGCCCAGGCTGGAGAAGATGCTGACGGCCCCGGCGCTGATCCCGACGCTCTGCGCCACGCGGTCAAGCACCGTACGGGCTGTCCTTTCCGCACTGGCAGCCGCGGCAGACTTCTCGCGGGGCGATCGCAGCATGAACACAGCCTCCACCGGCCCCCCGGCCGCAGCTGCGACCTTGAGCTTGCGCACCAGCTCGGCATCGGCTTTGACCCGACGCCTCGGCTTGCCCGCAGCCCGGCTACGTTTAACGGCGCTCACACCGGCATCACCTCCCGGCACCACATGATCGAGCCCTGCCCCATTCCACCACCCCATCGCCCATCGACCCGATTCAATCTATCAGGTTTTGACCAGAGCATCCAGCGCGCGCCGCGCGTCAGGGATGCCCCGATTGCCCCGTGTGGGGTCCATACCCGGCCCCGGCCGGCAGGACTTGAAGATGGCCGATTCGATGTCGCTGGCGCGGGCCTTGGGCTTGGCCTCCAGGAGCAGCGCAGCCAGGCCGGCAATGTGCGGTGTTGCCATGGATGTCCCGTCCATCGCCTGCCACCCCACGCCAGGCCGCGCCGAGACCACGTCCACCCCCGGAGCCACCAGGTCGGGAACTACCGGGTCCCTGGCGCGCTTGAACTGCTGGCTCGAGGAGAAGTCCGCCACCCGCAGCTCGCGATCAACTGCGCCGACCGATAGCGCCTGCCAGTAGTTGCCCGGGGATCGACTGGTTCCCGGGCCCTCGTTTCCGACCGCGAAGACCGGCAGCACGTTGAGCGCCCTCAGCCGGTCCACCAAGGTGGTGAAGTCATCCCGCCAGCCCCGGAAGCCCAGCGACATGCTGAGCACGCGCGCGCCGCTCGTCACTGCCCAGTCCATCCCTCCCAAGACGCGGGCGACAACATCGCCGTCCTCAATCACTATGGCGCCGGCGAGCATTGCCCCCGGAGCCACACCAACAGATCGGCCGGCCACCGCCCGGCCGGCGATCGTAGCCGCGGTGTGGGTGCCGTGATCGCCTGTGTCGTGAGGGCCCGGCGAAGGCCTCTTCAACCGGCCCATCAGGTCGAACTCGGCGAACCCCTTTATGGCCCCTTTGAGCGCCGGGTGCCGCCCGTCAATGCCGGTGTCCAGGTGACCCACCAGAACACCCTTGCCCGTGAGGCCCTGTTTCCAGAGCTGCGGCACGCCCAATTTCTCTATCCCCCAGGTCACACCCCGCGTGAGCTTGGCCGGCTCGGCATGCGTCGGACGTATCAGGCTCACCGAGGGCGCCCCGGTGACCCTGACCACCGCCTCCTTCTCGGCCTTCAAGCCGGCCAGCCCTTCCCGGGTGACCGTGCCCAGCAGGATCCCGAGCCCCGGGTAGAGGATCACGCCGGGTATCCTCCGCGCGCCAAGGCCCGCCCGAGCGAGCGCCCCCGCCTGGCTAAGCGGCGATGCGATGAAATGGCGGCGAAGGTCGCGCCTGGTCTTTGCGGACCACCGGGGCGCACCCGCCGCCACGGGCTTCTTCAGATAGACGAGCACCTTCGCGATGCCGAGCGACCTGAGTTCCTGACCGATCTGGGACGACATGGTTCACCTCCGAAACACAAACTCGCACCGCCGTCAAGACTGCCACCGTGCCCGTCGCCTGTCAACACCACAGCACAACATCATTGACATCAGGGGCCCGACCCCACTAGAGTTGCACCCGGCGGTAGTGAGTTGACGCGAATCCAGCAGAGGGGGGACCATGAACAACAGGCGCTCTTGGTTACTGATTGTAACGGCACTGGCAGTCGTTGCGGCGTTCGCAGCGTCCGCACAGGGCGGCACGCGCTTAGGGGTCGGCGCGCACTACTGGAAGGCCCTTGAGGACATCGAACTGGACGAGGTTGACGAGAGTGGAGTCTCCTGGTTGGCGAGCGTCCAGCTCGGGTCATCGGCGCTTGTCAAAGCCCAGATCGACGTGGAGATGTTCCCCAAGGGCTTCGTCGGCAGCTCCGATATCTTCTACGCTCCTCAGGCCTTCGTGATCGTGGGGCGCGGAGTCTACGGCGGGCTCGGCATCGGCGTCTACTATGACGGCGAGGAGTTCGCCGACGATCCCTTCTACCTGCTGCGGGCGGGCCTGGACGTCGAGCTGACGCCCAAGGTGTACTTGGATCTCAACGCCAACTACCGGTTCGAGCAGTGGAAGAACCTCGGCGACGTCGTGGAGGACATAGACACCGACGTAATCACGCTGGGCGCTGCGGTTCGCCTGGAGCTGTAGCGCGGCTGTTGGGCCTCCGCGCCAACGGTCGCGGCCTGAATCACAGCGCTTCGACAACGGGCTTGAGGCGCTCCGGCTTGGACATCCCGTCGGTCCACAACCAGTAGGGAATGCCGCCGTCTCGGCCCGTCGTCAGTGCGAAGGCCTGGCCGCGCCTATCCAGCGCGTGGACGATCACCGGCCCCAGGCAGCCGCCATTCAAGCTCCTGAGATCATCGAAGGCTTCCCGGCAGGCCTCCTCAACGGAGGCGCCCTTCTTCATGTAGGCCACAACCGCCCGGGCCACGCCCGCCCGGATTATCATCTCGCCGGTGTGGGTGCAGGCCACGGCGCCGTAACGATCGTCGACGTACAACCCGGCCCCTATCACGCACGAGTCGCTGAGCCGCCCCGGGTACTTGTACGACCAGCCCGATGTGCTTATGCCGCCGGCCATGCTGCCGCTTGCGGTGCGAACCAGGAAGTCCACGGTGCCGTGGGTGAAGGCGGCGGCCACCCGCTTTGTGCGCGAACCTCGTCGCTCTGCCCCCGGCCGCCTGATAAGAGGCGCGAGGTCGGCCCTGGGCAGACGCGCACGAACGCTCGCGGAAACGTGCCTTCGGAGCCACTTGTCGTAGTCGGCGCGGGCCTCCCCGGTCAGGAGCCGGCCCCGCTCGGCCCCGATCTCGCGGGCGAACCTCGCGGCGCCCTCCCCCACAATCATCACGTGAGGAGTCCGCTCCATGACCTGGCGCGCCACCGAGATCGCATTTACGTACCGCTTGAGGGCGCCGACAGCGCCGGTTCGCAAGGTGGCGCCGCACATGATCGCGGCATCACACTCCATCTCGCCTAGGATGTTGGGCGCCCCGCCCACTCCCACGCTCCGAACCCGTGGGTCGCTTTCGACCACCCTTATGCCCGCCTCGACCGAATCAAGCGCCGAGCCCTCGGCCAGAGCTTCGATCGCTGCCGGGATCCCGACTCTGCCTTCCCCGTTGGCGAGGATCGTGGCGCGCCTTGCCGTCATCGGGTCACCCGGCTCCGCCTTGGCTTGCACCGCCTCGCCTCATGCGCGACATCCCCTCGGCCGAGTTCCAAGCGCATGATCGCTTTGGCCCTGGACGGCCTGGCGACCTCAGAGAACCCCGCACGCTCGAAGATCGCGGGCACGCCCATGTAGCTCGACACCGGAGCGAGCTCGCGTCCCCTGGGACACGTCGGATAAGCCTCCACCATGGCAGCGCCGCGCTTGGCCGCGTAGCGGACGGCCCCGTGTATCAGCTCCTCCGCAATCCCCTTGCCCCGATGGCCGCGGGCGATGAAGAAGCAGACAATCGACCAGACCGGCCGGGAATCCAGGCGCTTCAAGACCGACGAGCGCTCGAGCGATTGGAAACGCTCCCTGGGCGCGACCGAGCACCACCCGACAGGCTCTCCCCCTGCATAGGCCAGCATGCCCGGCACCTCGCCCGACTCCACCAGGCGCTTCATGGCCCTCCGGTTGCGTTCGCCCTGGCCTGCCTCGAACTCCCGGCGGGTGAGCCGCCAGTACATGCACCAGCAACCGCCGTAGGCCCCCCGAGGCCCGAACAGCGTCTCGAAGTCCTTCCAGCGGCCCGGCGTCAGGGGCTTGACCTCAATCTCTGTAGCTCGCCTCGTCATGCCCGCCATCCTACCACGTCCGAATGGGTCGAGGAAGGGCCGACTGCCCGTAGCGAATATCAGTACTCTGAGCGAAGGGCTGCGGCCCGACGATGGCCCAGCACCCGGGGCGAGTGGGGTTCCGAGCCGGAGCGCAGCCCCCGACCGAGCCGCAGACTGGGTGCGCGGCGACAGGACCCGCCGCCCCAGAGCGGGTGGCCCAACGAGCGCGGCGCGCGCGTACCTTAACACAATCCTAACAGAATCCTTATCCGGAGTTAGCTGCCGACCGTCATTCTTGATAGTGGGACCGTAGCCAGTCGGGCCTCACGGCGCTCATGTGAGACCGCGGACGGCGATTCAGCCGCAATACGATGGAGGGCGATCACTCGATGACGCACAAGGGCTTGTCCGATCTGCTGTCGGCGATCTACGTGGCCGCGCTGCTGATCCTCACGGCGCTTGGGAATGCCTGGGCGATGATGATCGCGGCGGCGGTCGGGCTGATCGCCGGCGCCCTGATCCTTGGTCGTCGCATGCTCCGGGGAAGCGCCTTGGCCGTCGTGGTCGCCGCCGCGGCGGCTATCGCAGTCTCTCTTGCGGTCCTTGCGCTCCGCCACTAGCTCATCGTAATAACCCGCAATCACCTCAGGCTCCTTGGAAAACGGCACGCACCCAACACGAAGCATACAGAGGACGGGTCCCCTCCACGGAGAGGGGACCCGCGTGTAATCACATGGTCTACTTCAGTACCACCATCTTGCGGGTCTCGCTGAAGCCGGGACCGGTGAGGGTGTAGAAGTAGGTGCCGGCCGAAAGACCGCCGGTTTCGAAGGTTCGCTGGTAGGTCCCAGCGGCCATATTATCGTCAACCAGAGTCGCCACCTCTTGGCCCCTGACGTTGAACACTCTCAGCGCTACGCGTGCCTGCCGAGGCACCGTGAAACTTATCGCCGTGCTGGGGCTGAAGGGATTCGGGTGATTCTGTCCCAGCAGCGACACGGCTCCAGACGACCCACCGTCGTCCCTGACAGACGCGAAGTACTGGTCATTCTGGGGATCGAAGTTGGTCCACCCGGCAGTCCACTGCCCCGACATCGCCACGTCCGGAGCGAACGCCCCACGGTAGTCAACCTGGTCGAAGAAGGGATCCTGCACGTTGGCCCAGAGCCAGCGCGCGTTGTTGCGCAGTTCGCTCGCCGCCGCCGGCGTGGGATCGGGATCGTTCATGTTGTGCATGTCGGTGAAGAGGCTGTTGATGGTCCTGGGCACTGGAACTGCGGTGGAGAACCAGTTGCGATAGTCCACCGGGAGCGCGGTGTTGAACCAGGCGAGCACGCCGGGAGTGATGGCATCAGCCACCGGCCACCTGGTCTCATCGTGGATGTGAGTCGAGCCCGACGGGTTAGCGCAGGCCGCGACGCTGACGTCCCTGAGCTGCAGCGTGTCCCACGACGCCCACTCCTTGGTGTGTGGATCGCGGAGGCTTATGCCCCAGGGATAGCCGGCAATCACGGAGTTGTACAGGCAGAGCTGGGATGAACGCCTAATCACCGCGCTGTACTGGAACTTGTGACCAACCGGCATCAGCGGCCACAGCGAGTCCGTCCGCGCCGGCCCCACGAGCGTGCAGTTGGCGAATATCGGATGAGTCCACGGCTGGCTTTCGTAGGGCGACGTGCCCTCGTTGTCGGTCTCAAGTCCGTTGCTCTCGCCCGTGGGATCCCACTGGGTCATGTCCCTGAGCCCGAAGAGGAACTGGAGCTTTCCCTTGTAGCCGAAGTCCGTGTCAAACTCGTCGTCGGTGCCGCCGAAGGCCACGAGGTACTTGCAGTTGACCGTTCCCCCAAACCACTCGTAGGAGTCGTCGAAGGAGTAGCTGACCTGCACGTGATGGATCTCGGTGGAATCTCCCACGCCGCCCATGGTCAGCCCGTTAACCTCGTTGTTCAGCTGGTACCTGTAACCGCAGTACTCGATCCTCACGTACCTGAATATCCCGGCGTTGTCATGCACGTCGGTGCCGCCGTAGGTCCCTTCGATTATGCCGCCCTCAATCAGAGGCTCTACCTGGTTGACCGGAGCATCGCCAAGTATGATCACGCCGCCCCAGTCCCCTCTTGCCCGCTGCCCGGGCTGCTTCATGCTGGTGAAGACGACAGGATCGCTTGCCGTCCCGGTCGCGTAGATCTTCGCGCCACGCTTGATGATCAGGGTGGCCGCCGTATCAGCCTTCACCACGGTGCCAGCAGGGATCGTCAGGGTGTGCGTGGAGTCCACGTAGTAAAGACCCGTCAGATAGTAGAGGGTGTCTGCCGAAAGCGTGAGATCGTAGCTCTGATGAAACGGGGTCCTGCCTGAGCCCAGGCCCGGGCCGAGAACCACTCCGCAAGAATCCACAGCGCCGGCCGATGCCACGCAACACAGCAGCAGCAACGTTGTCAAGACCGTCAGTCGCGTTCCCGTCATGTTCAGTCCTCCCTCTCTCGCTCCGCCGGGCCCAAGCCCGGCCAGGGGCGTAATGAGGCTTTAGTCGCCGAAATGCGAGCCGAATATAGCGAAGTCGATAGCGTTCTCCACTCCGTCGCAGTTGTAATCGCCGCACGGATAGGTCGTGCTACCGAAGTGCCCGAACCCACCGAAGATACCGAAGTCGATGGCGTTCACGACGCCGTCAGGCGGTATGTTCTGGTCGAAGTTCGAGATGTAGAACGACGCCGTCGGTCCGAGCTCCACACCGGCGCAGATCACCGAGAAGGAGATCGTCCCGCAACCGCCGACCTTCATGTAGTTGTGGCTCACCACACCAGAAGCGTCCGTGGTGTCCAGCACCAGGGTCTCTGCCGGAACCTTGAAGAAGAACCCGCCAGACCCTATGATCGGCCTGATCTCCACCGTCTTGCCAACAAGAGCAGTCCCGTAACAGTCCAACACGGTGGCAACGAGCTTCAAGGTGTCCCTGTCACCCGACGGACAAAGAGGCGCCGAGCTGATGCAAGGCGGGCTGGTCTCGGTATACGACACCGTCGACGTGCCCGTGCACGGCACTCCCGCGAGTCCGACGCCACTTAGAATTGCCAAAGCAACTATCCCGACTGTCGGGATCA
>JBAQHK010000140.1:0-11161 GCA_049288275.1 bacterium | reverse complement strand
GCTCTTGATCTACATGGATCCCGACTACCCGGTCGCAAAGATCGCGGTGGAGGAGACCGAGCTGGTCTTGAACGAGGGCGAGTGGAGCGACTGGGTGCCGGTCAACTTCAAGATGATGCCCCTGGTCTCAGTCAGCGGTATCGTGAGATTCTACCTCAAGTCGGTGAGGCCGGATTTCGAGCTCTACATGAGCCCCGTTGAGATCGACCCGATGGCGCCGGCGCTGCCGGTGTCCACGCCTCCAGGCTATTCCAAGGAACTCGCCGAGGGGATCGGGCGTTTCTACACCCAGGGCATCGCGGAGGAGACCTGGGCCTTGAACGAGGGCCGCATCAACGAGAAGGAGTACCTGGAGCAGGCGGAGTTCGTCCTCGATCAGACCAAGAAGATGATGGACTACGAGCTCGACCGCTTCAAGTGGGGGCTCTTCTTCTGCTACTTCTCCACCACCGATCCCTTGCAGCACATGTTCTGGCGGGTGCGCGATCCCCGGCACCCCCTGTACGATCCCCAGGTCGCCGCCGAGTATGCCGGCGTGATTGAGCACTACTACGCCAGGATGGACTCGGTGCTGGGGCACGCGGTGGAGCGGGTCGGGCCCGAGGCCACGGTGATCGTGCTCTCGGATCACGGCTTCACCTCGTTCCGGAGGAATCTCCATCTGAACACGTGGCTTTACGAGAACGGTTACATGGGTCTGCGGGACGACTACCGGGGCACCAGCGACGAGTTCTTCGAGAACGTTGACTGGACGAGCACCAAGGCCTACGCTCTGGGCATCAACTGCCTCTACGTGAATCAGATCGGACGCGAGGGGCAGGGAATCGTCGCGCCGGGGCCGGAGAAGGAAGCCCTGCTCGACCAATTGGCGGCCGCGCTGGAGTCCATCACCGATCCCAAGACCGGAGAACGGGTGATCGTCAAGGCTTACAAGGCAAGCGAGTACTACTCCGGCCAGTGCGTCAACGAGGCCCCCGACCTGGTGATCGGGTACAACGCCGGCTACCGCGGATCGTGGGAGACCGCCCTGGGCAAGATCACGCGCACGCTCCTGACCGACAACGCCAAGCGCTGGAGCGGCGACCACTGCATGGCCAAGGACGTGATCCCGGGCATTCTTTTTACCAGCAAGCCCATTCAGCGGATGAGTCCGGCGCTCTACGATCTTGCGCCCAGCATCCTTGCGGAGTTCGGCATAGACCCGGATCCGAGTATGAACGGCTCGAACGTCTTCTCGGCGGAGGTGTCGAGGGACTGACGCGCGCCTCGGCGCATCGATAGGAGGTCACTATGTTCGGGGGTGAGAAGATCAAGATCGACAAGAACCTGCTCGAGCGGGCCAGGAAGTTCGCGGGGGCCGCAGGCTACTCTTCGGTCGAGGAGTTCATAGCCCATCTGGTGGAGAAGGAGCTCGCCAAGCTCGAGGGCGCTCAGGACGACGACGAGGTCAAGAAGAGGCTTAAGGGGCTCGGCTACATCTCGTGACGACCGTGGGGGAGGCATTGACAAAGTTCTTCAGTCTCCTGCTCAAGCCCTTTGAAGGCGGGCACGCCTACGGGGGGATCATCTTCATATCGATCCTCACCGGGGCGGTGATGCTCGCGCTTTTCAAGTTGACCTCAAACCAGAAGGCCATGAAGGAGGTCAAGACCAGGATAAGCGCCTACTTCCTGGAGATGCGTCTCTACAAGGACGACGTCTCCTGCGTGATGGCGTCCCAGCGGCGCATCCTCCTGGCCAACCTCGGCTACATGAAGCTGGCGCTCCTGCCGGCCGTGGTGCTGATCGTCCCGGTGGTGTTGATCATGATCCAGCTCAACTTGCGGTATGCCTTCACCGGCCTTGAGCCCGGCCAGACCGCCCTGGTCAAGGTCATCCTGGAGGAGGGCGTGGACCCGACAGACACGCGGCTGACGCTTTCCGCGGGCGAGGGCCTCGAGAAGGCAAGCCCGTCGGTCCGCATCGTCTCGCTCGGCGAGGTCGACTGGAAGGTGAGGCTGATCTCGAGCGGTGTCCGCGACCTGCGGCTCAGTTCGGATGAGGGCGAGATGACCTTCGCCGTGTCCGGCACCAGAAGGCTCGTGCCCGTCTATTCGGTGATGAAGAAGGCGTCGATCTGGGAGGTCCTGCTCAATCCCGGAGCCCCGGCGGTGCCCAAGGCAATGCCGGTCAAGTCCGTGGAAGTGAAATACGCCCCGATGTCGTTCGACTTCGGGCTGTTCAAGCTGTCGTGGCTGTGGACGTTCCTGATCGTCTCCATGGCCTTCGGGGTTGTCCTCAAGTTCATCTTCAAGGTGGAATAGCATCCGGCGGCCCCGGCCGGCGCCGCCCCGGGCGCCGGTGAGGATTGGTTGACAACGCCCGCCCGAGTCTGTACCCTCTGGCCGAAGCAGGCGTCGTGCCGCCTGCGGGAGAGGAGGTCGGCGATGACCAAGGAGCAGATGATTGAGGGAGTGATGCGGGCCAGCGGCATCTCCAAGGCCAACGTGGAGCGGTTCTACGACGGTCTGGTTGCGCTCGCCGAGAAGGAGCTTCAGAACAAGGGCGAGTTCGTCCTCCCCGGGCTTGGCGCTTTCAAGGTCAGGGTCAGAAAGGCGCGCATCGCGCGCAATCCCAAGACCGGAGAGCCGGTCAAGGTCCCCTCGAAGAAGGTGGTTCGCTTCACGCCGTACGCCTCGCTGAAGACCTTGTTCGGCAAGCGCGAGGTCGCCGAGGCCGGAGAGATCGAGGAGAGCGTGGACAAGGAGGACGAGGGCCTGCTGTAAGCGGCGCAGCGCGCCCAGTCAGGTGGTTGTATGCGTATCGGAGCCATGAACAACCCGCGGATTGATGTCCTCTCGGCGATCGCGCTGGTGGCGTCGTGCAAGTTCGACTACATCGACCTCACCCTGGAGCATCCGAAGGCTCACATAGATGTCATAGACCGCCGGGAAGTCCTCAAGGCCCTGGCCGGGAGCGGCCTCGGGGTTGTGGGGCACACCACCTACTATCTGCCTTTCGCCTCTCCCATAAACTCACTGCGCCAGGCCGCGATCGAGGACGTCATCAAGACCCTGGGCTTCTTCAAGGAGGCCGGCGCGGAGACGGTCACGGTTCATCCGGACCCGGGGGTGGGAACGATGGAGACCAAGACCACGGTGAGCCTCAACGCCCTCAGCTTCAAGATCATCTCGGACGAAGCCGCCAAGCACGATCTCACGGTGGTGGTCGAGAATGTCCCCGGGGTCTTTTCCACCTTCGAAGCCATGAGCGGGATCCTCAACTCGGTGCCGGCTCTTCGGTTCCATCTGGATGTGGGACACGCCTTCATCGGGGGCAACAAGTTCCGCCAGCTCATAGGCGCCTTCAAGGACAAGATGGTCCACATCCACTTTTCGGACAACAGGACGCGCGGGGACGATCACATGCCGATCGGCGCCGGGAACATCAACTGGCCCGAAGTGGTGCAGGCCCTCAAGGGCTTCGGCTACGACGCCACCATCACCCTCGAGGTCTTCTCCAACGATCCCCGCTACCTCGCGGCCAGCCGCGAGAAACTCCTGGAGCTGTGGAGCGCCTCATAGCCCGTCCTGCATGCGTTCGTGTGATAGGTAAGAAAGTGGCGGGCCTCAAAGGCCCGCCACGTCTCTTGACACCTATAGAGCGTTCGGCTGTCCCCTCAACCCTTATCTGTACAGTGCCTTCACGCCTCCCCAGGTTGTCTCTTCGGTCGCGCTGGGAATGCACGGAGACGTGGTCACGCTGGTCTCCGATCCGCCCGAGAAGACCGCGTCGTAGGTCTGCATCGGCGGCATCTGGGCCTTGGTCCAAGTGAACTCCACCGAGAAGCCAGCCAGAGCCTGCCCCGCCTGAATGTAGTAGGCGGAGTTGGTGGTTCTGAACCTCTCCTTCCAATTGAAGTCGGGGTCGAATGGCCCGATCTGGGTGGCCGTCCAGCCGGCAGGCGCCACGGCGGCAGACCAGGTGGCATCCGCCGCGAGATTGTCCGAATTGAAGAAGGTGTAGATGGTGTTCAGCGGCTGGGGCGCGCTCAGGTTGTTCACCACGTAGGCGTACTTCCACAGATTGGTGCCCGGCTGGTCCCCGCCCGCAGGGAAGGGATCGTACTGGCAGTACTCCTTCCACAGGCCGCCCTCCCAGTGGTAAAGCTGGGCATCTACTCTGGTCAAAGCCGCGTCGGCCTGAGAACCCAAAACCCCGACAGCCAGCGCAACCGCAATCGCGCTCACCCATACCGCTCTACGGATTCCGACTCTTGATCCTGTGATCATGCTACCTCCTCCTCTTGCGCTCTCAGCGCTCTCCCGGTTCTGGCATACCACCGGTCAGGTGCCTTACGCCCTTGCCACCAGGTCCCGGGCCCCCAGAGGGGCGGACCGGTTCGCGCCTCTCGTCGCGCGAGCCGCAAACCGGTCCTTCCCAGAGCCCGAAAAGACCTACTGTCAGTCTCATCTAGATCCAACAAACGTAACCTTCTCACACGACACCGCCGTTCCTGCCCTGAGACTGACGAAGTAGATGCCCGACGCTACGCCGCGTCCTGAGCGATCCCGTCCGTCCCAAACTACCCTGTGCTCGCCGGCAGAGGTGTCAAGCTTGTCAAACGAGTGAATCAGGCGGCCCTTGATGTCGTACACTTCGATGCCGACCTCTTCGGCCGTGCCGGTCGCGGCAACAAGATACCTGATCCCCACCGCTTCGGCCGCGGGGTTGGAATCAAACCCCACCATCCTGACGTCGCCGACCTTGATCCGGTACCAGATCATCCGGGTACCAAGCGGTATCACGCCGGCCGCCACGGTCCCGCCGTTGTTGATGATGTCGGCGATGTCCTTGGCAACCTCATAGGAGACCCCGGGCACTTGGTCGGTGATAATGTCGTTGGCGTAGGTGATGGCCTGCGACACGTTGGCGCCGTCGGCGCTGATCACCTGGGCCTGGCTGAGCTTCGCCGACGCAACGTTCAAGAGCAACGCTACCATCTGCTGCTTGGCCCTGTCCAGCATGGTCCCGCCCTTGTTCACCGTAAGCAGGCTCCCGAGCGCGGCCAGACTGTCGGCGGCCGTTGCGTCTCCGGGCAGCCCCCCGACCTCATACACCAGCACCGGGTTGTAGACGTTCTCGTTGAAGTGAACCCGGATGTTGTGCAGGTAGGCCAGCATGTTGGCCAGGGTCTCCTGCGGCTTGCCCTTGCCCATCAGGAGAGCGTTCACCTGGTGCTTCCAGTACCCGATAGTCCTTGCGTCAGGGGTGATAGACAGGCAGTCGAGGTAGAAGTCGACCTCGGTGGTGGCGCCCACGAAGACCGTCCCCGACTTGGCGTCCATGTCCACCGTGAATCCCAGCGGCACGACCGGGCTCACCGTGTAGACTCCGATAGGCAGCTCGTTGAAGCAGTAGCGGCCCGCCTCGTCGCTGGAGGTGGCGGCTACCATCACGCCGTCGGAGTTGAAGATGTCTAGCATCACCGGCGGATGCGAAGCCGACGCGCACTCATCTATCACGTCGCCACAGAGCGACCCGGACACGTCGATCTGAATGGCGATGACCACCTGGCCCTCGTACACCACGCCGTTCATGGCCTCGAAGAAGCGCTGTCCCGGCACGGCGTAGGCATCCTTCCACGTCAAGGTCACCGAGAAGTCGCTCTTGGACTGAGCGGGGAAGATGCGGCTCGGGCCGGAGTAGGTGGCGAACTCCACATACCACGGCGACGGATCGGGATCGACGAAGGCCGTGCCCTCCCAGTTGGTCGGCGCCGAGAGCTCGATGAAATCGGCCTTGTCGCCTGTGAAGTCTCCGGTCACCGGATCGGAGTCGAAGAAGATCAGGACGGTCTGAATCGCCGGCAGCACCGAGATGTTGCGGACCGTGAAGTCATACCTGTAAGTCTGACTTCCGGGCTCGCCGCCCAGATACGTGAGGACGGCCTCAACCGACGCCTCCGGAATGGCCGGCTGAACCGGCTTCACGGTAAGGGCGCTGGTCATACCTGCCAGAGCCAGGACCGATGCCACGCACACAACAACTGCAACCACGCTCCTCATTCGGCACCTCCGACGTTGAGGAAAAGCCGACCACTGTGTCCCGTATCCGTGGGTTATGTTTGCTGGTTCTCTTCCAGCGGCCCTCCGGCTACTCGGGCCGCCGGGTTGTCCCTGCAGCTCAGCGTCCGTGCGGTTATTCTGATTGCATCCAGTATATCACACGCCGGGCCACACTGTCAAGGCTGCAGCCCTGGGCGGTTGCGCGGCGGCACCGGGCTCAATAAGCTTGAATCGTGAGGTCAGGGTGCGGTATAATAGAGGGGTAGCGGGGGCTTGTTCTTTCCCGGCGAGCCACTTGCGGCGGCGGCGCGGGTTCCAAGGCGACGTAACCGTAGATGCGACAATAGGTTATAGGCACAGTGACCGATTCAAGACAGCCTCAACCATCCACCAGAGAGGAGCTCGAGCTATGAAGCGCTTGGCTATCGCGATTCTTGTCGGTACCGCTATCTGTCTCGTGTCAGGGGCGGCCTTCCTGGCTTCCGCCTTAGACCGGGAGGTGACTCAGGCCGAATTGGACCGGATCGAGGCTGTCAGGCAGCGAAACGCCGAGCGGGGCTACTCCTGGCAGGCCGGGGTGACCTCGATATCGCATCTGACCGACGAAGAGCTGCTGAGCCTCTGCCGGCTCAAGATCCCGCCCGACCTCGAGGCGCGGCGAGCCCAGGCCAAGCGAG
Source organism: bacterium (assembly GCA_049288275.1). Classification (GTDB taxonomy): domain Bacteria; phylum Arandabacterota; class Arandabacteria; order Arandabacterales; family Arandabacteraceae; genus JBAQHK01. The sequence goes on along the minus strand of JBAQHK010000140.1, from coordinate 4,437 downwards.
AGGGCCGGATGATAGAGGCGATTCCCGGTATGTTCTTCCCGCAAGCCTTCGATTGGCGCACCCAGGGCGTGGTCACGCCGATTAAGAACCAGGGCAACTGCGGCAGCTGCTGGGCTTTTGCGGCAGCGGCGGCCTTCGAGTCCCAGATCCTGCTCCACAGCGGCCTTGAGGAGAACCTCTCCGAGCAGGCGGTGATGGACTGCAACACCGTCGGCGACGGCTGCGGCGGGGGCTGGATGAGCACCTGTTACGATATGTGGATGGACTACGGGGCGGTGAGGGAGTCCTGCGTGCCGTACCACGAGGTGGACACCGACCCCTGCATCCAGGCCTCCTGCGACGTGGCGGCCACCCTGGACAACTACTATCCCGTGGCCGATGACGTGAATTCCATAAAGACCGCGCTCTTGGACGGGCCGGTGGCGGCGGCTCTGGCGGTCTGCGGCGGGTTCCAGACCTACACCGGGGGCTGCTATGAGGACGCATGTACCGAGATAAACCACGGCATGCTGATCGTGGGATGGGACGACACCATGTGCGATGGAGTGGGCGCCTGGATCGTGAAGAACAGCTGGGCTCCCACGTGGGGCGTCGACGGATACATCTACATGCAGTACGGCACCTGCTACATCGGCTATGGCGCAGAGGCCTTGAACTACACGCCCGGCCAGACCGTTCACTTCTTCTACGACTCCCACTCGATCACCGACGGCGGTGACGGAGACGGCGCGATCGAAGTCGGAGAGGCCATGACCATGCCGGTGACGATCCTCAATATCGGCGCCGAGACTGCTACCAGCGTGAGCGCCAAGCTGCGCAGCCTGACCTCGGGGGTCGTGGTGACCGACAGCTCGGCGACCTATCCTGATATGGCCAAGGGCGCCACCGCCCAGTCCAACGCCAACCACTTTGGCTTCACGGTGACTGCAGCGGGGCCTTCCTGCGGGTCGATCAGGTTTCAGATGGAGGTAACCTCCGGCCAGGGAACCTCCTTCATCAATATCACGCTTCAGGCCGGCACGATAGCGACCGCCTTCGAGGACGACCTTGAGACCAACAAGGGTTGGAGCCTGAGCGCCACCGGGGACAACGCCACCACGGGCCTCTGGACGCGGGTCGATCCCAACGGCACATGGTGGGGCAGCCAGCCGGTGCAGCCTGAGAGCGATCACACGGCATCTCCCGGGACCGTGTGCATGGTGACCGGCCAGGGCTCGGTGGGAGGGGCGCAAGGGGCGGCCGACGTGGATGGCGGCAAGACCACGCTCACAAGCCCGACCGTGGATCTCTCGGGCAAGAACTCGGCGTTGCTCTCCTACTGGAGATGGTACGCCAGCGAGACGGGATCCGCTCCCAACGACGACGACTTCGTCGTGGATGTCTCCAACAACAATGGATCGACCTGGGTCAATCTCGAGACCCTGATCTACTCAGATCGCACCTGGCGCAAGATGGAGTTCTATCTCGAGGACTACGTCACCCTCACCAACCAGATCAAGGTCCGCTTCATCGCCCAGGACACAGGGTCGGGGTCCATAGTCGAGGCCGGAGTTGATGACTTCTCGATAAGGGCCTGCCAGAATGCGGCGCCCGATGCCGTGCCGCCCACGGTCACGGTTGTCGATCCCAACGGCGGCGAGACAGCCACCGCGAGCACGCAGTACGAGATAGAGTGGACCGCGACCGACAACGTCGGCGTGACCTCGGTCAGCATCTACCTGTCAACCGACGGAGGCTCGACCTATCCTGCGACGGTGGCGACCGGAGAGGCCAACGACGGGTCCTTCATGTGGACGGTGCCTGACCTGGATTCCAAGACCGCCCGGATCAAGGTTGTGGCCTATGATGCCGCTCTGAACCAGGGCAGTGACGCCAGCGACGCCAACTTCACGCTCTGGGGTACGACCTCCGGAGTGCGGCCGGAGCCTCAGGATGTGCCGGAGGAGGTCGTGCTGAGGCTGGCCGACGGCAACCCGGTGAGCGCCTCGTCGCGGATCATCTTCGGAGTGCCGGCGGACATGCGGGTGAGGCTCGCAGTTTACGATGTCACGGGTAGGATGCTGGGGCGGGTGTTTGACCGAAGGGTGGAGGCCGGCTACACCTCTATGGACTGGGCGGGTATCGAGGGCCGTGGGCTGGGCCCTGCGTCCGGGGTATACTTCCTGAGGCTGGAGACCGACCGTGGCGTTAGGACCCTCAAGGTGGTGCGCGCCAGGTAATCTGTGATCTGACATTGGAACTGTCATAGGAAGCGGTGTCAGGAGGTGCGGTAGCTCTCCAAGGAGGAGATCACATGCGGTTCCTTTCCGGAAGTAGGTATGCCCTGCTGTTGATTCCCGCGCTGGCTTCGCTGTTTGTGCCAGGCATCGCCTGGGCCGGAAGTGCGCCGGCCGCAAGTGCCCTCTTGGATCTGGAGCCGGCGGACAGGCACTTCGAGCGCTACGAAATCGGTGAAAGGCTGGTCTATTTCCACGAGCGAGTGGTGGGTGGGGCTCTGGTCGAGGGCGACTTCATCAACTACCAGTTTGACGCCCTGACCGGAGAACTCGTCAGCAGTAAGACCCACTGGCGCGAAGATGTGCCCGAGATGCTTCCTCCGGCAAGGGTCAATCGCGAGGAGGCTGAAGCCAAGGCTCTGGCGACGGTGGGCGGGCAGCCCGCGCAGGTGACGTCGTCTCGGCTGATGATCATCTCCCCCGAGTCGGCGGTCTTCCCGATTCGGCCGGCGCCACAGAATCCCTGCTGGGTGGTGTGGACGGCGGAAGGCGAGGGCGTCGCCATATTTGTGATCGATGCGGTAACCGGGGAGATATTGGGCCGGGGTGTGCCGCCGCCCTACACCGGGCTTGCCTTCACCGGGCCCTGGGAGTGCCCGGGCAGCGGCGACTGGCGCGCCTGGTCTCAGAATGCCGAGGCTTGGTTCGAGGCAATGGGCTACGACACCGAGGGCCTCGTCGGCCCGACGCTCGAGCAGATTCGCAGTCACGTCAAGTCGGATCACACCGCGGTGTTCCACGAGATAGCCCACGGAGGTTCAGAGAGCTTCAACTTCGCATGCATTGACGGCGCCTGGCAGAGCCTGGCTGCCTTCAAGGTAGGCGTATGGATAGGGGCCTACGCCAAGATGCCCTTCACGTTCCTCGGAAGCTGCGACGGGATGTGCGTTCTTGATCAGGGCAGGTTCTCCTACGAATTCCGGAAGGGTTCCTCTGAGAAGACGGTGACCGTGGGCTACTGCGGTATGTCAACCGGCGCCTGCGAGACCTGCTGGTACTGGTCGTGGGACTGGCAGGACGCGATGTACAACTACATGAGCCTGGGCTGGACCGTCAAGGCCGCCTTCGATCAGGCCAACGCTGACTACCCCACCTGTTGGACCAACGCTTGCATGAGGTTTGCCGGCGACGAGACCTTCGCGGTGGTGCCGGTTGTGGCCCGCGATCCCGAACCTCCCGCGGTTACCGTCATCAGCCCCGACGGCGGCGAGACCCTGGAATACGGCACCCAGTATGAAATCAGGTGGGCAGCGGCCGACAACGCGCGGGTGACATCGGTCGTCCTGCTGCTCTCCACCGACGGGGGCGCGACCTATCCTGACACGATCGCGGCCGGAGAGGCCAACGATTCGTCCTACCTGTGGACGGTTCCCGACCTCACCACGCAGACCGCGCGGATTCGCGTGGTGGCACTGGACGGGGTGCCGAATGAGGGCGCCGACGTAAGCGATGCCGACTTCACCCTGTGGGGCACCGCGGCGGGAGTGGGGGGCGCCCGCTACTCGGGGCTCCCGGACGGCGTGGTGCTTGAGGTGGCCGGGGCGAATCCCGCCCGGTCGGGCTGGCGGCTGATCTACGGGCTGCCTGCGGGCTCGGACGTTCGTCTGGCGGTTTATGATGTGGGGGGTAGGCTGGTGAGGCGCCTGGCTGAAGGCCGCCGCGGGGGCGGCTACTACCAGGTGGACTGGGACCCCGCTGCATCCGATGCGCCGGTAGGCCCTGGCGTCTACTTCCTCAGGCTGGACTGCGACGCCGGCGCCGCCACCGCCAAGGCGGTGGTCGCGAGGTAGAATCGCGCTCATCTGCGTTACAGACAAGCCGCACGGCGTGTGCCGTGCGGCTCTGATCTTGCGGCCGGTATGTTCAACCCTACTCCGCAATCACCACTTTCCGGGCCTGGGATTGGCCGTCCAGGGACAGCCTGACGAAGTAGACTCCCGGCGCGACTGCCCGCTCTCCCCCGCTGGCCAGGTAAACCTTAAGAACGTTCTCGCCGGGCTCGACTGCTTGGTGCGCGAGCGTTCTCACCACTCTGCCGGAAACGTCGTAGAGGTCCACGCGGACCGTGCCGCGGCGGCAGGTGGCGTACCAGACGGTGATCTGACTGGTTATGGGATTGGGCCCTACCTCGCGAATCGCCAGATAGGGAACCTCGGCGGAG
>JBAQHK010000139.1:0-2881 GCA_049288275.1 bacterium | reverse complement strand
GATCAGAGGCCCGGCGAAGGCGCCGATCTGGTCCAGGGCCTCGTGAATGCCGAAGGCCCATCCGGTGCCGATCGCCTTCCCGGCGCTCGATAGTATGACCTCGCGGGCCGGAGTGCGCACAGCCTTGCCGAGGCGTTCGAGCAGGATGAACAAGGCCGCCACTTCCCAGCGCCCGGCGAGAGCGAGAAACGGGACCGCAAGGATCAAGCCGTAGCCCACGAAGACCATGGTCCAGTACCGGGACGTCCGATCAACCAGGTGACCCGACAGGAGCCGCAGCCCGTATCCCGCGAACTCCCCCACGCCCGAGATCAGCCCGACCACGGCAGCCCCAGCGCCCAGGGAGTACAGGAAAGGCCCGGTCACGGCGCGCGCGCCCTCGTAGACGATGTCTCCACACAGGCTGACCAGCCCCAGCAGGAGGATCAGAAGCATCGCGGTTCGCACGGAAGGCCTTCCCTCAGCTCGACGCAAGCGCGGTCACAAACACCTGCCGCGGAGAGCTCGCCTCAAACGGCGATTCATCGAAGTCCCCGAACTTGTGCTCGATCGCCAAGCCGTTGTACTTGAGAGCGGCGTCCATCTCCTGCGGATACCAGATCCTCAGGACCAGATCCCCTCGGCCTTCGCTGCCGTCGGGCATCTTGAAGTAGAGGCGCACGGTGTTGATCTGCAGCCTGGCGTCGTAGACGTTGTTTTCTGTGACCTCGATTGTGCCCCCGCCCTCGGGGTCGAGGTAGATCGAATGCGGGTACCGCTTGGTCGGGTCCCTCATCAGGATCGCCAGGCTGGGATTGAAGATGTCGAAGATGAAGCGGCCTCCAGGCGCCAGGTGGCGCTTGACGCAGGCAAGACACCGTTCGAGGTCCTCCAAAGTGTGAAGATGCGTGAGGGAGTTGAACGGGAAGAAGATCATCGCGAACTTCTGGCCGAGATCGAAGTCCCGGCAGTCGCCCCTCGCCCACGCTATCTCCACGTCGGCCGCCCGGGCCTTACGGCGAGCCTGCTCGAGCATCCCTGCCGAGAGATCGAGCCCGGTGAGCGCGTGCCCGTCAAGCGCCAGGGGAATGGTCACGCGGCCGGTGCCGCAGGCAAGCTCCAGGATGGGACTTCCGCAGCTGCGGGCCCGCTTCTTCCAGAAGGCCAAGTCCACATCATAGGCCCCGACCCTGGCATCGTAGTGCTTGCCGTCGTAGTAGAGCACCACCGGGACATCTGCCGGCATGATCCGGACGCCTCCCTCGTCGCCAACATCTGAGCCTCTGAATGGGCAGAGTAACCCCAAGGCGCATGCCAGTCAATTGCTTTGGAGATACGACGAGGCGCCGGGCCTTGGACCCGACGCCGCGCAATCACACCCTCACGACCAACAATCGGCGAGGAACCTCCAGTCTGCGACAGGGGCTATTCTCTGTCCGCGCTGTTACTTCACGACTATCGTTTTCCTAGTTGCCGTGTAGGGCCCTGCCGCCAGCTTGTAGAAGTATACGCCGCTCGCGACGCGCTGGCCGGCCGCGTCCCGCCCGTCCCAAGAGACCGCATGCCTGCCGGGGTCCCTGGGCTCATCCACAAGGGTGCGCACCACCTGCCCGGTGACGTTGTAGACTCGCATCGCGACCCTGGCACTCGAGGCCACCTCGAAGCTGATCTCGGTGGAGCCTGCCCAGGGATTGGGGGTGTTCTGGAAAAGCGCCCAGTGCCAGCCTGGCGTCTTGGGTTCGGGCACCCGGGCCACGCCGCCGCTTGAAGGCAGCCCGAAGATGTCCTCGAGGATCACCCGCACGAGCTCCACCCGGCCGTTGTAGTTGCCTGCGACAAAGTCCGGCGCGGGAGGCGCCCCGTCGCCGCTGCAGTAGCCCTCGATGTGGCTTATCAGGCTACACAGATCGAAGTCCAGGAAGACGCACTGGCCCTGACCCTGGTACTCGGTGTAGATCGCGCCGTCGGCCTCGGCAACTGCCCCGGGATTCAAGACGGCCAGGAGAGGCTGGGCCGTGTAGCCTGAGGGCGGCGCGGAATTGGTGAGCACGTAGTCCATCCACTTCAGATCCGGACACTCGCGATAGACAACGAGGGAGTCCAGATCGACCGCCATCGGGGTCCCGAGGACCGAAATGCTATCGGACGCACCCATGTAGAGGTAAGGCTTGGTGAAGGGGTATTCCATGTCCGCGAGGTAGTCGCATCCCATGACGCCGGAGAGGAACTCGCCCCCCAAAGAGTCAGCGCCCTGATCCATCTCGTAGGCAATTGTTTCGCCGCACAGCACGACCTTGCCCCCATCGCCCAGGAAGTCTCTCAGCGCGCGCTGGGCCGGTCCCCCGAGGATGCCCCAGTACCCGGTTCCCGTGAACCAGACCACGGCGTCATAGCCCTCCAGCCAGATCGGCTGATTAAGCTCGACGCCCGTTCCCGCCGCGCCCACGTTGTACTTGTCGAAGGTGTAGCCGGCATCGGTGAGCGCCTGCTCGTAGATTCGCTCGCGCTTGGCCCAAGTCGTGGTTGACTCCAGGCAGGGAGACCAATCGTAAGTGCGATTCCAGGCCTCGTTCACGAGCAGGATGCGCGGCTCAGTGGACGAGTCAGGGTAGGCCGGGAGCACCGAAAAGGAGAGGTAGTCCGAGGCTCCGCCGGTGTGATGTGGACTGGAAGGGTCAGCAGCCTGGGGCAGCCAGCCTTGCTTGGCATCTCCATCGGTGGCCCGGACGTAGTACCAGATCTCGTCGCCCTTGACCCACGATGTGTCGCCGAAGTCCGCCGGGCAGACCGTGCCGGAGTACTCCCTGAGGGTATACCAGTCGGCGCGAAGCGCCATCTCAGTGGATATCCAGGAGCCACCCTGGTTTCGGCTTGCAAACAGCTCCATCGTGGCGCCAGGCTC
>JBAQHK010000138.1:0-14854 GCA_049288275.1 bacterium | reverse complement strand
GTCCCCCAACGCCCGCACCTCCACCTGCTCACGATCCCACCCGTACCCCACGTCCAACGTGTACCCTCTCGCCGCGGCTGGAACAATCACCGCCAGACCCGCAACAATCGCTGCAAGGCGCTTCGTCAGGTCAGTCACCGGTGCCTTCCCCGGCCCAGACTCGGGCCGTCCTGAGGGTGTACTCCAACTTGAGGCTCAACCACAACCGGTCCTCCCCGGCGCCGCGGACGTTGCCCGCGTTCTCCAGCTCGGACCACGCCCCGCGCGCAGTCACGCCCAGCGCATGGAACGGACGCCAGATGGTTTCCAGGGTGACAGTCCGACCGGTCTCCACCACACCCGAGGGAAACCGGAGGCTCCGGCCCGGCTTGTCCTGAAGATCGTCGATGCGACCCTCGCCGCGCCGGCTTAGCGTGTAGGCGAGCTCCACCGACCAGGCGCGCCCCACCCGAGCCAGAGCCCGGATGTTGAAAGCGTCGCCGTCAGGGCCTTCGGGATAACCCATCGGTCGCCCTTCCTGAACCATTCGATTCCAAGCCACGCCGTGCCCGTAGGTCCTGTTGGTCACTAGGTAATATGACGAACTCAGGATCGAGCCGCAAGACAGGAGGGGATTGGCCACGCGCAGGGACAGGCCCGCGCCCATCTCCTGGGGCTCGCCCCCGGCGTCGATCTGGAAATCGTCCACGACGATTTCACCCCGGACCTCGGCTCGCCCGGGGAAGAGCAACGAGAAATCCCCGCCCATGAGGACGTTGTCGTCCCGCCCGGAGTTCCACTGCTCCGCATACAGAGCCGTGAGCGGGTTCAGATAGGCCGGCTCCAGCCCTCGCCCCACTCCTCCGTAGACGATCACCTCCGATACCGAAAGGTCCAGCCGCTTGCCGAGGAGCAGTTCCAGTCGGTGGCCGGCAGTGAATCTCGCCACAACCGGCGACCAGGGATCGCCCTGGCCCCGACGCAACTTGGAGTGGAAGGATGTGAAGGCGAGTTTCCTCGTCCGAGCCGAGAACCTGATCATGTCCGCGCTGGGAGCCGATCCTGACAGCAGCAACCCGAGCTCGCGGGAAGCGCCCCAGGCGATCTCGTCTCTGCCCACGAAGACCGAGAACACGCCGGAGTGATAGTCGACGCCCCCTTGATCCAGGCTGGCCCGCCACCCTTCGCGCCACGGCCTGGTCTCGACCCTGTGCAGCTCGGGCGCGTTGGCGCTCACCCGCAGGCGGGTCCACAGATCGAACCCCTGCCTGGTGGACACCGCAAGGCCAAGCAGCGCCTCGGGCTTGACCCTGCGGTCGGTCTCGAGCCGGGAGCCGAGCCGAGCGCTCAGCGTCGCGGCGCAGCCAGGCGCGCTGGAAGACACGCCGGAGGTTGAGCAGGACCCGATGGCCGAGAAGGCAATCTCCGGAGCGAATTCCTCGAGCAGCATGGCGTGAAGCCAGACCGCGCGGCCACCCCGCCCCTGCGGCAACGCGCGGGTGGCGCCCGCAAGCCAGGCCGCCACATCCATCCGGCTGTATGGCCCGGTGAGCACGGGGAAGCGCGGCCCGAGCTCTAAGAGCATCATCTCGTCAAGGTAGGGATAGACCCAGCTGGCGACCGGCTCGGTCGGGCCGGCGCATGGCCCCGCCCCGGCGAAGCCAACGACCACAAGCGCGATCAGGCAGCCGACGCAACTACGCATGCCCGCAGGTCCTCCACTCCATCGTTCCGAAGAACGCGCGCGCACTCCGCCAGAGTCGAGCCGGTGGTCACCACGTCGTCAACCAGCACCACCGGACGGCCCTCCAGATCTTGCTGGCGGCGCACTTGAAATGAGCCCAGGACATTGGTCACCCTGTCCGATCGGGCCAGGGTCGCCTGGGACCTGGTGTTGCGCTTTCGCGCCAGAGCCCCGGCCGCCACAGCAAGCCTCATCGGGCGGGCAACAGCCCTGGCCAGGTTCTCGCTCTGGTTGTAGCCCCGTTCCCGCCTGCGCGAGCCATGGAGCGGCACCGGCACCAGCACTGCGTCCCGGCCGAGGACATCCTCGGCCCCCAGCCAGAGAAACCTGGCAAGGTAGCCGGCTATCCCGGGTTTGCCGCCGTACTTCATCTCCCAAACAAGGCCCGAGACCCGACCAGTGTAATCCAGGGCGTACCGCACTTCCAGCGCCGATCCATCACCGAGGGCAAGCGCCCTGCTGCGGGGACGCCCGCGCATCGAGACCGCGAGGTCGCACCGCCCGCACAGCCATCGTTCCCAAGGGGCGAGCCGCTGCTGGCAGAGCACGCACAGCGGCGGCACCACGACCGCAAGCAGCGCCTCGGCCGACTCCCTCAGACTGCGAGCGGTCGCCTCAAGCATGTCGGTCCGCCGCTCCGCGCCTCGCCAGCCGGAGCCCGAGCCCCAACCCGACGGCCATCATCGCCAGGCTGAGCACCTGGTTCCAGGTGATGCTCAACGACCCCAGGTACATGGTCTTCTCGTAGTAGCGCAGATAGTCAATCCCGAATCGCCAGCTGCCGTAGAGCACCAGGAAGGCGCAGAAGACCACGCCGTCGGCGAGCCTTCTGGCCAGCGCGCGTCTCAGGACTATGAAGATCACCAGATTCGCCAGGGCCGAGTAGATCTGGGTGGGATGCAGGTGCCTTCCGGGAAGCATCCATCCGGCCTGGCAATCCGGGGGAAAGACCACCGCCCAGGGCAGATCGGACTCCTTGCCGAAACAGCAGCCGTTCAAGAAGCAGCCCACCCGCGCAATCGCGATGCCCAGCGCCAGCTGAGGAGCCACCAGGTCGCTGGCCCTCAAGACCGGAACGCCCTTGCGCCTCAGGTAGATCATGCCGAGCGCCACCCCTGCCAGAAGGCCTCCGTAGAACGTCAGTCCGCCTTCCCAGATCCTGAAGATCCCGATCCAGTCGCCCCGGTACTCGCTCCAGTGGCTCACCACGTAGAACAAACGCGAGCCCACCAGAGAGGCCACCAACGCCACCAGCCCGAGATCGAGTATCCGGGCCGGATCGATGCCGCGCGTCCTGGCCAGCCTGGACGTCAGCTCGATGCCTAGCCAGAAAGCAACAACCAGCATCACTCCGTAGGAGCGCACACCGATCTCGCCGAATTCCACTATTGTCCGGTGCATCGAGACTTAATACCCCTTTCTTGCGGCGTAGGCCGAGTGAACCAGCCCGAGGGTCGCCAAAAGGACCATCATCGAAGATCCTCCGTAGCTCAGGAACGGAAGCGTCAGTCCGGCCACCGGTATCATGCCGAGGTTCATGCCGACGTTGATCAGGGTCTGCGTCAGGATCATACTGGCGAAACCGAAGCAGACGTAACTTGTGAAGCGGTCTCTGGCCGCCCTCGCGGTATCATAGATCCTCAGTATCACGTAGGCCAGAAGGCCAAGCACTGCCAGCGAGAAGACGAAGCCCAGTTCCTCTCCGAACACCGAGAAGATGAAATCCGTGTGCTGCTCGGGCACAAGCCCGAGGGCCTTCTGGGTTCCCTTGAAAAGGCCCTTGCCCACAATACCCCCCGAGCCGACCGCAATCTTGGCCTGGATGGTCTGAAACCCCGCGCTGTGCTGGTAGGCCTCGGGGTTCAGGAAGGCCTCTATGCGCTGGCGTTGATAGGGCTCAAGGCCCATCCAGATCCTGGGGGCAAGCGACCCCACCACCAGGTTGATCCCGAAGATAAGGGCGACCAGGGAGGTGCGGAACTTGGCCAGCACCACGACGGTCACCAGGAAACAGATGAAGATGACCCAGGCCACTATCTCGCCGGCCGCAAGGATAGCGAGGAAGGGACTTACGAGAAACGCCAGATACAGGGTGTCGAGCCCGGCGACGTACATCATCGGGAAGGCGATCGAGGCTATCACCAGCGCCGTCCCGAGATCGGGCTCGTACAGCACCAGCAGCGCCGGAAGTCCCACGATCCCGAAGACCACCAGCACGCTGCGGATCGACTCCCCGACCACTCGCTTGCCCGCCAGGTAGCGCGCCAGCATGAGGATCACCGCGATCTTGGCCAGCTCCGACGGCTGGAACTTCAGCACTCCCAGGCTGAACCAGCGCTTCGCGCCGTGCGGCCCGGTGCCCACCACCAGCACCAGCGCGAGCGCCACCAGCACCGCGGCGTAAACCATGGGTGTGAAGGCCTCGAGGCTCTTGGGCCTGACGAAGGTCATGCCCACCATGGCGCCCAGGCCGATCGCGATCCACATTGACTGCCTCACCAGATAGCCTGTCCCGCTCTCGGCCCTGGTGCTGCTGTAGATTGCCACCAGGCCGGCCGCCGCCAGAACCAGCACCGCAATCAGCAAGGATCGCTTCGCCATGGGTCAGTCTCCGGCCGCCACGTCCTCGACGGGAGCAATCGTGGAGTCCGGCATCTCCTCCTGGTCCAGATGGAAGTAGTGCTCCATTATCCTGCGCGCAATCGGCGCGCCGACGGCCCCGCCGTGGCCCGCGTTCTCAAGCATCACGCAAATCGCTATCTCGGGGTTCTCGTAGGGCGCGAAGCAGACGAACCAGGCGTGATCGTTTCCGTGCGGGTTCTGCGCGGTCCCGGTCTTGCCGGCCACCTCGATGCCCTCAAGCCTGGCTCCCTTCCCTGTGCCCTCCGGGCTCTCGCACACCGCAAGCATGGCCCGCCGCAGGATGTCCAGCGTGGACCGGGACATCGCGAGCTCCATCGGACGTCTCGCCGGAACGTACGCCCCGTCGGGGGACTCTATCCTGGCCAGGCAGGCCGGCTTGTAGTAGGTGCCCCCACCGGCCACACCGCAGACAAAGGTCAGCATCTCGATAGGGGTGACCAGCATCTCGCCCTGGCCTATGGCGAGGTTGACCATCAGGCCTTTCGACCAGTTGTTCTTGCCGTACCTGGAGTCGTAGTAGGAACGACTGGGCACAGTGCCCCTGATCTCGCCCGGCAGGTCTATGCCCGTGGGCTCGTCGAGGTGCCATCGCTCGCTGGCGGCCGAGAACTGGTCCAGGCCCAGCCTTTCGCCGAGCTGATAGAAGTAGACGTCGCACGACACCGCAATCGCCCCGACAAGATCCCGGGTGCCGTGGCCGCCCTTGTTCCAGCACGAGAAGACCCGGTTGCCGAATCTCATGGCGCCCGCGCAGGCTCCCATGGTCGAGCCCTCGCCCACCACGCGCGCCTCCAGCGCGGCGCCGGCGGTTACGATCTTGTAGACGGAACCGGGCGGATAGGCGCACTGGATCGCTCGGTTCAGGAGCGGCCGGTCCTCCCCCTCCATCAGCGCGCTCCAATCGGCTGCGGAGATGCCGGTGGCAAAGAGCGAGGGATCGTAAGCCGGAGAGACCGCCAGCACGAGCACCCCGCCTGTCCGGACGTCCATGGCAATCACCGACCCCCGCAGCCCTATCAGCAAAGTCTCCGCGATTCTCTGAAGTCCCGCGTCGGCATAAAGGACCGCCCGCATTCCCGGCTGCGGGCCGGCCTCCGGCAGGTCGGACATGTCGGCCGGGCTGGCGCCGCCGGTGACGCTGAACTTCATGAACTTGACGCCGTCCTTGCCGGCGAGGTACTTCTCGTACACCTTCTCCACGCCCGCCCTGCCCACCAGATCCCCCACGCGGTAGCGGCCCTGGCCCGCGTTGATCTCCTGCTGGGTCACCTCGCCGACGTAGCCTATCAGGTGACCGAAGTACTGCCCCTCGGGGTAATACCTGACCGGCTCCGACATCACCAGGACGTCGGGCAGCTCGGCGAAGTCCTCCTCGATGCGGCTCACTGTGGCGAAGTCCACGTCCCTGACTACGGGAGTGGGTCTGAAGGACATCGCGCTGGCCTTGAGGCGCAGCCGAATTGCGTCCTGGTCCATGCCCAGAATCGCTCCGAGAGCCTCCATCTCCTCGTCGTTGTGCAGGAGCAGGCGCGGCACGCCGCATATTGAGAAGGACTGCCTCGAGCCCGCAAGCACCTGGCCTTCGCGGTCAACTATGTCTCCTCTGGGAGCCTCTATCGACACCCTGACTATGTAATTGCGCTTGGACTGCTCGACGTAGTAGTCGCCCCTGACGATCTGAAGCGAGAAGAGGCGTCCGGCCAGCACCAGGAAGACGGCGAGGGTGACAAAGCTCGCCACCCTGATCGGAGTTACTCTTGGTCCTTCGCCGGAGCTTCGCATGCTAAAGGATGAGCCTCAGACCCAGAATCCTCTCGAGAACCACGACCACAGCGACCCCGGCCAGGGCGGTGTACGCCGCGCCGGGCAGTGACCATCTCAGCAGGTTGCCGGCAAGATCCGCAGGCGACGACCACACCAGGTTCACGGTGTCGAAGACCAGGCAGGCGCCGACTATTATGAGTATCTGGGCGAGGTAGCTTTCGTACATGATCTTGGTGCCGTAGCGGCCCACGAGGAAGCCCACCACGGTGCCGGCCAGGGGAAGAGACGCCATGGAGCTGGACATGATCGCGAATTGCGCGAGCCCCAGGCCGAACCCAACCAGCGATCCCACGGGAGCCCCGAACGCCAGCGCCAGGTAGACCAACACCACCATCACCCCGTCCGGCCTCACGCCCAAGATCTCGGCCTTGGCGGCGACGGTGATCTGCAGAATCAGGGCCACCAGCGCCAGGACCCACAGCAGTGACCGCCGCATCAGCGTTCCACCTCCGGGCTGCCTATGTCCTCAGGCTTCACGCCCAGGGCCGACGGCCTGGACACCACAACGAAGACCTCCTCAAGGCGGTCGAAGTCCACAAACGGCGCGACCTCAAGCGAGAGCGAGAACCGCTCGAGGTCCGCCTCCACGCTTCTGACCGTCCCTATGGGTATGCCCGGCGGAACCACCGATCCCAGCCCCGAGGATACCACCGAGTCGCCGGGCTCGACGCGGGCATCGGGGGCAACCCAGTCCATGAAGACCCTCCGGTCACCCCTGGCCCTCAGAATGCCGGCCACCCTGGTGGTCTGCAGCCTGGCGCTCACGCGGCTGCCCGGATCCACCATGCGCTTGACGGTGGCCACGCCCTCCCCCACTCTCACCACCAGGCCGACCAGCCCGTCGGGCGAGACCACGGTCATGTTCCTGGCCAGGCCGGCGTCGTAACCTCTGTCTATGACGATCCCGCCGCCCAGGCGCTCGTCCACCTCGGCGATGACCCTGGCCGCCCTGACCTCGGCCGGATAGGTCGCGGCGAAGTCCACCAGCCGCCGCAACCGCTCTATCTCGTAGACCTGTTCCCTGAGGGAGGCGTTTTCGCGGGAGGCGGCAGCGAGTTTGCTGCGGAGCAGCCGATTCTCGTCGTAGACAAGGGCCAGGCTGGATATCTTAGCCGAGAGAGCCTCGAAGGGCAGGAAGACGTGACCGAGCAGCCTGGAGACCGGGCCGGCGCCAGAGAGCGTGCCTGCCGCCGCAATCGCCACGGAGATCGCGACCAGAACGGCGAAGACAGGCAAGTCCTTCTGCCAAAGCACGCTCCAGGAGACTTTCATGGACTACCATATCCTCCTCGACTTCATCAGCAGCTTCTCGTACTTCTCGGGATTCTCCAGAGCCTTGTATGCGCCGAGCACCACCGATTTCAGGGGATCTTCGACAACGTAGATCGGCAGATTGGTCTCCTGCCTCAGCAGTTCGTCGAAGCCGTTCAAGAGCGATCCCCCGCCGGTCATCAGGATGCCCTTGTCCACGATGTCCGCCGCCAGCTCGGGAGGGGTCTTCTCAAGCGAGAGCTTCAGCGCCTCTATGATCTGGCTTATGGGCTCCTGCAGGGCCTCCACCACCTCGCCCTGGGATATCTTCACGATGCGCGGCACGCCCTTCACAAGATCTCTGCCCCGCACTTCGTACTCCTCGTCGGAGTTCACCCGCGCGGCGCCTATGGCCATCTTTATCTTCTCCGCGGTGGTCTCGCCTATCAGCACTCCGTAGTTGCGCTTGATGTGCTGCATGATCGCCTCGTCCATCTCGTCGCCGCCTATCCTGATGGTGGTAACGTCGACGATGCCGTTGAGGGCGATCACCGCTATCTCGGTGGTCCCGCCTCCGATGTCGATTATCATGTTGCCCGCGGGCTTGTCTATGGGCAGGCCCACGCCTATGGCGGCCGCTATGGGCTCCGCTATGAGGAAGACCTCTCTGGCGCCCGCGTGTTCGGCGGAATCCCTCACCGCTCTACGCTCGACCTCGGTTATGCCCGACGGCACCGAGATGATCACCCGCGGCCGCACGATCTTGGAGAGCAGGCGGTCCCCCATCACTCTCCAGATGAACTCCCGCAGCAGGATCTCGCTGATCTCGAAGTCCGCGATCACGCCGTCCTTCATGGGACGAATCGCCACGACCTCATTCGGAGTGCGTCCCAGCATCTCCTTGGCCTCCCTACCCACAGCGAGGACCTTGTTGGTGCTGCGCTCCACCGCCACCACCGAGGGCTCATCCAGAACAATGCCACGGCCGCGCACGCACACCAGTGTGTTGGCCGTGCCGAGATCTATGGCGATGTCGTTTGTGAAGATCTTGTTAAGCCCGAACCCCATCGCACCCTCCTAAAGATAACCGCTCTCTTTCATGCTCCTGTAGTTGCCGTCTCCGATGATGATGTGGTCGATCACATCGATGCCGAGTATCTGGCCGCACTTCTCGAATCTCCTGGTTATCATCACGTCCTCGCGGCTGGGACTCACGTTGCCGGTCGGGTGATTGTGAACCAGGATTATCGAGGTTGCGCTCTTCTCCAGCGCGGGCTTCAAGACCTCCCTGGGATGAACCAGCGAAGAGTTCACCGTGCCCACCGAGACCTTCTCGATGCTTATCACCGCGTTCTTGGAGTCCAGCAGTATCACCGTGAAGTGCTCCCTATCCAGGTGCTTCATGTCCTCCATCACCAGGCTCGCAGCATCCTCGGGGCATCTCACCGACTTGACCTCAGGCCGTGTGGCCTTGGCCACCCGCCTGCCCAGCTCGATCGCAGCCTTAAGCCGGCAGGCCTTGGCCTCCCCCACGCCCTTGACGGTGGCCAGCTTCTCGACGCTCACCCGCGCCAGCTCGCGCACCAGGCCGGCGGCGCCCACCACATCCCCCGCAACCTCGATCGCCCCGCGCTGACGGGTTCCCGATCCTATCACCACAGCCACCAGCTCCCTCACCGTCAGCACCTCCGCTCCGAGGGTCCTGAGCCTCTCCCTCGGCCTGTCCTCCGTCGGGATCTCGTCCGTTCTCATGAGTGCCCCTCCATCCGCCCAACCCGTCCCTCACTCAAGCAGGTTCCTCGGGAAGCGTGTTGCGACGCCGCGGCCCGCACACCCTCACCGCTCCGGGAACCCCGCGCCCAGGTTAGCCGTCGCCCCGCGGCTTGGACCGCTCCAAGGCGCTCTCCAGCCCCAACTTTGTGGGCGCTTCTGTAAAGAGTACAGGATAGTCCCCGGTAAAGCAAGCGACACAGAAGTCCCGCGGCGCGAGCCCGGTCGAGCCCAGCATCCCTTCCACGGAGAGGTAGCCCAGGGAGTCCACCTCCAGATAGCGTCTTATCTCCTCGACCGAGCACCGGGCCGCGATCAGCTCGTCGCGGTCCGGCGTGTCTATGCCGTAGAAACACGGGAAGGTGATAGGGGGCGAGCTTATTCTGACGTGAATCTCCCTCACACCGGCGGCCCTCAGCATGCGCATCAGTTTTCTGGATGTGGTGCCTCTCACTATCGAATCGTCCACGACCACGATGCGCTTGCCCTTGATCAGTTCCCTCACCGGGTTGTACTTGATCCGCACGCGGTTGTCTCTGAGTTCCCTGGTGGGATAGATGAAGGTCCGCCCGACGTAGTGATTCCGGATCAGGCCGTGTTCAATGGGAATCCCCGACTCCACTGAGTAGCCCAACGCCGCGGCGTTGCTTGAATCCGGAACCGACAGCACCATGTCCGCCTCCGCCGGATGCTCCCGCGCAAGCCTCCTGCCCATCGCCTTTCTCACCGCGTCCACGCTGAGGCCGAACACCAGGCTGTCGGGCCGGGAGAAGTAGATCAGCTCGAACACGCAGTAGGCCCGCCGTGCGGAGGGCGCGACCATCTTGGAGGTCACCTCACCATCCCGGGCCACCAGGAGCTCTCCGGGCCGGATCTCCCGCTCGTAGGAGGCCCCGACCACATCCAGCCCGCAGGTCTCGGAGGAGATCACGATTCCCTTGTCGGCGAACCCGTAGCACAGGGGCCTGAAGCCGTTGGGATCACGAACCGCAATCACCGAGTCGCGCGTCAACAGCACCAGGCAGTAGGCTCCCCTGATGCTGGCCACCGCGCTCTCCAGCATCTCGACCACGCAATCCGTGCCGGCTCTGGCCATCAGATGGACCACCACTTCGCTGTCCATGGTGGATTGGAAGATCGATCCCTGCCGCTCCATCGCGAGCCGCAGTTCCCGGGCGTTGACCAGGTTGCCGTTGTGGGCAATCGCCAGCGGCCTGCCCCTCAGGTCCACCGACAGGGGCTGCACGTTGGACGCGCGATTGGATCCGGTGGTGGAGTACCGGTTGTGGCCCACCGCCAGGTGGCCCGCCAGAGCGGAAAGCGTGGTCTCCTCGAAGACGTCCACCACCAGCCCCAGCCCCTTGTGGCTGCGGAAACGCTGCCCGTCCGAGGAGACTATCCCTGCGCTCTCCTGGCCCCTGTGCTGCAGCGAGTACAGCCCCAGATAGACCTGCCTGGAGGCGTTGGGAAGGCCCGCCACACCGAACAACCCGCAATTGTGGCCCACGTTCATCATCGTCGCTCAGACCTCACCCTCAGGTAGATACTCCTCAGCCGTGAATACTTCCGCCCTCTGATAGTGGGGATTGGAGAGCAGCCCGCGCCTCCAGGACCGCGAGACGGCGACGTCGGCCGCGATCCGGCGCGCAGGGCCCGGTCCGGCGCTTGTCTCCAGCACCCACACCCAGGAGAATCCCACTTGCCGCACCTCCGCCATGCCCAGCCGCGTTCTCAGCACTCTGGCGACCGATTTGCCCACGGGATCGTCCAGGTCGCTCACCCTCACGACCATTGCGCTCCGGGAATCGGACTGCTTGCGCCAGATGCGCTGCCCCGGCATCCCGCCCGGCGGGCCGCCACGGGCCAGACGCACCGACCACCTGTCGCGGTTGGGATTGACCAGCAGCGCGGTCTCCTGGAGCAACTTCGCTGCGGCGGCCATGGCCCCGTCGGGCTCGAGATCGAAGTCGACCCGCCACGACTTGATCCTGGTCACCCCAACGATCTCGCCGTGCCCGAGCTTCCGGGTAAGCGTATCGTAGACCGTGAAGCTCCAGGGATCGGCGGCAGCCAGTCTTGCCAGGACTTCCACGCCGGTGATGCCTCTCGCGCCGGTCATAGGCGCTCCTCAATGTAAGAGCGGATCGAGCGAAACATCCTCGCAGAAGGGCCGTCCTCTTCAAGGCCGGCCCACGATCCGGTCGCGGCAAGCCTCCTGGACGACCAGGGGCTCGCCAGTTCCCCCGGCACCTGCCTCAGCCACGTCCCGCGCTCGGGATGCGGCATCATTGCTACGACGTTTCCCGCCGGGTTGGCCAAACCGGCCGCAAGACGCTCCGAGCCGTTGGGATCGTCGGGAAAGGCCGCGGCCGGACTGCCGTCGGCCCTGCAGTACTTGAAGACGATCTGCCCGGCCTCCTCCAGTCGGTCGAAGATGCCCTCAGCCGACGAGGTGAATCGGCCCTCGGCGTGAGCGATGGGTATGGGCAGCACCTCGCCGGGCTCCAGGCAGCAGGTCACCGCGCACCTGGCGGTATCCTCGGTCACTCTGATGAAGACCCAGTTGGCGTAGTAACCGTCCCTGCCCATGCCCCGGTTGGGCGCCAGCGCCAGATCTATGGCGCCGCCCTCCAGGCCGGGAACCAGGCCGGCCTCAACAAGCACCTGCGCCCCGTTGCAGATTCCCACCACCGGCCTGCCGCGTCCCGCCTGCTTCATCAGCACCTCGATTATCTCGTCCGCCGCGGCTATCGCCCCGGCTCTCACGCGATCCTGATACGAGAAGCCCCCCGGCAGAACGAAGCCGTCGAAGGCCTCGAGCATCGCCACCGGCTGGTTCCACCTCACCACCACCGCGTCGAGCCCGGCCTTGGCCAGAGCCGCCCGGGTCTCGTATTCGCAATTCACCCCGGGAAACTGGATCACGGCGATTCGCGGTCTCATGGGTGCACCCGCTCCACTATTCCACCGCTCTCTCGAGCGAACCGAAGTATGCTTCGCTGATGTCGCCGCCGCCAAGCCTGAGCAGAGTCCTTGCACCCTCGGCGACCACCAGCTGGTGGGACCGAGTGGTCTCTCCCAGGCGGCACGCCTCGGCCCCGAAAGTGTCGCAGATCCTCAGGACCTCATCCAGCGCGTCCGGGGCGACCTCGAGCACAAACCCGCCCGCCTCGGAGAAGAGAACCTCGGCAGGCTCGAGCGGCCACAGCCCCTCGATGTCTATTCTGGCGCCCACACCGCCCGTGCCCCAACCGCCGAGCACCATCTCGGCAAGCGCGGTCACTAGCCCCCCCTCGGAGATGTCGTGGCTTGCCCGGGCAAGTCGCCGCGTTATGATCTCGATCACCGCGTGGATGGCGCGGGTCTCGCGTTCGAGATCCACCGGCGGCAGGCTGCCGAAGCACTCTTTGCCGAGACTCGCGTACAAGGCCGAGCCGCCGAGGTCCGCTCCCCGCCGGCCTATGTGCACCAGGCGGTCGCCGGCCTGCTTCAGGCCCAGGCTCACCGCGGCGGAGTAGTCGGCGAGCACTCCGTAACAGGCTATGATCGGCGAGGGCGGCACTGCGGCTCCCGACTGGGATTCGTTGTAGAAGCTGACGTTCCCCGAGACTATGGGGATCGCCTCTCCGGTGTCGAAGCCCCGAATGCCCCTTGCCGCGTCTCCTATGCCGCGCACGGTGTCCACGAAATCCTGGAAGACGTACGGGTCCTCGGGATTGCCGAAGTTCAGGCAATCGGTGAGGGTGATCGGGACCGCGCCGACCGCGGCGACGTTGCGCGCGCTCTCGGCCACCGCATGCACCGCGCCCAGATACGCATCCAGGCGCGAATACCGAGGATTGCCGTCCACGCTGGTCGCAATCCCGAGCCCGGTCGCCGCGACCGCAACCACGCAGGCGTCGGCCTCGCCGGGCTTCATGACCGACGCGCCCTTGACCTCACTGTCGTAGTGCCTATAGATGTAATGCTTCGAAGCGTTGGACAGCATGGAGACCACCGCGAGGGCCGCCCCGGCAAGATCGCGAACCTCGGGCTTCCCGGCGGGCGCCGCACGGCCCGCCTTCGGCCTGGGCTTTGCCTCCCGGCAGTAGGAAACGCCGCGGGTAACCAGCTCCACCGGGAGATCGACCACCACTTCCCCCCGATGGCGCATCACAACCTGCTCCTTGGGGGTCACGCGCCCCACGATCGAAGCCCGCGCGCCCCGGTAGATGTGGGGCAACTCGAAGTCATCGTTGTATATCGCGGCGACCTTCGCCGAGAGGCGCGCCGGCACCGCCAGGCAATACCGCTCCTGGGTCTCCGAACAGGCGATGGCGAAAGCCTCCATGGTCTCGGAGGCGGTGTGCACCTTGCTCAAATCGATGTCGGCGCCGAAGCCGCCGGCTCCCACCACCTCGGTCACCGCGCACGAGATGCCCCCGGCGCCGAGGTCTTTGTATCCCACCTCCGCCCCCTCATGCCGCAAGAACTCCAGCGCGCTCTTGGTGGCCTCGGTCAAGACGCGCTTCAAGAAGGGATCGTGAATCTGCACGGTGCTGAAGCCGGACTCGCCGCCGACGTCCAGGATCCTGGAGGCCATGGTCGCCCCGCCCAGGCCGCTCATGTCGGTGGGCTTGCCCAGGAGCACGAGGTCGTAGGGCTCGCGGGCAGCGCGCTCGGGAACCCTGCTCCTTATTATCTCCTCCTCCCGCGCCACCCCAAGGGCGATAACGTTCACCAGGCAGTTCTCGTCGTAGGCCCGATCGAAGAAGACGTCCCCGCCGACATTGGGCACGCCGAGGGCGTTGCCGTATTCCCAGATCCCCCTGACCACGCCGGTGAAGATTTCCTTGACGGTCTCGGCGTGCGGACCCGCGGGGTCGCCGAAGCGCAGAGCGTCCATCACCCCCACCACGTCCGCTCCCATGCAGTAGACGTCCCTGACGATGCCGCC
Organism: bacterium; assembly: GCA_049288275.1. GTDB lineage: Bacteria > Arandabacterota > Arandabacteria > Arandabacterales > Arandabacteraceae > JBAQHK01. The sequence continues at coordinate 707 of JBAQHK010000138.1, read as the reverse complement.
GATCCCGGTGGCCGCTCCCTCGACGGGGAGGATCTGCGAAGGGTGATTGTGGCTTTCGTGGGCCACCACCAGCACGTAGCTCACGCCGTCCGCCGTGCCCAATCTCACAACGCCGGCGTCCTCCCCGGGGCCCAGGATCACGCGGCTGCCTTCGGTGGGAAGGTGCTCCTTCAAGACGTGGCGGCTGCTCTTGTACGAGCAATGCTCGCTCCACATTATGTCGAAGATGTAGAGCTCGGTGCGCGAGGGATGGCGCCCGATCATCTCCCTGATGCGGTGTGCCTCTTCTACGGTGAGGTGTACGCCCGCGTCCCTGAGCCTAGCCTCGACGTCGGCCCGACTGCCTTCGATTCTTACGACCAACGGATGCCCCCCGCAGTATTCCTATCTCTCTCAAGACGGTGTCCGTGTGCCTGGTGTAGAAGCTGGGATCGAAGGCGTCGTCGATCCCGCGCCGGCCGACGGCCTGGACGATCTCCCGGTCGCCGCGCGCGACCTCCCTCAGGTGCCGGCCCTCACTCTCGGCTCTCACGGCCAGCCTCTGGACCTTCTCGTAGGCCCGTTTGCGGGTCCAGCCGGCGCCCATCAGGACCAGCATGAGCCTCTGGGAGTAGACCCTGCCGCCGGTCAGCTCTATGTTGCTCCTCATCCTGTCCTTGTTGATCTTGAGGCCCCCCAGGACGTTGTTGAGGCAGCGGGCCATGTAG
>JBAQHK010000137.1:0-3341 GCA_049288275.1 bacterium | reverse complement strand
GACTAATTCGATCACACCGGGGTGGTTGGGTTCGCCTGCGATTGCGTTGCCTGTGCCTGAGCCGACGGCAGCAGAGGACCATGGTGTCGCTAGATTGGCGGCTCCGGCGGTGAGGATGTCGTTCTGGTAGAATAGGCCGGTTGGTCTGGCCGGTGTGCCGTCGGCGCGAAGTGGTAGCGTGGTGTCCAGGGGGTTCGGTAGTCCGCAGTAGCCGCCGGCGATGCCTTTGTTGGCCGTCGCCTCCACCGATGCGTCGTGTTCTGCTGAGGTGTGAGGGTCCGGCGCAAATCCCGTGTGGGCTGCGCTCGCGTAGTCCAAGTTGGACAGAAGGTTGTGGTCGGTCAGGATTGCCAAGGGTATCGTCCACTTGACTCCACCCAGGCCGTCGGGTGCTAGTCTGAGGTTGGCGTCCAGTTCGGCGGTCTGAAGGTTCTCCGGCTCGATCGGGTCGGCGCCACCGAGCTCATGTGTGACCGCGTGGGCCGCCGGTGGTGGTCCCATTGGCCCGACTTTGGTGTCGAAGTAGAATGCGCCCAGGGTGAAGTTGATGCCTTCCGGGACCAGTGCGTTGCTCGCGTTGCCGTCGAAGATTACGAAGTACGTGTCGTCGACCGCTGCCGGTGGATCGAAGTCGGTGAGAGCTGAGGCGTCGGCTGGTTGTCCCGCGGTCAGGGTGACCGGCTGGATATCCGAGGTGTGAATCAACAGGCCGGTGGTGTCGTTGTAGACTCGGAACTTGCCGGTTACCAGGCCGGTTGCGTCGCCGACGTTGATGAGGTGGACCGTCAGCGGAACGTCGGTGAAGGGGACTTCAGCTAGTGGGCTGACGTAGTGGGTCGCGCGGATATCGAGCACGGGCTACTTTCTCCGACGATTGTGGGCGTGGTGCTTGCGTGCTTTGTCGATTTCGCGGGGGCAGCGGTCTGGTAGCGCAGCGGCTGGTATCCTTGGCAGGTTCTCCAGCCAGGCGAGGACGCGGGCCATGATTGTGGTGGTGCGTTGGTCGAGCACGGGTTATGCGTTGCGGAAGTGGCCCAGGATGATCGGGTCGCCCTCGGGCGGCGACTGAATGACGACGTATGGCTTTCTGGTGAACGGGACCTTCAGGTTGCCGATGAAGATGCCGAGGGGTTCGACGGAGCCGTAGATGCTCACCATTTTGGCGAGTGCCAGTAGTTTCATGATCCAGCTCATGGGTTCCTCCTGGTGACTTGTGCGAGTGAGAATCCGCCGAGACCGGCAACGGCCGCGACGGCTATCCCAAAGCATTTGCCGTCGACCCGGGTCAAGAGTGCGACGGTTTCAAGGATGACGATACCCGTGATGGCAGCGAGCACCCGCCAGCGGTGGTCGGTGGTCGTCATCAGCCGAGCCAGCGGATGTAGATGTGCGGTAGTGTCAGCGGTGGAAGTACTGCCGGGTCTGTGATCCAGCCGGCCGGCGTGGGCGTGCCGCTGTTCCATATGCAGATGACGTTTGCTGGGAGAACGGTAGCCGGCAGGGAGACCGGGTCGGAACCGCCGAGCTCGTGCTTGTACGCGTGGTGGGCCGGGTTCACGTAGCCCATATCCCGGTCGAAGCGGAGTCCCATGGCGTCGGGGTCGTCGGCGGGGTCCTCTTGGGCTGCGGTTCCGAGTTGGATCTGTGCCTGTGGTACCCGGCCGGTCAGTGGGCCGGTGGTTTCGCGGTTGGCGAGGTTTAGCGCTGAGGCGTGGGCGGTGGTCGCTGTCTGGTGGTTGGCTAGCTCCTGGCTGGTAGCAAGCGTTGGGCTGTGGTACGCGTTGCCGTGTGACTTTGGTGTCTGGGGTGCCGAGAGCTCGCCGAGTAGGCCGCCGACGTTCAGTGCGTCGGTGCCGCCGGCCTGGTGGCTCGAGGCGTGGGCCAGGGCGCTCTGCGGATCGGCGGCGCGGCCTTTGAGGCCGTCGATGCTGACTTCATCCAGGCCGCCTTCTTCGTGCTGGCTTGCGTGCGGGGTGACCGGCGTCGGCGGTGGCGGTGGCTCGCCGGTTACGGTGACAGTGGTCGGGCCCAGGTGGTTGTTCGGTTCGTACTGGTCAAGGGGTGTGGTGGCGTCGGCAATGATGGTGTAAGCGCCTTCGGTCTCTGGTGTCCAGTAGTCGACAGCCTGGGCGTCCTTGGTCTCGCCTGGCGGAATGGTGGGAGAGTATAGCTCTGAGGTGAAGATAAGCTGGCCGGCCGCGTAGATCCGCAGGACCCCTGACGCAAGTGCGTCGTGGATCCCGTTGTTTCGGACCGACACGGCCGGCCGGTATGCTGACTTGGTCGCTGACGCAGGTGGGCTTGATAGCCCGGTGATTCCGACGTCGTAGTCCATGCAGCCGCCTAAGGAATCGTGATGCCGAAAACGTCGAACGCGATCTGGATCAGTATCAGGTTGCCGAGTCCGTAGCTGACGTACTTCGTGTGCATGACCAGGGCGAACTCCTTCAGGGCGGGGCCGTCCATGCCTCCCCATTGCCGCTTCCAGATCTCGCGACCGAAGTTGTAGTAGAACGGGCGTTGGGTCGGCGCGCAACCGACGGCGTTCAGGATTGTCTGGATGGCGGTCTCTACCAGGTACAGGTCTTCAACTGCGGGCTGGTATTCGGCCTTCATCGTCAACAACTGGGCGCCGAGCTTCAGGCCGACAGTGGGCGCGTCGTACTTTGCCTGGTACTGTTCTGACCGGTCTTCCGACGTACGCATCAGAAATCCTCTACGGGATTATGATACCGTAGATGACGCTCGCGATCTCTTTGAGGTGGGCGGCGGCGCCGATGCCCAGCCACGTCTGGTACTTCAGCTCGATGATGCTGCCCATCGCTATCGCAGAGGCGCCGGAGGCGACTTTGCTGAGGTGGTACAGTTCACCGTTGTACGCTTCGTACGCTGCGTAGTCGGTGGTCGGTATGCCGTAGCCGTCCAGGAGAACGCGGAGCTGGACCTGCAGGGGGTAGAAGTCGTTCTCGTACGCTGCGAAGTTTGCCTTCGCCAACGTGTTGATCTGCGACAAGGTCGGGTCGATCAGGCTCGACTGCATCCTGGCGTTGTACCGCGCGATTCGTTGGGCGTCTGTTTTCATCGGTGACTCCTTACACGATCGTGCAGTTGAAGACGTCGAGGGCGATCTTCTTCAGTTCCGCCGTAGCCAAACCGTAGGACACGTACTTGGCGTGTAGGTCTGTCGCCCGATCTAGTAACGCCGGCCCGTGGGTACCGCGGGCACTGATTGCCCACATCTCACGGCCGAAGTTCAGATAGAACGGGTACTGGATCGTCGGGACGCCTGCCTTGTTCAGGATGGCCTGAACCTTGTACCCCACCTGGACCAGCTGGCCGAC
>JBAQHK010000136.1:0-3479 GCA_049288275.1 bacterium | reverse complement strand
GTCACGGCCCGCGCCGTGGCTACCGCGGCTCCCTGGCTGGCAGTCGCGGGCGGAGCCTTGCTGCTCTTGCTGGCTCCCGTGCCGGCCGCGAGGCCGCTTTCAGGATCGCGGTTGCGAGCCGCGGTAGCGGCCGCCGCCGTGGTGGCCGCAGCGGTCGCCGCCACCGGCGTCGCGCCATCCTGGAACAAGGGAATCATCACCGCCGGCTCTGAGGTCTATGCCGGCAGGCCGACCGACCCCGAGGGCTTGAGAGCGACTCTCGAGGCAGCGGACGTGGTCTTCTACGAGGAAGGCGCCACCGGTGTTACTGCGGTCGTGGGCTCCACCGACGGGCTGCTCTTGCGGCATGGCGGGTTGGCAGTCGGGTCGACGGCTGAGGGCCTGCCCTCACAGGTGCTGGCGGCACACATACCCCTGGTGATGGTGGAGAACCCGAGGGCTGCATTGGTGGTGGGGCTCGGCACCGGCATCACTTTGGGCTCGGCAGAGGCCCACGAGCTGGTCCGGGTAGACTGTGTCGAGCCGGAGGCGGCGGTGGCGGCTGCCTGTCGCGCCTTTGCCCCCTACAATCGCGACGCCCTGAACGACTCACGCCTGAGGCTGGTGACCTGCGACCCGGCCAACTATCTGCTGGTATCTCGAGCCAAGTACGACATCATAACCTGCGGGCGCCCCCTGCCAACCCCCGAGCTGGCCCGCCTGGCGCGCGCATGCCTCTCCCCTTCTGGCATAGTCTGTGAGGTGGTCGATCTGGCCGGTCTCCCCGGGGAAGGCCTCGCTTCCCTTGCCAGGGAATTCAGCTACCACTTCCCCTACGTCAGCCTGTGGTGGCTGGGCGGGCCGCAGGTCTTGCTTGCGGGCAGTATGGCGCCGTTCCAGATAGACGGCCGGACCCTGAGGACCCGACTCGCTTCCACCCAGGTCCTGCAAGACCTGGAGAGGCTGGGAACCATAAGCTACGTCGGGATGTTGAGCATGTACGTCATGGGGCGCGAATCTCTGGCGGAATGGGCCGGCGGCATGCCCGCGGGTCCGGGCACCAGGAACTTCCTGCTCTACCGCGCGCCCAGAGCGACCGGCAGACCCGAACACGTCCAGACCCTGGCAGGCCTCGAGGCGAACCGCCAGGACCCCGCGGCCATCCTCAGCGACTCCGAAGGAAATTCCGCCGAGGCCACTATAGTCGCCGATCAGATCGAGCGATGTGTGGATGCCAGGGGCATGTACTCCCGGGCGCTCACCGCGCTCAGCGAGCGCAATCTACGCCAAGCCTCCACCTACATGGAAGCCGCTCGCGGCAATTGCCCCGAGAATGGCATCCACGCGCTGCAGCTCTCGGACTTCTACCTGTCGCTGTCGCGCACTCTGGCCCAGGACAGGAAGTTCGTCGATGCCTTGGCCACCGGCCGGCGAGCAGTTGAGTCCAATCCCGCAAGCTACCGGGCACTATACAATCTGGCGACCCTGGAGACCAGGCGCGATCCCATGGAGACAGTCCGCCTCCTCAGCGTGGCCGCACAGGTCAATCCTGCCTACCTGCCGGCCCAGCTGCTGCAGGCCGAGGCTGAGATCTCCGGCGGCCTGGTCGACCAGGCAAGCGAGACCGTAGCCAGAGCGCTCTCCATGAGGCCTTTCAACGCGCGGGCCCGGCACTTGAGGGCCCTGTGCTTGATTGCCAAGGGCCAGTTGGAGGACGCGCGGGCGGACCTGGCCTTCGTCGTCAAGTCCGAGCCCAGGAATGCGGCTGCCTTGGCAGCAACCGCCTACACCTGGATGCTTGAGAACCGCCTGGACCGGGCCGAGGAGATCTACGAGAGGGCGCTGGACATGGAGCCCGACGACCTCGAGGTCCTGAACAACCTGGGCACGGTGTACGCCGAGAAGAAGCAGTATGCGAAGGCCATCGGCATGTGGGAGAGGGCGCTGGTTCTCGCGCCCAACAATCAGAACATCAGGGACAACCTGAGCGAGGCCAGGCAGCTCCTGGGAGAGCCGCGCTGAGCGCGAAGCCTAGTGAGGGTGCCATTCGTGGTTGTCCGCCCTCACCTTGCAGGCGACATCGCGAGGCAGGCCACGCAGCCAGGTAACGGTGTAGTCATCGTAGCTGCCGTCGTTACTTGAAGGGCACTCGCACAGAGAACGGGCCACGCCTCTCACGACGAGCAGATCGCCGACCTCCATGTCGCCGTCCGGGATATCGTGGTCGGACGCGTAAATGGTCGCGGCCTGGTGGATGTTGCGCTGGTTGGCGGTGCAGGACGCCATCTTGGCGTGCTCCTGCATCCTGATGTAGTTGGCGATCACCATCGCCGCCAGAATGCTTATGATTATAACCGTCACCATCATCTCGATCAGGGTGAACCCCGGCTCGCCGCGTCGGCGCAATTCGGCTCCTATCGTCATGCAGCTACCTTCGGCCCGGCGCTCCGGACCCTTAGTGGTTTCTGAGACCCGCAATCATCAAGCAGGCTCCCCCGTCGCCCGGAGGAGCCTGCGCGAACTCCCGGGCCCGGCCGGTCTTGCGGCGGCCCTCCCGCATGTGGTGTCTCAGAACTTGCCCGACATCTGAACGATCAGTTGATTGTTCTCGACGTCCGCGTCGTCCGACTCCTCGCGCTTTATGCGATAGCAGGTCTGAAGCCGGGCCTTGCCCTCGAAATTGAGATTGAGCCCGAGGCAGATGTCGCTCCTGCCGTCGTCGTCCTCGTCGGTGTTGGGATCGTACTTGTCGTACTTGAAGACCGGCTCGATCAGCGGGGTCACCCGGAAGCCCACCAGCACGTACCAGCCGCCGAAGCTGACGGGGTCGCTGCTATCCCCATCGCGCGTCCACTGGCTGCCCGGCAGGCCCTCTCCCCGGATATACTCCATCTGGAAGAGCGCCTTGCCCGCGTCCAGGTACATGTCGAAACCGGTAGCGGTCCGATCCATGTCGACCCACTTGGTAACGTCGCTGGTGTCCTCGTCCGCCGGCCAGCTGCCCTGGTACCTCGATACCCCAAGCCCCGCAAACACCGGGATTCCCAAGCCGAACCTGCCCACGATGTCCATGTGGCCGTCGTTGTCCTTGCCCCACTTGGGGAAGAAGGTGCTGGACTCGTCGCCGTAGTTGCAGCCCACGCCGTTCACCGCGGCGACTTTGAGCTCGAAGACCTTGTGCCTGGCCGTGGCCATCACGCCGACGTCCCTGGAGTAGCCGCCGTAGACGTTCTTCCAGATCTCGTTGATGATGAGGGAATTCTCTACTGCCTCCTGATCGAACCTGGATGCCTGGGTCTCCAGCCCGAAGGGCATCTGGAACTGGCCCGATCTGATCACGAGCCTCGGGTTAGCTACGAAGTCAACGTAGGCATCCAGGAGATTCGGTTCCTTCGCGGCCTCAATGGTGATCAAGGCCGAGATCTTGTCGGTCATCTTTGATGATCCTGTCAGCCTTATCGCGCGCGCGACGAAGGTCGACTGCTGGTGCTGCTGCATGA
>JBAQHK010000135.1:0-1646 GCA_049288275.1 bacterium | reverse complement strand
TACGGCGAGAGGGTAAGCGCTGGCCTGCCGGTTACCTCCCTGACCCAGCACATCAGTCGGCTGGTGATCTTCGCGGTCGGGCTGCTGGTGATCCTGAACACTCTCGGGATAACCATCACACCTATCTTGGCGACCCTGGGCGTGGGCGGCCTAGCCGTGGCTCTCGCGCTCCAGGATACACTGGCCAATCTCTTCGCGGGACTTCACATTGTCGTGGCGAAGCAGGTTCGAGTAGGAGACTACGTGAAGCTGGACAGCGGCGACGCCGGGTACGTCACCGACATCAACTGGAGAACCACCAAGATCCGAATGCTGGCCAACAACGTCGTGCTGGTGCCCAACGACAAAATCGCCAAAGCGATCGTGACCAACTTCCACCTGCCCGAGGACGAGATGTCCGTCCTCGTGGGAGTCGGCGTGCACTACAGCAGCGATCTGCGCAAGGTGGAGCGGGTGGCTTGCGAAGTCGGCCGCGACGTGATGCGCGAGGTTCCCGGCGGGGTTCCGGAATTCGAGCCCTTCATTCGCTACCACACCTTCGGGGATTCCAGCATCGACTTCAATGTGATCCTGCGAGTGAAGGAATTCACCGATCAGCACATCGTCAGGCATGAGTTCATAATGCGCCTTCACGAGCGTTTCGCGCGCGAGGGCATTGTGATCCCGTTCCCCATAAGGGCGCTCAACTACCAGCAGGAGAGGAGCCAATGAAGCGAGTGCTTCTGTTCGCCCTCCCCGCGCTCGCCGTGATCGGGGTTGGTCTCACCGTTCTCGGGATCGTTCAGGTGCGATCGGTGAAAGAGAAGCTGATGGACGACCTGATGCGCAAGGCAAGGAACGTGGCGGAGAGCATCGAGTTCTCGGCGCACGACGTGCTTGCCTCGGCTGACGCTGACGGGGCGCGGCGGCTGGTTGAGAGCTTCCAGAAACGCGAGCGGCTTCAGGGATGCATTCTCTACGACAGGGACCTCAACGTAATGGCCGTGACTGAGCGCATCGCCGGGTGGCAAGAGCGTGACACCACGGCCCTCGCGGCTTCGATCGAAACCAAGTTGGCCCGCGGGTCCCTTGACGGCATCGACGGCTACTCAATCTACAGGTACGTGCTGCCGGTCCTGGACGAAGGCAACGAGGCGCTGGGTCTTGTCGAGGTGATCTACGACACCTCCTACCTTCACAGTGTCCTTGCCGGTCTCTGGAGGCGGATAAGTTACACGCTGATCGCTATCGCGTCGCTCATACTGCTGGTATCCATCGTGGTGGAAAGGCAGACCTACGTCTTGCCGTTGCGGCGTGTCACAGCCTGGTTCGGCCACTTCCAGAAGGGAGAGATCGACGGGTTAAGCCCGTTCAATGCCAAGGGGGAGCTGGGCAAGCTGGTGAGCGAGGTTGAGCAGGTCGCGCTGAGTCTGAGGGTCTCCCGGCGGGCCGCGGCCGAGGAGGCGCACGCTCGCCTGCAGCAGGAGGAGCTCTGGACAGAGGCGAAGCTGCGCGATCTTGTCAAAGCCAGGCTTGGTCAGAACTCGCTGGTCGTGGTCTCGAATCGAGAGCCGTACATGCATGTCATCGACGAGAAGGACGGCAGTATCAAGTGCCTTCGGCCGGCCAGCGGCGTGGTCACCGCTATCGATCCGATCCTCCGTGCC
>JBAQHK010000134.1:0-5153 GCA_049288275.1 bacterium | reverse complement strand
GATTATACCCCGGACTGCGGGGCGGGCACAAGGGTGGGATGCGTTGGATTCCCATCGCAGCCAGCGTCCAAGGTGGTGAGGCGGCGGGTCCCGGTCGGGGGATTTGGCCCTTGACAAGGCGGGACCCGTATACTTAACTCTCGTTGACTTCGGCGGGGGAAGAACCGATGGCCAAGGAAAAGATAGTCCGCTGCAGGGTTTGCAGGGAAGCCTCAAGCGGGGGAGAGCCGCGCGCGGAGAGGTCCGCCACGTCGGTGGCCGCGTCTGGCGCGGTCGCGGACGGATCGGTACGGTATGTTCCGCTGGAGATCTTCGACCTGTGGAAGCACCTGATGACCGAGAAGCACAGCTTCTCGGTGAGCGACGAGACGGTTTCGATCTGGTTTGACATAGACGGCGATCCCAACGTCTCCTATTCCGAGGCCAATTACGAGAAGGTGACCCGACTTTCCCTGCTGGTATACTCTGAACGGGACGGGATGTATCACAAGATCACCCGCTACGTTCCCAGTGACGGTTACGCCGAGATAAGGCCACGCATACTCTCGCACTATTCACGCTATTTCGATTCGCCGCAGTTCCCGCCGCGCATTGAGGAAGCCTGCGGAGTCTGGCTCAGGCGCGCCGACGACTGAGGCGCTGCCGGCCGCACCTCCGGGGTGATTTGCAACGCTCCCTGTTGCGGATTGGCGCGCGCCCTGACGGCGAGGCGCCTTCGGGGTTGCATTCTGCCGACAGAGTGGCCTCATGCAACACCGGTAGGATTCTGCGACCCGGCCCCGCAGCCTGTGGCCTTTTGCACGTCCGCCTATCTGCCGGGAAGTCAAGGGTCTCGCGCCGTCTGGAGCGCCTGAGCCCGCCCCGCACGCTTGTTTCGCGCTGGCACAGTTGTTGCTGAATTCGCTTGGCGAACCAAGAGGGCACCAGGACCGGGGAGGGTCAGCGATGGTAGTCTTCAATTACTCCGGCAAGGAGATAAACGCCAAGATCGTTTACTACGGGCCGGGACTGAGCGGCAAGACTACCAACCTGGAATACATCTATAATAAGACCGCCTCGCATCTGCGGGGCAAGATGGTCTCGATGAAGACCAAGGCCGACCGCACCCTCTTCTTCGACTTTCTGCCTATCGAAGGAGGGGAGATTGCCGGTTTCAAGATCAGGTTCCTGCTCTACACCGTGCCCGGACAGGTCTACTACAATGCGACTCGCAAGCTGGTCCTGAAGGGCGCCGACGCGATTGTCTTCGTGGCGGATTCCCAGGCCGAGGAGCTGGCCGCCAACCGGGAGAGCCTGAAGAACCTCGAGACCAATCTCAGCGAGTACGGCAAGGCCTTGGGCGAAGTCCCGTGGGTGATTCAGTACAACAAGCGCGATCTGCCCACGGCGATGTCCCCTGAGAACCTGGAGCGCGAGCTCAATCCAGGCATGGTCCAGACCTTCCAGGCGGTCGCCACCACCGGCGAGGGGGTGTACGAGACCCTGAACGCGGCCGCCAAACTGGTTCTCAAAGAACTGCGCAAGCAGCTGCTTCAAGACCAAGACAGCGATGATTATGGTGGGCAGGCTGACACGTTCGGAACCGCTTTGTCGGCAGGGGCCGGCGGGGCGTCGGGAGCGGGCAAGGAGGTTTCTTCCACGTTCACGGATACGACTCCAAATGTCCCCTCCCCGGGTGAAGAAGCCTCAGTTGCTCTGGCAACCGGTGTCGCCTGCCCACCTAATGAAATCAGTGAACCTGGATACGGGAGCAGGTCTGGACGGGCTGCCGCCGCGGAACTTGATGCTCGTGCGGGATACGCTACGGGCTCCGGACATGGAGCGCTGCCTGCAGATCAGGCGAACTCGGACGGCGCGGCGCCGTCAGGCCAGGGGAAACACGCGGGTGGAGTGGCCGGCGCTACTCGTGCTGGCACAAGAATCGATGCCGGCCACTTCGCACCCGTATCCGGTCAGGCCTTCAGCGACGGCGGCGAAACCGCCTACTCGGTCAACGCGGGTGACGCCAGGCTGAGGATCCCGATCAAGATATCCGGCAAGGGCAAGCCCGGGCATGTCTTGGTCAATCTCGCGGTGGACGTCGAAGTGGTCGTGGACGAAGACCAGGCCTAATCGGGCCCGGCAACACCCGGCCTCGCCGACCGCCCGCGCTCACATGGTTTGACACTTCCCACCGGCTGTGCTACCTTCTCTCAGGCCTCTGGTGCGACAGGGCACGTCATGCTTGAGAACAAGATAAAGGCTCTTAGGAACAACCTCAAACGGAAACCCGATGACTGGCGGACCCTCGCCGAGTTGACGGGGCTGCTGCGCTCTGCCGGTAAGTTCGATCAGGCTATCTCGCTGCTGGAAAGGTATGTCTCCGGACACCCCGACGACTACGCCGCTCTGATAGCCTACGGCGACGCCTTGCTCGACCTGGGCGTGACCGACGACGCCGTCCGAGCCCTGAGGAGGGCGTGCGAGATAAGACAGTGCGCTCAGCCTCACTACGCCATCGCGCGGGCCTACGACCTCAAGGGCCTGTACGACGACGCGATAGCCGAGCACAACCTTGCCATCGCGATCGAACCCGAGAACGCCGAGGCCCACTACAGACTGGGCGTCACCCAATCCAGGCACGGCAACTACGACGAAGCGCTGGCCTCGTTCGGCAGGTGCCTCAAGTACGACAGCTCCTCGGCCAAGGCCCACAGCGAGATGGCTCTGGTCTACGACAGGCTCGCGCGCAAGGAGACAGCGATCAGCGAGCTCAAGAAGGCCATCGACAAGGACCCCCGCAACGCGCGCTGGCACTGCAACCTCGGCGCGATCTACGGCGACACAGGCATGTACGATGAGGCGATCCAGGAATTCAGGACCGCTATCATGCTGGGAGGCAGAGGCGCCGACGAGCGCTACAACCTTGGAATGGCTCTGGCCAACAAGGGCAACCTCGAGGACGCGATTTCCGAGTTTCGGGAGGCGCTGGCGATCCAGCCCGACTCCGCAAAGATCCTCTTCAACCTCGGTCTGGCTTATCTGAGAAAGGGCGTGGCCGAGAAGGCCGCCAAGTGCCTCGCAAGGTGCATAGAGCTGGACGGCGACAACGCCAAGGCCTACTTCTACCTCGGCAACGCCTACCTGGGTCAGAACGATGTCAACGGGGCCATAGTCTGCTTCGAGCGCTCGGCCGCGGTTCAGCCCCGCGATTGGAGAAGCTACTATTATCTGGGTGTCGCCTACGATCACAAGGGCGACAAGATCAGGGCCCAGGAAGCCTACAAGAAGGCCGAGACCCTCCGCCAGTGAGCATGCTTAGCCCCTTCGCGCAAGCGGTCAGGCTGACCCGGCCCCACAACTGCGTGATTGGGGCGGCGTCGGTCGCGGTCGGAGCGCTGCTGGCCCGCGGTGTTGCAGGTTGGGCGTCGGCCCTCGGGGTGGCGCTGCCCGCCGGCCTGATGGCGCTCCTGGTCTGCGCTGGAGCTTACGCCGTCAATGACTACTATGACCTTGGCACCGACGCCGTGGCCAAGCCGTCGCGGCCTCTGGTGAGCGGCGGCCTGAGGCCTCGGACAGCCCTTCGGTTGGGCGGCGCGCTGTGGGTGGCTGCCGCCGTTCCCGCCGCGCTGGGGGGCGCTCGCGTGGTGGCCTTCTGGCTCGGATGGGTGGCGGCGTTGTGGTTGTACTCGTGGAGGCTCAAGGGCTGGGGACTGGCCGGCAACCTGGTGGCGAGCCTGGCTGCCTCGTCGGGTTTCGTGCTCGGCGCTGCGGTTGGGGGAGACGCCGGTGCCGGGGTCTTGCCCGCGCTGATATCCCTTGCGCTGCATCTCGGCAGAGAGATAGCCAAGGGGGTGGCTGATGCCCGAGGTGACGCGGCCGTGGGCCTCAGAACGCTTGCGGTGCGGGTGGGGCAGCGCGCGGCCTTGAGGCTTGCCCTGTGGTGCATCGCGGGAGTGGTGATTGTCAGCCTGATACCGGTGGTTGCGTCCGCCTACGGGCTCGGGTACTTTGTGGTTGTGGCGTTGGGGGCATACCCGCTGCTCGGGGTGAGCGCCGGCAGAGTGATAGGCGCCCTCGGGCGCGGCGTAACGCAGGATGATGAATTGGCGGCCGCGGGCCGATCGGTTGCCCGAATGCTCAAGGCCGTGATGCCGGTGGGTCTCGTGGCGTTTCTTCTAGCGGGGGTGTAGATGCAAAACCTTCCTGATTTGGTTAAAGCGGTGCTGCTCGGAATTGTTCAGGCTCTGACAGAGTTCCTTCCGGTCAGCTCCAGCGGCCATCTGGTGATAGCCAAGTCCCTGCTCAAGATCGGCGAGGCCGGGATAACCTTCGAGATTTTCACCCATCTGGCGACGACCCTCGCGGTGATCGTCTACCTGCGTAAGAAGATCTGGGCGTTGATACGCGGCCTGGTGGGCTATCTCGGACGGGCCGGAGGCGTCCCGACCGAGAGCGATCGAGCCCAGGCCCGACTGGCGGGGCTGATCCTGCTGGGCAGCGTGCCGGCCGCGCTGCTGGGCTTAACCCTCAACGACTTCTTTGAGGGTCTCTTTGGCAACTTGACCGCTGTGGGAGTGATGCTGGTGGTCACCGGTCTCTTCCTTATGGCAACCGGCAGAAAGGCGCGTGAGGACAAACCCCTCGGCGCGCCGCGCGCGCTGGCGGTGGGACTTGCCCAGGCGGCGGCGATCATACCCGGTCTGTCAAGGTCGGGGCTCACTGTCGGCGCCGGCCTGGCCGTGGGGATACCCAAGCGCGAGGCCTTCGAGTTCTCCCTGCTACTATCGATACCGGCGGTGCTGGGCGCGACCCTTTTCAAGATCCTGGACGGAGGCCTGGCGGGCGACCCGCTGGTGGTCGCGGCCTCGGCGGCGGCCGCCCTGGTCGGCGGCTACATCGCAATAGCGGCGCTCTTCCGGGTGGTAGTGAAGAACCGGTTCTACGCCTTCGCCTACTACCTGATACCCGTGGGGTTGCTGGTTACCGTGCTTTCCCGCCTCGGCTAGGGACGCTGGCGGGTCCTGTCGCCGATCACCCCCCAACGTGCTCGCGCGGCTGCGCTCGTCGGGCCAGCCGCCTTGGGGCGGCTGTCTCCCCATCGGCGCCACTCGCCTGGCCCAAGCGAGAGGCGAGGGAGAGGGGCTGATGCGGAGGCGCATGTAGTTCTAAGC
>JBAQHK010000133.1:0-4487 GCA_049288275.1 bacterium | reverse complement strand
GAACCAACGTGAGAGATGGTACTCTCGTAGGCTACTTCGCCAAACGCGAGGAAGCTCGTCGGGCCATGAGGGAGCTCGGAAAGAGGGGCTTCCGCCGCGCCGCGTTGATCCACAAGGCCGCCGATGGAGACATACGGACATGGGATCCCTTCCTCCGGCGCCGCGCGCTGTGGCTAATACTCACTGCCGTCGCTGTCGCGGGTCTGGCCGGGATCGCCGCCACCGAGCTGCGTTTGTCGGTCGGGACGCTCGCTGAGAGCTCGTCCCGCCTGGTTGCACTCCTCGCGGGAGGGCTGATCGGCGCCTTCCTTGGCGCAATGTGGATGCGCCGATCCAGGCACGGGGTGGCGCGTGGCCTCCTCGAGAACCACGCACGGTGGCTTGTGTCCGAAGAAACCGCCCTCGTCCTCGACGTGCCGATGACGGCTTTGCGGGTCCCGGTGGCGCTCGTCCGGGAAAGCGGCGAGATCCCGCCGGCAGTCTTCGCCCTCCATCCCAAGTGCGAGAGTCCGACCGGAGATGTCTCCGGCCCCACGGTGCCGCTATCCACAGCCCAGATCCAGGAGTATGCCCCGCGGGTGGCGGGGGAACACAGGGTGGATCCCGATCCCCAGCGAGCAGCCGAGCTCTTGAGGCGGCTCGAACGGTCCCGCCGATGGATCCATCAGGTTTGCCTGAATCTCGCGGAAGCGGGCCGGGTCGGGCAGACCGTGCCTCCGACTGCCGAGTGGCTCCTCGATAATGAGTACATCGTTGAGAGCAACATACGCGAGGTCCAGCTCAATCTCCCCCGGCGTTTCTACCAGGAGCTGCCGGCGTTGTCGGACGAGCCCTACCAGGGCCTGCCGCGCATCTACGGCCTCGCGATGGAACTGGTCTCCCATACGGACCTGCGCCTGGATAGAGAGAACATAATCGCGTTTGTCGAGGCCTATCAAACCGTGGGCCAACTGTCGACAGGAGAGCTGTGGGCGCTGCCCCAAATGCTCCGCGTCGCCTTGATTGAGAGCGTTCAGAATCTCGCTACACGGGCCCTGACTGAGCTTCGCGAGCGCGGCCTCGCTGATTTCTGGGCGAACAGACTGATCACGGCCAATCGGCGCGATCCCAACCAGGTCTTCGCTCTCCTTGCCGAGCTCGCCGCGGCGCAGCCCACCCCCAGCCCTTACTTCGCTTCTCAGCTTATCGATCACCTGTACGACGAAGAAGCCGCGTTGGGTCCGGTTCGCGGCTGGCTCGAGCGAAGCCTCCGGCGACCCTTGAGCGGTTTTGACCTGCGCGAGCAGAACCGCCAGACCAAGGATCGGCTATCGATCGGGAATGCGTTCACGAGCCTGCGGCAGCTTGCCCTGCTGGATTGGCGACAGCTCTTCGAGGAGCTGAGCCGGGTCGAGCGCGTGCTGCGGCTGGATCCGGCCGGCGTCTATCCCGAGATGGATTTCCAAACGCGGGATCGGTATCGCTGCGCGGTTGAAGAGCTCGCGCGTGGGTCCGGCACGGGGGAGCCTGAGGTCGCGCGGCGGGCCATCGAGATGGCTGGCGAGGCCGCTCGGGAAGGAGACCGCAAAGGGGCGGGGGATGCGGCCCGGGAAGAAGGCCGCGGCATGCCGAGAGACGACCGCTGGACTCACGTAGGGACTTACCTCGTCGGCGACGCCAGGCCCGAGCTTGCCCGACTGATCCACTCCCGTGAGAAGCTGCGGCGGCGCGCCCTCGAATGGGTCTACCGTCATCATTCACGCGTCTACTTCCTGGGGCTCGGTCTTTCGGTTGCCTTGCTGGTATCCTTCGCGCTGCTGGTCGGTTTGCGCGGGCAGCCGCTCGGGGTCCGGTCGCTCCTGGCGCTGCTCCTCGCAATCCCCGCGAGCCAGCTTGCGCTCGAGGTCCTGAATTACTCAGCCACGCGGCTCCTTCCCCCGCGCACTCTTCCCAAAATGGATTTTGAGGCCGCCGGGATTCCGGACGCCTGCCGAACACTGGTCGTGGTACCCATGCTGCTCGTGGATGCGGAGACCGTCCGGGCCGAAGTGGAAAAGCTCGAAATCCGATACCTTGCGAACAGAGAAGCGAACCTGGTCTTTGGCCTCTTCACGGATTATACGGATTCAACGCGGGCGCGCTGCGATGAGGACGAGCCGCTCCTCAAGACGGCGACCGAAAGCCTGGATGCCCTGAATCACAGGTACGGTGATGAGGGTGGTGGGCGCTTCTTCCTCTTTCACAGGGAGCGAAGATGGAGTCGGTCCGAGCGCAAATTCATCGGCTGGGAGCGTAAGCGGGGGAAGCTGGAGGAACTCAATCGCCTGATCGATGGAACCAGGCCCGACAATCCCGGGCGCTTGGTATGGGTCGGCGATCCGGAGGAGCTCTCCAACGTGAGGTTCGTCATCACCCTCGATAGCGACACCCAGCTGCCTCACGGCGCCGCGCGCAGGATGGTCGAGACGCTGGCGCACCCTCTCAATCGGCCGCGCCTCGATGGCAAGGGCAGGGTCCTTGCCGGCACCTACACCGTCATCCAGCCGCGGGTGAGCCCGTCTCTGCCGAGCACCAGCGGCTCACCCTTCAGCCGGCTATTCTCCGACGCCGTCGGGATCGACCCATATACCAAGGCCGTCTCCGACATCAATCAGGACCTCACTGGCGAAGGTTCCTACCACGGCAAGGGCATCTACGATGTTCGCACCTTCAGCCGAGTGCTCTCGGGGACTTTCCCCGAGGAGTGCCTGCTTTCGCATGACTTGATAGAGGGCGCCCATGTTCGAGTGGGCCTCGCCAGCGATGTCGAGCTCTACGATGAGTTCCCGCAGGACTACCTGAGCTACACCAGCCGGCAGCATCGCTGGATTCGAGGCGATTGGCAGATCGCGCAATGGATCCTCCCGCGTGTTCCCCGATCGGGAGGGCGCGGGCCCAACCCGATCTCCTGGTTCGATCGTTGGAAGATCTTCGATAACCTGCGTCGGAGCCTGGTGCCCGCAACGAGTCTCGGCTTGCTTGTCGCCTCCTGGCTCGTCTCCTTGCCGATGGCGTGGATATCGTCCGTCCTCGTTGGCGTGCTGCTCATATTCGCCCCTCTGGTCGAGCCCTTCACCTGGGCGACTGCCGGTCGGGGGCTGAAGAGTTTCTCCTTCTCAAAAGCGGGGCACGACCTCGCGAGAGCGGTGGTCGATGCGTCGCTACTCCCGCACCAGGCCTGGCTGGCTCTGGATGCGATTCTCAGGGTCGGGTATCGCCGGTTGGTATCCCATCGCAAGCTGCTCGAGTGGACCTCCGCGGAGGTGATGCAATGGAATTCCCCAGGTCACGTGCGGATGTTCGTGATCCTCATGAGCCTGGCCGGCATCCTGAGCGTCGCCCTCGCGGGGGCGGTCGAGCGCTGGAGGCCGTCCAGCCTTCCGGCCGCTGGCCCCTGGCTCGCCTTGTGGGTCGTATCCCCGCTCGTCGGTTGGCTCTTGACCCGTCGGCCGGAACCCAGGCAGCGGCAGCTCGAGCTCCGCGAGAGGGACTTACGGTTCTTGAGGGGGGTCGCACGGCGAACCTGGGGCTACTTCTCAGACTTCGTGGGGGAGAAGACATCGTATCTGCCGCCGGACAACTACCAGGTCTCCCATCGCAATCAACTGGCAATGCGCACGAGTCCCACCAACATAGGTCTCTGGATGGTGAGCGCCCTTGGCGCGCATGACTTCGGATATCTTACGGTTGACGATGTGATCGATCGCCTCACCCGCACAATGAAGACCCTCGGCAAGCTGGAGCGTTACGAGGGCCACCTGCTCAATTGGTATGACATGGAGACCCTGAGCCCGCTTGAGCCCCGCTACGTGTCCACCGTTGACAGCGGAAACCTGCTCGGCGCCTTGTGGTGCCTGGAGCAGGGACTCGAGGAGATCGTCCGTGACCCCATCCTCGACCTGCGCGCCTTTGAAGGTCTGCGGGACGCCGTGGACATCCTGAGAGAGGTCGCCCTGGGTGTCGCCGGCCTCGATCCGCGCCTCGCGGACGACGTGGCGCGTGTCCTGGAATCTCCCCCGGAGCGCATCGCGGATGCGCTCGGCGTCCTGAGGCGCCTGGAGGGGAGCGTAGAGACTCTGGCCGAGAAGGTGGGGATGCCCGCGATATCCAGAGCGCCCGCCTCGGCGTCTGCCGGAGCCGGCGAGCATGCTGCCCTGCCAAAAGGTGAAGCCCCTGACGCCCGATCCCGTGCTGCCCGCTGGGTAGGCGAGATCGCAAGCCAGGTATCCGCCTGGAGGGCGCTCGCCGATCGGTATCTCACCTGGATCGAACTCCTCGACGAGAAGACCGAAGCCGAGATGGCCCAACTGGGCGCGGAGTCCGTCGCCGCCTGCCGCCACGATCTCGCGAGCGCCCCGTCGCTCGCCGATCTTGCCGCCGGGCGGGTCGCCTCTGTCAGGGCGCTCCGGGCAATCCGCAAGGCCGCTCCCCAGGCCGCGGGCCCCATGTTCGAATGGCTGGACCGCGTG
>JBAQHK010000132.1:0-4561 GCA_049288275.1 bacterium | reverse complement strand
CTGGATGTGGTGCGCCTGGTCAATGCTGAAGGCGATCTCCTGCCGGGACTCGTGGTGGACAGATACGGCAAGGTGGTCGTGATCCAGACCCGGGTCCTGGGGTGGGAACGGCGCCGGGATGCTGTGGTGGACGCCGTCATTGAGGCTATGGAATCCCTGGTCGCGCCGACGGCCGTGGTCCTGAGGAACGACTCGCCATCCCGCAAGGCCGAAGGGCTCGAGAGCTACTGCCTGGTGGCCCGGGGCTCGCTCGAGGGTCCGGTGGTCATCTCCGAGGGCGGGCTCGATCTCGAGGTCGACGTCCTCGAGGGCCAGAAGACCGGCTTCTACATAGACCAGCGCGACAACCGCGCGCTGGTGCTGCCCTATGTGCGGGGCAAGCGCGTCCTCGACTGCTTCTGCTACACCGGAGCCTGGTCGCTCGCGTGCGCCAAGGCCGGGGCAAGCGAAGTCATCGGCCTCGACTCGTCGGCGCCCGCAGTGGAGCTGGCCCGCCGCAACGCCGAGCGTAACGGCCTCGCGACCGCGGCCGGGTTCGAGATGTGCGACATCTTCGATCGCCTGGGCGAGCTCGCCGCGCGCAGGGAGAAGTTCGACGTGGTGATCCTCGATCCGCCGTCGCTTGCCAAGACCAGGCGGGCGGTGTCGGGCGCGGAGCGCGGCTACGTTCATCTCAACCGGCTCGCCCTGGGCCTCTTGAGGCCCGGCGGCGTGCTCGCGACCTGTTCGTGCTCCCATCACGTCTCGTCTGACGGCTTCCTCGAGATGCTCCGCTCGGCCGCGGCCCTCGCGCGCAAGCAGGTCGCGGTGCTCTCCTCGGGCGCCCAGCCGCCGGATCACCCCTGGTTGGTGGGGCTTCCCGAGACGCACTACCTCAAGTGCGTGGTGCTGGCGCTGCCCTGACTTCAACCTGTCGGCAGCCCGCGTCGCATCAAATTCTGAACACTGTAGTGTCTCTTGGACACAGAAGCCGCTGCCTGGCCCGAGATGGCGTCGCGCATGCCGTCCGGCGAGCGCCGGTCGCGTCCGCCTAATCCAATAGTCAACATGAAGTTACGACGAGATCGAACCACGCCTGCCCCCGGGCGTGAGGCCCGGCCCCCAGTGGCACACCCTATGCATTTCCTTGCCAAGCGAGTCAAGCAACTGCATAGGTCGGCACTGAGGAACCGGAGATGACGAAGCCGATGGCAAAGCAGGAACGGAAGCAGCAGAGAACGCAGGAGAGAAGACCCTCGAGGCGCAGAGCCGCATTTGCGGCGGCTGCCCTCTCGGCGGCTCTCTTGGCGGCCGCTGGCGCAGCCTGGGCCGAGGCGCCCGCGGTGCTCATCGAGCCTCCCGATATGCTGCTCGTGGACGGCGAGAAGCTCTCCTTCGACATTTACTACGGCTCGCTTCCCGCCGGGCATGCCTCCCTCGAGGTCGCCAGCGCGACGGGCGAGCGTGGCGACGTCTGGCGGATTTCCTCCTCGGTGCGCTCCAACGCCCTGGTGTCCCTGTTCTTCAACGTTGACGATCGCGTTGTCTCCGAGATGGACGCCCGGACCCTGGAGCCGAGGCTCTATGAGAAACACATAAGCGAAGGGCGCATGAAGAAGCATGTCAGGCTGGACTATGGCGATAGTGGATTCGTTGCGGCGGGGGGTGAGACCTTCCGCGTGGAGCCGGGTACGCGGGATGTGCTTTCCGCACTCTACCTTCTCAGGGGGCAGGACTTGCGGGTAGGAGAAGATGTCATCGTCAGGACCTTCGATAACAGCAAGTGCTACCAGGCACGCGTCAGAGTGCTGAGGCGAGAGAAGGTCTCAACTCACCGCGGCGAATACCAGTGTTTGGTCGTCGAGCCCGAGCTCGAGGGCGGCCTCAAGAAGACCGCCGGCAAGCTCCTGATCTACCTCACCGATGACGCCTTGAAGCTGCCGGTCTTGATGAAGAGCAAGTTCAAAGTCGGCAGTCTGGTTGCGGAGCTGGTGGAAGCGACCCATCTTGCGGGTCACGAAGGAGGTCGGTGATGAGGGGAACCAAGCTGCACAACGTGACAAGAGGCGCGGTGCTGGTGATTGCATCGCTGGTGGTGTTTGCCCTGGGGTGCGACTGCTACGACGATCGCTGCTGCGACGGCGATTGGGAGTGCGACGAGCAGGCGCCTGCGGTGCCGACCGGCGTGGGGTCGATCACCGGCGACACCTACGTGGTGGTCTACTGGAATCCGGTCTACGAGGACGACGTGGAGGGCTACGGGGTCTATAGATCAAGGGATGAGTATGGCGCTTACGCCAGGATCGGGGAAGTGGAGGCCGGTGAGGCCGCCGAGTTCTGGGATTACGAGCTCACCAACGGCACCACCTACTACTACGCGGTGGATGCCTTTGACTGGGCCGGCAACTCCAGCGAACTGAGCTACGAGACCGTGGACGACACGCCGAGGCCCGAGGGCTGGGACCTCGTCTGGTACGAGAGGCACTACCTTGCGGGGGAGGCGGGCCTGGCTATTCTGCCTGACCAGTACGACTCGCCGGTTGTGGTGGCCTACAATCACTCCAGCGCCAACTTCTATCTTTCCTACGACGACGGCGGCTGCATGAGGATCGTGCCGTCGCCCGAGGTGGTGGGCCCGGCGAACCTGATCCAGGATTTCGGCCATACCGGGAGTCCGGACGAGGTGGACCAGGCGCCGACCGTAGGCTGGTCGGCCTGCCCGGAGGGCGTGGAAGTCATCCTCGGGCATTCATACGTTTTCAAGACCTCCGGCGGCTACTACGGCAAGTTCAGAGTGGAGGAGATCGGCAGTGGAGGCATCATAGTCTACTGGGCGTTTCAGGGGAAGCGAGGGTCTACGGAGCTTGCGCCTGTGGCGGGCGCGGGGCCGAAGAGGGGGTGACTACGATGAGAAGGGTGAGAAGGGTGAGAGAGATCGGTGCGACCGTGGGGCTGTCTAAGGCCGGTGGAGCCGGCGTGTGGCTCGCCGCGGGTCTTGCCGCAGGTCTTGTCGTGCTCCTCGTTGCGGGCGCTGTGCCCGCCGGGGCCATGACCTCGGACCACGGACCGCGAGTGGACATCTGGACCGACCGAGGCACCGGCGGCATGTATCGTGTCGGCGACCCGGTCGAGATCAGCGTTCGACCTTACGAAGACTGCTACGTGATGGTCTACGAGATCGATACCGACGGATACCTCAAGGTGCTCTTCCCGCGCGACTGCGACTACGACGCTTATCTCGAAGGCGGAGTGACCTACACCATCGGAGGCGGCTACCGCAGGCTCTACGCCGCGGGCCCGTCGGGGATGGAGTACGTTCACGTGGTGGCCTCCTACGAACCTTTCAGGGAGATCTACTGGCACGGCTGCAGCGGCTACGACCGCTACGCCTTCAACGTCACCTGGCAGGGCTTCCACGATTACTGGGGCTCGGCGCTACCGCCCCGGGTCTACGGCGATCCCTACATGGCCATGCAGACCATCGACGAGTTCATCTGCATCGACGCCCTCGAGGCCGGCATGGCCTCGGCCGGCTTCACCTACTTCTACGTGGGCGAGCGGGTTCACTATCCCCGGTATCTCTGCTATGACTGCCACGGGTTCACAGGCCACGTCAGGCCTTACACCGACGTGTGCCTCGGCTTCTCGATATCCTTTGTCGATTGCGATCGGGCGTGGAGCCCGTGGTCTTGGTGGTGGTGGTCTTCGCCGACCAACGTCTACTGCGGGCCCAGGTACGTATGCCACAGGACCGGCCACGGCTGCAGCGGGCATCACGGCGGCCACGACGGCAGGGACCTGTGCGTCAACGATCGTGATCGGTGGCCGGACGAATACAAGTGGAAGTCCCGGCATGACGGCGCCGGCTCGAGGGACTATGAGCGCGCGCACTCTGGCCAGGTTGACCGGAGTCCGGATCGGACCGCCAACCGGAATCCCGGCCGGACTGCCGGCCGCTCCGTGGACCGGACTGCCGAGATACGCGGTGGGAACCTCGTCGATGCGGCGCGGTATAAGACGGATGAGCGGAGTCTCTATTCGCGCGGTGAGGCCAGACAGGCCGCCGAGCGCAGCAGCGGCCGGGCGCCTTCGGGTGAGCCCAGGGGCGACGAGGAAAAGTTGAGAGCGGTTCGTCCGGACCAGGTGGAGCGGCGCGAGAGCAATTCTCGCCAGGAGATCCAGAGGAATGAACGCAAGGATTCCCAGCGCTCCGGCAAGCAGCAGGGCACTCTGACCAGCGTCCTCGGCGGCGCGGTGAAGTCGGTCGTCGGCTCGGCGGTGGGCCGGACTGCGCGGACTCGCGGCGCCGGCGACAGCAACACGCCAAAGGGAAAGACCCCCCAGGTGCGAAGGGGTGACGAAGGGAAATCACACACTGCAAGGAGGACGCTATCGAAGTAGAGTAGTCAGTTCAGGGGATCGGCGCTGCTTCATTTTCGACGGGCGTAGTGAATAGCCTGTCAAAAGCACCGGCCCGGGGTCACAGAACAGGGGCTGTGGTTCCAGGGCCGGTGTTCTTTTTGTCCCTGCTTCCTGCCGCAATTGGCGCGTGCTTCAGTGTGTTCGGTTCAGTGTGCATTGG
>JBAQHK010000131.1:0-15760 GCA_049288275.1 bacterium | reverse complement strand
GGGAAGGCCGAGAGTCTCGGGGGCGAGGCCAGGACCAGTGTCGCCGTGGGCACCGACAAGCGACTCCTCGGAGTGATCGAATTCGAGGACAGGGCGAGGTCCGGTTCCGCCGAGACCATCGCGGCCTTGAGGCGAGCGGGCATCACCAAGGCCATAATGATAACCGGAGACCGCAGCGAGGTGGCTCGCGCCGTCGCCGCCGGGATCGGAATCGACGAGGTCCACGGAGACCTTCTGCCCGAGGAGAAGGTCGCGCTCGTGGAACGCCTGAAGTCAAGTTGTGGCCACGTGGCCATGGTCGGAGACGGTGTCAACGACGCTCCGGCCCTCGCGGCTTCCAACCTCGGCATCGCCATGGGAGCCGCCGGCTCGGACACCGCCATAGAGACCGCCGACGCGGCGCTGATGAGCGACGACCTGCGGAAGCTCGTGCCCCTGTTCACGATTTCGGGGCGGGTCAGGCGCATCACCCGGCAGAACATCGCCTTCGCCATCGCGATCAAGGCGGTTTTTCTGTCGCTTGGAGCGACCGGTCATGCGACCATGTGGATGGCGGTCTTCGCCGACATGGGCGCGTCCCTGATTGTGATCGCCAACGCCCTGAGGCTGCTTTCGGACCGGGCCGCGGGGGCCGGCGCGGAGTCAGCGGAGTGAGCCGGCGACGCGGAGTGAGGGGAGTCCAGCGATGAGACCAAGATCGTGGTTGATGGTCGCCCTGGCGGCGGCCTTGCTTGTGAGGCTCGGAGTGATCCTCGCCATCGACAACCCCAAGACCGTGCCCCGCAACCTCGCCGAGAGCGACGCGCCGACCTACTACGTGCTGGCCGATCACCTGCTGGACGGCACCGGTTACCGATATGCCGCCGACCAGGCGCCGACCGCGAAGCGCACTCCGGGCTACCCGCTCTTCCTAGCCTCGGTCTTCAAGGTCTTCGGCAGGAACTTCACCGCGGTGCGAGTGGTTCAGGCGCTGCTGGATGCCGGCACGGTGCTGCTGGTATTTGCGATGGGCGTGTTGCTCTTCGCCAGCCCCGGTGCGGGCGCCCTCGCGGCGCTGGGCTATGCCCTGTATCCGCCGGCGATCGAGAGCTCGTCCTACATAATGACCGAGACTTCGTACACCTTCTTCCTTGCGCTCGCAATGGTCCTGATGTTGTTTGCCGTGCGCTTGAGGAGCTACGCCAGCTACGCGCTGGCGGGATTGGCCCTGGGGGTCTCGACCCTGATACGCCCGGGCGTGGTCCTTCTGCCGGCGGCGTTGCTCGTGGTGGGGATAGCGGTGGCGTCGGGATGGTCGAGCCACCTGGGCAGAGGCGTGGGCAGAGTGCTCGGGGAGCGCCCCAGGGTCGGGGTCGGCCCGCGAGCTGTCAGAGGCTTGGCGCTGCTGTGCGTTGTCTTCTCGCTGGTTATGCTTCCCTGGGCAGTGAGAAACCAGCGCGCCCTGGACAGGTTCATCCCGACAAGCACCCTGGTCGGAGCCAATCTCTACAAGGGCAACCATCCGCCCACCCAGGGGGCCTACTTCTTCTCCACCGACAGCCTGCTCACACCGGCGATCCGGACCAGAGTCGCCGGAGTTTCGGAGGCCGAGAAGGACAGGATCCTCGGGGTGGAAGCACGCAAGATGATCCTGGCCAACAAGGGGGCCGTGGCCCTGCTGACCTTGAAGAAGATCCCGCGGCTCTGGCTCAACCTGGGCTACGGGCGGCGGCCTTCCACGAAGAGCCTCGCCTTGGCGGCGGCCCATCTGGCGCTAGTGGCCCTGATGATATGCTCCCTGGCTGTCCTGCCCCCCGACGTGCGCGCCATAGGATTTGCCCCGTTGACAACCATTGTGTTCTCGACCATCATGTACCTCGCGGTTGCGGCAGAGGTGCGGTTCGTCTTCCCGCTGGTGCCCTTGGTGCTGCCCTATTCGGCGCTGGGAGCGCTGATCGTCTTCGGCAGGCTGAAGGCCCTGACGCGCCGCAAGCACGTCGCCCGAGGTGACGCCTCGTGAACGAACAGGAAGCCAGACAGGCCCTGGGTCAGATCTTCGCCTTGAGATTCCCGCGCTCCTGGGACGGACTTGATCTGGATCGCTATCCGGTCGCCAACTACATAGTGTTCCGTGACGCCCTCGGGCCCACCCTCGAGGCCTCGCGCGATCGCCTCGCCGAAGCGAGGGCCAGACTCCGGACCCGCGGAATCGAGCCCCTGTTCATGATGGACGAGGAGGGCGGGCGGGTCACACAGATCGCGGATTTCTTCGCCTCGGCCCCGAGCCCGAGGTCGATTGCCAAGACGCTGGCGCCGGCCGCGGCGGCCGACCTCTACGCCCAGATGGGAGCCTATCTCGGCCAGATGGGCATAGACATGGACCTCGCCCCATGCCTCGACGTAGTGACCGAGCCCATGAACCCCATAATCGGCACGCGCTCTTTTGGCAGGGATATTGCCACGGTATCAACCTTCGGGGAGGTCGCGATCCGCTCCCTGAGGCGCAGCGTCGCTTGCGTGGCCAAGCACTTCCCGGGGCACGGCATGACCAAGCTGGACTCCCACCTTGCCCTGCCGGTGGTGGACGATTCACGTGAAACCCTCCAGAACATCCACATCAGGCCCTTCAGAGACGCGATCAGATGGGGGACCGACGGCATCATGGTCAGTCATTGCCTTTACCAGGCCCTCGAGGCCGAAGAGGTACCGGCGTCGCTGTCTCGCCAGATCGTGCACGATCACCTGAGACTCAACATGGGCTACGACGGCCTGGTGCTCACGGACTCCCTGGACATGAAATCCGTGACTCAGAACTTCAGCCCCGGGCGGGCGGCCGCCAAGGCCTTCGACGCCACGTGCGACATCCTGCTCTACACCGAGCGCTCCGAGCGGTTCGAGACAGCATTCGCCGACCTGCTGGACAGACTCTTCATGGGGAAACTCAACCAGGATCACCTTGCTCGTTCGATCAGGCGGCGAAACCACATCTTCGAGCGTTCCAGCATGATGCAGGACTTCAAGCCCCTCTTCGACAGCGGCGAGTATTCCGGCCTCGCCGAGACCGCTCGAAGCGCGGCGATGCACGTCGCCGACGAGCGAGGCATGCTGCCCCTCAGGGGCGAGGACATCGTGGTGCTGAGCACGTCCGGCCAGGCGGTGGAGAAGATGCGCGCCGTCGTGCCCGCGCTGGTGGAGTTCGGGGGCAGGCGGGACGACGTGTCGGACACCCGAGGGAAGACCCTCGTGCTGTGGCTTGGGGAACCGCTCACCATCCGGCTTCCGGTCGCCGCGCTGCGATCGATAGTGGGGGAGGCCAGGGAAACCGTGCTTGTGACAACTTACGAGGGGATAGCGACCACCCTTGCGGACTGCGCCGTGAAGATAGTGACCGACGACCTCAGCCCTCAGACCGAGGACGCGATAATCCGAAGATTGCTCGGCGCGGGGAAGTGATCCTACCGCCGCCGCTTCGAACCCGGGGCCCTGGTCTTGCCCGTGGTATAGACCGGAGTGCACCAGGAGCGGTACTTGGGTACGTCACCGCGCGCTATCTTGAAATAGAGGTTGCGTATCTTTTCGGTCCTGGGACCGATCTTGCCCGCACCTACCGGACGCCCGTCAACCTCGATCACCGCGGCAACCTGGCATCCCGTGCCGCAGAAGAAGACCTCGTCGGCCACGTAGAGCTCGCTGCGGTCTATCGCCCGCTCGACGGTGTCGATGCCGAACTCGTCCTTGGCAATCTGCATTATGGTCTCGCGGGTTATGCCCTCGAGGATGTTCTCGGTCGGTGACGGTGTAATCAGATTGCCGTTGCGCACCAGGAAGATGTTCTCGGCGCTTCCCTCTGAGACATGCCCGTCCTGGGTGAGAACTATGGCCTCGTCGAACCCGCGCTCCACGGCCTCGGTCTTGGACAGAGCGGAATTCACATAGATGCCGGTGACCTTGGCCCTGGCCGGGGCGGCGTTGTCGTCAACGCGGCGCCAGGAGGAAACTGACGCTCTCGCGCCCTCCTCCTTGTCTATGTACTTGCCGAAAACCACAGCGAAGATCGCGAAGCCGTCATCCAGGCCGTGAAGCCTGACGCCTATGCCCTCGGAGGCCTTGTACGCAATCGGCCGCACGTAGCTGTCTTCCCGGTAGCCCTCGCGCCGCAGGAGATCGATAGTGATGTCGCACATCTGCTTGGTGGAGTGAGGCAGCTTGATCTTGAGGATGTTGCAGGATCTCTGAAGTCTCTGGTAGTGCTCCGCCAGCCGGAAGGCGAACATCTGGCGCTTCTCTTTGTTCCAGTAGGCTCTGATACCCTCGAAAGCCCCAGTCCCGTAGTTGAAGGCGTGGGTCATTATGCTGATCTTGGCTTGATCGATGGGGACTATCTTGCCGCCGAAGTACGCAAACCTCGCCATCCTAACCTCCTCGTGCTTGTGTCAGGGGGGACAAACCATACTATGGTACACAACGGCGGGGCTTGTTTCAAGACAATCCGGCGGTAACCAGCCGGGATCGGCGCCCAGGAAGGGCCGACTGCCCGCAGGGAATACCAGTTCTCTCAGCGAAGGGCTTCGGTCCGACGAAGGCGCCCCGATGGCGAGGCGCCCGAAAAGCAAAGGGCCCTGCCAAGCAGGGCCCCTTGTATCCAGCAAACGCTAGAACGCGATTCCCACAAGCACCGAGATCACGTTGTTCTTAACGTCGACATCTTCTACGTCCACAATGGTGGTGAGCCCGAGATCATACCGGCCTTCGAGCATGGCAGTCCGGTTCATGAACGGGAAACCGACCCCGCCGCCGATGATCAATCCCAGATCCGTGCCTTTCACGTCTTCGATATCCTCATCGAAGGGCACGTCGTTCTCCGTGCCTTCCCACGTCGCCGACAGCTTGAAGGCCACCGCCGGGCCGGCCGCGATGAAGGGCTTTATGCCTCCCGATGTCGGGATATTGACCTTGAAGAGCATGGGTATCTCTATGTAGGTGAGCTTCGTTGTGCACGTATTCTCACCTTCCTCGTCCTTCGAGCCCTTCATTGCATAGAGCGCTTCCGGCTGGAAGCTGATCATCTCGTTTATCGGGATCTCGACGAACCCCCCGAAGCAGCCGACCATACGAGAGTCCACGTCTCCAGCGTCATCCCCGCCAAGATTCGCAATGCTCAGGCCACCCTTGAGGCCGTATACGGCTCCGCCCGCGAAGGCCTGCGAAGCGACCAACAGCAACGCCAGAGCCAGTGCAACGACTAATGATCTCATTTGATCCTCCTCGATGTTAAGTAAAGCAGTTCGCGTACCAATACCCAAGCCCGCGCGCCTCGGTCACCTCCTTCCGCATGCCTGCGCGCAATCGTGCATCTTCTACCACCGCCCCACCCGGTTGGCAAGAGAAATCTGCGTCCTGCTCCCGAGCGGCTTCGGTCGGGGATTGCGCTCCGGCTCAGAACCCCATTCGCCTCCGCATCAATCCCCTTCCCTCGCCTGGCTCGAGGGCGCGGCGGCAATCCGGACAGAACTTGTGGCCCTTGCGATCGGTGTCCGCCAGGGTGTTGGAGAAGAACATCGCGCAGTCGCGTCGCCCGCAGTGGCCGAGACCCAGCACGTGACCTATCTCGTGGATCGCCTCTGTGAGGGCGCGCTCCCTGAGAAGGTCCGTCCCCGCGGGCCCGCCCTCGCGGGGCCGCCCAAGCCTCGCCAGCGAGATCAGGCATTTGCGCTCGGCCGGGTGCGCCTCTCCAAATACGAAGTTGAGCTCGGGGGCAAAGAGGTCCACCGGGGTTACCGCAAGCAGGATGCTTTGGCCGCGGGCGGTTTCCGGATGGCGCAGGGCCGCCAGGACCTCGCGTGACCTGTACTGGCCGCGCAGCGGGTCGTAGGCTTCGCTCGGTATCGCCGCGGCGCCGGACGATGTGACCTCGGCCCGGAGCTCGCGCGCAAGGCCGTCGGAGAGGAAGCCGAAGACGTCATCACCAACGTCCCCGACGCGGACCAGGTCGACGGCTACCATAGGCGTTATTTCAGGGGCTGGTCCTCGAAGAATTCCTCGGCCAGCCGCGCCTTCCTTATCACGTAGGCCCTGCCGGTATCTACCATCACTTCCGCCGGCCAGCCCAGGCTCATGAAGTTCACCATGCTCATGGTGTAGCCGTAGGCGCCGGCGTTGAAGAAGCCGACCACGTCGCCCACGGCCGCCTCGGGCAGGGCCACCTCCTTGCCGCTCACGTCGAGGGGAGTGCAGATGGGGCCGCCCACGTTCACGATACCGGCCGGCTTGTCGGCGATCTTGTTGAGGATCCGCACAGGATGATTGAGCCGCTGGAAGATCGGGCGGCTGAAGTGATTCATGCCGGCGTCGGTGAGGACAAAGACCTTGCCCCGGGATTGCTTGACTCTGGCTACCCGGGTGAGGAAGATTCCTGCTTCGGCGACAAGGTAGCGGCCGACCTCGAAGGCAAGCCGGCAGCCGGACGAGGCCGCAAGCACCTTGCAGCGAGTCGCCTCAGCGGCCACGGCGATGGGACCGAGATCCAGCTCGTCCTCGCCGTCCTTGTAAGGCACGCCGAAACCACCCCCGAAGTCGACGCACTCGAGCTCGAAGCCTATCGCCTTCGAGACTCTGAGCGCCAGGTCCCCGACGTAGGTTATGTGATTGGCGATGAAGGCGGGGTCAAGCACCTGGCTTGCCGAATAGACGTGAATTCCGACGATCTCCGAGTGCTTGAGGGCCACGCCGCGAACCGCGTCGACCACGGTTTCCTCGTCCATCCCGAACTTGCTCGGACCGCCGACCATGATCTCCGGCGCCGTCGGCTTCTCCAGAGTGTTGACCCGGAGCATCACCTTGGGCCGACGCTTGAGCCTGCCGGCTATCTGGTCTATCAGCTCGAGCTCGTAGGGGGACTCTGCGACCACGGCGAAGACGCCGTTGGCCATGGCGTACCGCAGTTCCTCCTCGGTCTTGGCCGGACCCACGAAGAGGATGTTCTCGGACTTAAAGCCAACCTTGAGCGCCGCCTTGATCTCCCCAAGGGAGCTGACGTCGGCGTTTGCCCCCAAGGCAAGCGCCGTCCTGCCGATCGCCAGGTTGGGATTGGCCTTGAAGGAGAAGAAGACCTCGAAGCCGGGGAAGCGCTTGGTGAGCCTGGCGAACTTGTCTCTCATCACGCTCGCCGAGTAGATGTAACAGGGCGTCGGGTGCTTGGCGAGGATGTCCTCGAGATGCATCCCGTCAATCCAGAACTTGCCGCTCCGGACGTAGTACTTCTCAACCGATCCCGGCTTCTCGCTCAACTGTCTCTCCTGTAGATTTCGATCCGCGTCAGGCCTTGAAAGATGTAGAAGGGAAAAGGCTCAGAGACAACCACGTCTATCCCGATGGTGCGGCAGTACTCCTCACCGAAGTTGGCCCCGGTCTCGGCGAACATCACCAGCCGGGTCTTCTGCTCCTGGCATACGTGAACTATGTCGTTCAGGGCATCGGTGGTGAGGGCCATGCCTGTGACCACCGCGAGATCGGCCGCCCCGATGTGCTGGTAGTTCTTGCTGCCGTGCTCCACCTCGACCCCGTGGATGGACTTGCCCACCAGCTTGTCGTCAAGGTCGGTGGCGATCACGTTGTAGTCCTTGTCCTTCAGGGCCTTGACGAGGTTGCCCACCACCCCGATGTTGAGCACCGTGAGCCCGCTTGCCGGCCCGCCCATGCCCGCCAAGAGGCGGCTCACCTCGTCCACTATGATCGCGCCGCGCGTGACGGCCTTCTCCACCGAGTTGCCCCGCAGCTCGTAGACCGCGGCCGGCGTCCTGGGGATGGACGCGTAGATGGAATCCAAGAGGGCGATCTCGTAGCAGCTCATCTCCGAGACAATCTCGCGGGCGTCGCGCCCCAGCAGGGCCTCGTTGATCTCGAGGTCCTTGTCGCAATAGCACGACCCCTGCCCCACGGTTTGCGCCACCAGGAAGTTGTAGCGGAAGGTTCGCTCGTCGGGGTTAGGCTTGAAAGCCAGGTCCACCTTCCAAAGGCCCCTTATGGTGAAGTCCTCCGGCTTGAAGTGCGCGCTCTTCTTGAGGGCTTGAGCCTTGAGGATCTCGAATATGTCCATCATGCACGCGCTCTCCAGCCGGGCGCTCGGCCACGCCGAGCCGCGCTCAGCCGCCGAAGTGGCCCTTGAGCCATGCTCCCAGGTGCCCGGCGAGCTCGGCTTCGTACCCGAGGTAATTGTGCGGGGCGTCCTTGATCACCTGGCCCGTGAAGTCCTTGGTCTTCTTCAGCCGGCGCTTGACGTCGACTATGAACTCATCGGGCCGCCCCACGAAGGACTCCTCCACCGAGCCAACCAGCAGGAGCACCGGAACCTTCACGCTCTCCAGCGCCGGGAGGCGATGGGTATCGGTCATCGAGATGTTGAAGATCTTCAGGGCCGACTCCGGGCGGAAGGTGTCGTAGTAGGTCGCCGCTGAAAGGTGATAGTGGAAGTAGTCGCGCGGAATGAACTCGGCGCCGCGCCCCTCGTCCACCATTTTCTTGACGATCCCCAGGATCTCGTCGAACCTTCGGCCCATGCGGTAGCGCTGGAGTCCGAAGTCGTCCGAGGGCGAGAGCAGCACCAGCCCCGAAATCGGCGACTGGGCGCCGGGGTCGGCTCCGGAGTGGGCACCGGACCCGGCCGAGGTCTCGGTCACTTTGCTCAAGTAGTGGGTCGCCTTGAGGGCGCCGTGGCTGTGGCCCTCGAGCACGACGCGCTCGGCGCCGCGGGCCTTTGCGAAATCCACCCAGGCCTGGATGTCCTTCGGGCAATCCTCGAAGACCTCGAAGGCCCCGCCGATCTGCTTGGAAGTGACAGCCCCTGACGGAGCCTCGCAGATGAAGTCCGAGATGTACTCGTGGCCGCGGTTGTTGGTGGCTATGAAGTTGGCCCCGGCGCCGATCGCCGCCTCGGCCATGTGGTCCACGAACCTGTTCTCGTAGAAGTTTCCTGAGAGCCCGTGGATGTGGACGACGGTGGTCTTGGCCGGGCCGCCGGCCGGGGCTACAAAGAGCCCCTGAAGCTCCAGCCCGTCGGCCGTTATCACCCTGCAGAGTTCACCCTTCATGGCTTCTCCCCGAGCCTCGCGCTGTCCCAAGAATCTTCACTATCTTAATCGGCGATGCCCCGAAGCGCAACCCGCCGCTGACACTGCCTGCCCATCCGCGGCAGGCCCGCGAAATCGGAGCTTGCCTTCTCCCGGGAGTGCGTAATACCATGGCGCCGCTACTCGGATGCTGTGGAAGCCTGGCGAACCCTTTGAAAGGAGGAGGACCATGCCGGAGCAACCCCCGAAGTTCTACAAGAACCCCACGGTCGCGACCATACTCTCGTTCTTCATCATGGGCCTTGGGCAGATCTACAACGGCCAGATAGGCAAGGGCGTGCTCTTCATAGTGCTCTACGCCATATCCTTTGCCTTGATGTTCGTCGTCATAGGCTTCATCACCACCCCGATACTCTGGATCGTCGGGATGGTCGACGCCAACCGGTCGGCCAAGAAGATCAACGAGACGATGGCAGCCAGCTAGGGCAAGGACCAACTGCAGGCCAGCTTATAAGGTGAGCGGGTCACTTCCTGCGGATCTTCCGCGCACAGAGGCGGACGACCTTGCTGCTCCAGTTTAGCGCTTCCTTGGCCTCCTTGGGGTCATCGTAGTACTTGGCCGGGATCCCGCCGGGAAGCCCGTTGGGATAGCGCGTTGGGATGTAGTAATCGTCCAGCCTCTTCGCACCGCTCAGGGCCTTGAAGTCGGCGTCAATAGATGCGGCCAGTTTCAGGAGGTGCCCGACCGAGTGTGAGAACACGGGCTCCTCTTCTTTCATGTAGACAAAGGCCTTCAGCGCCTTCTCGGCGCTTTGCTGACAGAGATATAGCGAGAGATAGAACCGTCTCCGCTTAAGCAACTCCGCGGCGTCTGCCAGTTCTTCTTCGGCCTGGGCAAGCCACCTCGCGGACTCACGCCCCGGATCGTCGCTCATAGATCACCCTCCCTGTCTTCAGAGCATGGCGCAGAAACCTGCTTGCCGGCAGCGTCGCCTCGAGCTCCTCCGGTGTGTAGGCAAGAATATCACAATCTGCGCCGCGCTCAACCTCCGCATAGATGCGTCGCATCCACTGCCTCCCGCTTACCGTCGCGGGCATGATGCTAATCAGATCGAGGTCGCTGTCGCTCCTCACCAGGTTCCGAGCGAAGGAGCCGAAGACCACGATCTTCAACGCTCCCATCTCGCGAAGTTGCACTCTGACCGAGCGGAGCGCAGCTGCTAACTCCCTGCGCCGCTTGGCCTTGCGCCTGCGAATATCCTTAAGAGTCACCGGTACCATCGCTGCTCCCGGGCCGATCCGACTTGGCCAAGCCCCATCGCGTCTGCCTGCAAACATGCTACCACGGCCAGACACGTCCCGCAAGCCGCAGTCCCCCCCCATTCCCAGTCTCGCCATGGGTCGGGAACCTGCGCCGCGCTCCCGCCAAACTCCCTGCGTTCTTGAGGTGCCAGAGTGGCACCTCAAAGCAAGCCATTCAATCCAGAGCGGTCCCACCCCGAAGGCTGCCGGAGGTTGCCCGCCGCGCGTGAGCGCCGGGGCTACGAGAAGATGCCGCCGATCCAGCGGATGATGAAGTCCATGCGGCCCGTGAGGAGCGAAATGCGGGCCATCACGGTGTAGCCGAAGGTGGCCCCGAAGGCCGCCATAAGCACCCAGATCCCCAGGCGGGCGGCGCGGCCGAAGGCCCCCTTGTGCTCCTTGGAGAAGTAGAAGTATATCAGGGCGCTCAGAAGCCCGCCCACTATTATAAGCTTCGAGAAGACGTCCCCGATCGTTCCCATCACCGAGAGGCCCGGCGTGTAGATGGGCTCAATCGAGCTATGGATCTGGCTGACGAAGTCCGACTGGAGGTAGCGGGTGAAGTTGGTGCCCGCAGCAAAGCCTATCACAAACGCCATTGCCCAGCGCGACAGCCAGTTGGCCTTAGGAGAAAGTCGCATCAGCATCAGGAGGCCGAAGATCAGGGGTATCACGTACATGAAGTCCGGTGTGCTCCCGACCGCAGACGGTAGCACGCTTCCCATGTGCGAGGGCCACAGCCTGGCGATCAGATTGGGAACCAGCGTCGACCAGAAGCCCACCACCATCCAGTAGGCCGCCGACACACCCACAAACAGGTGCTCCGCGAACTTGTAAAAGGGATTGTCCCTGTAGAGGAAGCTGAAGATCATCAGGGTCAGGAGCCCCGCGATCCACATGCCGATGGATGCCGCCAGCGCAGATGTCAAGATCGGCTGTCCGTCCACGACTTCCTCCTACCCTCGCTTGCGCCGCCTGCGCTCGATCACGAAGGTGATGTTGCCCAGTATGATGAAGGCCGCGATCACGAGGTGCGCCGATACCTGCGGCCCCATCTTCTCGCTGGCCACGCGTGACATGGTCTTGTACTTGGGATACTTGGTCATAAGCGCCGCTTCATACTCGGCGGCCCCCTGGAGCCCACCCAAGAGCCCCACGGTCTGCTTGGGATAGTACGGATAGAGCTGCGGCGCCATCACGGCCGTGGTGCCGCCGCCCACCGGGATGCGCCCGGGGTCGCCCGCGAACTGGATCCACTCCTTGTTGCCCGGCTGGCCCGAGCCGATGCAGTAGATGAAATCAAAGTCTTTCAAGGACTTGATGTCTTCCATCATCGGGATCTGGGCCACGCCGACGCCGTTCACGTCGGTGGTGTACATTGCGCCGAAATCCGCCAGGAGCGTGTTGATCAGGCCCTGGCCGCCGGCCTTGAAGCCCAGGTGGACCCAGTCCTCGCCCTGCTTCTTGCCGGGAAACTCGGGGGTGATCACGTCGTCTATCAGTTCCATGGCCTGGCGGGGCCCGGTGGCCCACAGGGATATCATGTAGATCTTGTGTCCCTTCTCGAAGCAATGCCGGGTGATCGAGGTGGCCATCGGTTGGTTCTCCGGGGCCGTGCTCGGGGCGTAATCGAAACTTATGAGCACCTTCGAACCCGGCGGGAGGCTCTCCACCTTGTCGAAGAGGTTCTGCACTATCGGGCTCGCCGGGATGGTGGTGGTGTAACGCACCAGTAGCGGAATCAGGACCGCGAGGCCCGTCAGCAGGAAGATGATCCTCCGATCCACTCTCCCCAGCTTCTCGACGATTGTCAGCTTCACCGGCTCGTCGCCCATTACGAGTCTCCACCCAGGTAGCCGCGTTCTATTCCAAGTATCAGCCTCAGAGAAGTCGATACGATCCCAAGCGCTATGCCTATCATGATGGCGCGCTGCCCGACCATGTTGGGCACCGCGAGAATCCAGGTGCTAAGATTGCCTACCCTCAGGAACGCCAGCTGGTCGGGTATCCAGAAAGTGAGATAGTACCCCAGCGGTGTGGGCCTGATGAGGATCACGAAGGCCGCCACAAGGAGTATGGTCGCCTCCAAGGTCTTTGCCCGGAACGCGCGGTAAGACGCCGAAGCCACGAAGAAGGCAAGGAGCGAGAACATGGTGGCCTGAAGGGGCTGGAAGGTACAGTCGTAGAGGTACTTGAAGAGGCTTCCTGCTCCCTGAAAGTCGCCCGCCCAGCGGCTCATCGCGACTCCATCCTGGATCGACGTCTGCACTCCGATCTTGAACAGGCCGGCCACCAGCATCAGGAAAAAGCCCGCCACCGTTACGATGCTGTACTTCCAATCGATCCGCTTCTGATAGACCTTGTTGAGGTGGACCCTCAGGAGATTCCCGCCGCCGAGGATGAAGGCAAAGACCGCGATCACGTCGTAGAAGATGGAGAAGTTGCGATCCATGTCGAAGAAGGGATCGTGGGGAATGAACATCGCGATGATGAGAATCAGGCCCACCAGGAAGGTGATCACAAGTGGCATGGTTCTTTTCACTCGGGCCTCTCCCTTGGGTCTTCCCCGCTAACTCCTCAAGGCAAACAGCCTCTTGATCCACTCGCCGGCATCACTGACCACCTGGTTTCCGGTCACGGTGGCCAGGGTCACCAGCAACACCCCGACCACGATGAACACCATGGCGATCGCCTTGCCGGCGTCCTGGCCCTTGATGCTGCCAAGCATCTTCTTGTCTTTGGAAAGATAGGCGCTCGCGGCAAAGAGCTCTTCGCCGATCAAGGTGTAGTCGCAGGCCGCGACGAAGAAGGGTATCTGGGTCGGCATGGCGGTGCCAGCCACCTGGATGGCGCCGATGGAGCTGCCGGTCTCGGCGAGAATCAGCGATTCGGCAAAGAAGGCACCCAGGTAGAAGCAGGCCGCCGGGCGCTCCCTCACCATGATGCCGTCCACCGCCGCCACGTAACCGAACTGCTCGTCGGTGATGTAGTGAACCATGTCGTCGCTGTAAAGATCAGGGCGGCCGGCCTCAAGGTAGGCCTGACGGACGGTCTCGCGGCCCGTGCTCATAACGATGGACCGTGACACCGGGACCTCGAGTTTGGTCTCGTACCGGGCGGTCATCTTGGCGATCTCGCCCAGGATGGTCATCCCGGCCACAGTCTGGACGTTGTCCATGTCCTGGATGCCGGGAATGAAGAGCACCGGCCGGCCCATCTCCGTGGCGCGGCCCACCGCCTCGCCCACGGCCTCGAGGCCCGCGATCCTGCGAATATGGAGCTCCCGGCCCCTGGCGCCGAGGATAATGTAGTAGACGATCGCGGCGACCAGTATCAGGGCCACCACCAGAAGGTTGGTGCGTTTCACATTGAACCACTGCTGACTCGCTACGGCCGGCCCCCCGCCGGCGGCCTGACCAGCACCCTCGGCATAGAGCGAAACCACGCGATAGTAGTACCCGGTGTGATCCTCGAGATTGTTGTCGGTGTAGGATGTCGCGCCCTTGATCACATCGCCGGCGACCGTGAATTCGCCCGCAGGATCGGTAGCCCGGAGGATCCGGTAGCCCGTTACGTTGTTGCGGCCCGCGCCGTCGTCGGCGGACTTGCGCCAGGCCAGGTCGATGCTGCCGCCGTGATCGCTGGGGCTGTCCCAAGCCCTGAGATCGGATGGAGGAAGCGGAGTCGGCTCGTAGGGCTGGGCTGGAGCGGTCTCGGGAGGCGCGCCCGAAGCGTTCGGCACGGCTTCGGCCCAGAGCGCGGCGGCGAAGCCCAGGGAGAGCAAGCACGCTGAACCGATGAGAAGACGTGAGCGTCGTGACATCACGGCTCGATTCTAACCACAGGCTCGGAAGCTGTGTCAAGCACAAAGGCCGGCCGGGCCCGCCGTGCAATGAAGAGGCGCGGAGCGTCGCCGCCCCGCGCCATCACTGTCGTGCCTGCGCCCAAACTGCCGAGGGCGCTCTGCCGGACGAGACTCCGGTCAGACCAGGCCCTGGTCCATCATCGCGTCGGCGACCTTGAGGAAGCCTCCGATGTTGGCGCCGTTGACGTAGTTGCCCGGCGTACCGAACGTCTCGGCGGCCTCGACACAGGTCTTGTGGATGTCCTTCATGATCTGATGGAGCCGCTGGTCAACCTCTTCCCGGCCCCACTTCATCCTCAGGCTGTTCTGAGACATCTCCAGGCCCGAGGTCGAGACTCCACCCGCGTTGGCCGCCTTGCCGGGACCGTAGAGAATCTTGGCGTCCAGAAACGCGTCCACGCCCTCAGCCGTGGTCGGCATGTTGGCGCCCTCGGAGACCACGTAGACGCCGTTCTTGATCAGGTTCTGAGCGTCCTTGAGGTTGATCTCGTTCTGGGTGGCCGACGGGAACGCGCAGTTGGCCTTGTGGTCCCAGAGCGGATTGTGATCCAACTTGGGATCGGCCGGCACGTACTTGGCGGCCTTGAACTTGTCCGCGTACTCGGAGATTCGGCCGCGGCGCACGTTCTTCAGGTCCATCACGTAGGCCAGCTTCTTGGAGTCGATCCCCTCGGGATCGTAGATGTAGCCGTTGGAATCCGACATGGTCACGGCCTTGCCGCCCAGCTGGTTGATCTTCTCGACGGTGTACTGGGCCACGTTGCCGCTTCCGGAGACCAGGCAGGTCTTGCCTTCGAGGGTCTGCTTCCTCGTGGCCAACATCTCGCCCGCGAAGTAGACCGCTCCGTAACCCGTGGCCTCGGGACGAATCAGCGAGCCGCCCCAGTTCAGTCCCTTGCCCGTCAGCACTCCGGTGAATTCGTTGCGCAGCCTCTTGTACTGCCCGAACATGAACCCTATCTCACGGCCGCCCACGCCGATGTCGCCCGCGGGAACGTCGGTGTCCGGGCCGATGTGGCGGAAGAGCTCGCTCATGAAGCTCTGGCAGAACCTCATAACCTCCACGTCACTCTTCCCCTTGGGATCGAAGTCGCTGCCGCCCTTGCCGCCGCCCATCGGGAGCGTGGTGAGGCTGTTCTTGAAGACCTGCTCGAAGGCGAGGAACTTGAGGATGCCGAGGTTCACCGTCGGGTGGAATCTCAGGCCGCCCTTGTAGGGGCCGATGGCGCTGTTCATCTCGATTCGGAAGCCCCGGTTCACTTGGAACTCACCGCGGTCGTCCATCCAGGGAACGCGGAACAGAATCACTCGCTCGGGCTCGACCATTCGCTCGAGGATCTTGGCCTTGCGGTACTCGGGGCGCCGCTCGAGCACCAGCGATAGAGACTTGACAACTTCCTCCACGGCTTGGAGAAACTCCTTCTCGCCGGGGTTCTTCGCCCTAACCATCGCCATGAAGTCCGAAACGTAGTCAGCCATACAGAATCTCCTTTCCCGATGGTTGACATGATTCCGTTGCAGCGCGGCCCCACCCTGAACCCGCCCGATG
>JBAQHK010000130.1:0-11723 GCA_049288275.1 bacterium | reverse complement strand
CCCGAGGAGCTGGTCTACGCGGGCGACGACCACGCCGAGAGCCTCCATCTGGGCACCTTCCTTGAAGGCGCGCTGGTCGGGGTGGCGACGGTGGTGCCCGCGCCCGCGCCCGCCCGGCTCGGCATTCCCGCCCGGCCCGGGGAGCGGGCCTGGCAGCTGCGGGGCATGGCCGTCTTGCCGGAGTTCCGCGGCCGGGGCTTCGGAGCCGCGATGGTCAAGGCATGCATGGCGCACGTTGCGCGGCGCGGGGGAGGCCTGATGTGGTTCAACGCCAGGCTGGCGGCCGTGGAGTTCTATCGCAAGTTGGGCTTCGAGGCCAAGGGCGGCCAGTATGAAATCCCGATCTCGGGTCCGCATTTCATGATGTGGCGCGCGATCGCGGCCGAGCGTGCCGACCTTGACACCCCCTGATCGCGGGCGCACAATCCAATAGCGGAGGTGAGAGAAGACGGATGAGAATCAACCTGATAGCGCCCGCCAGGCGCAAGAGCGGCAAGCAGGGCCTAACCGGAAGAGCCTTTCGGGTGCCGCCCCTGTCACTTGGCATTCTGGCGTCGCTCACTCCCAGGAATATAGAGGTCAACCTGCTGGACGAGAACATGCAGGACCTGGACTTCTCCGATGCGCCCGACCTTGTCGGGATAACCTGCCTCACCGCGTCCGCCCCGCGGGCCTACGAGATTGCCGAAGCTTACAGGGCGCGCGGCTCCAAGGTGGTGCTGGGCGGCATCCACGCCACCGCCATGCCGCTCGAGGCCATGAACCATGCGGATTCTGTGGTGCTGGGAGAAGCCGAGGGCGTGTGGGGCCAGCTCCTGAAGGATTTCCGGGCGGGCCAGATGAAGCGCTTCTACGGCGGCATCAGGCCGGATGCCTCGGAGATCTTTGCTCCGCGGCGGGACATATACGACGGCAAGGGCTACTTCGTCAAGGGAGTGATCCAGACCTCGCGCGGATGCCCCTTCGGCTGCGATTTCTGCAGCGTCCAGAAGTTCTTCGGCAACACCTTCCGGTTCCGCTCGGTGATGTCGGTGGTTGATGAAGTGCGTGCGCTCGCGACGCGCTTCGTGGTCTTCGTGGACGACAACATCGCCGGCAGCCGCAACCACTTCAGGGAGCTGTGCGCTGCGCTCGCCCCGCTCAAGGTACGCTGGATCTGTCAGGCCCCGATAGACATAGGCAGGGACCTCGATCTCCTCAATCTGATGCGCAGGGCCGGTTGCCGAGGGGTCTTCGTTGGCTTCGAGTCCATAGTTCCAG
Source organism: bacterium (assembly GCA_049288275.1). GTDB lineage: Bacteria > Arandabacterota > Arandabacteria > Arandabacterales > Arandabacteraceae > JBAQHK01. Next base: position 10,463 of record JBAQHK010000130.1, on the reverse strand, counting down.
CCAGCCTCAAGGAAGTCGGCAAGGGCTTCAACGTGGTGGACAGGTTCAAGGAGCACATCGAGCGGATTCACGACAACGGCATGGGAGTCGAGGGCGCCTTCATCTTCGGATTCGATCACGACGACAGGGACATCTTCAAGCGCACCCTGGATTTCATCGTCAGGGCCAAGATCGACTTCGCGCAGTTCGGGATTCTCACACCCTTCCCGGGCACCAAGCTCTTCAACCGGATGCGCCGCGAGGGGCGAATGCTGAGCGAGGACTGGGAGCAGTACGACATAGCCCACACCGTCTTCCGGCCGGCGCTGATGACCCCGGAGGAGCTCAACCGGGGTCGCCAGTGGGTCGAGGACCAGTTCTACAGCCTCGGGAGCACCGCGCGCAGGATGCTGGGCCTGGGCTGGCGCACGCGCTACCTCGTGCCGATGCTGATCCTCAATGCCAGCTACAGGCAGTACGTCAAGGCTTACAGGTAGCGCCTTCGGCGTCTCCGGCTCTTGTCTTGGGACCGCGTCTTTGGTAACATACCTGCATGCCCAAGATAGACATTGGTGGTCGCGATTTCGAAGTTGACGGGGATGGATTCCTGCAGGAGCCCGACCGCTGGGACGAGGAAGTGGCAAAGTCCTTCGCGGTCCTGGACGGCACCGGGGATCTCACCGAGAAGCACTGGTTGGTGGTGAGGTGCATCCGGTCGCACTGGCAGGAGACCGACATGGCCCCCATGGTGCGCAAGATATGCCAGGAGACCGGGCTACGCTTGAAAGAGATCTACGAGCTCTTCCCCATGGGTCCGGCCAAGGGCGCCTGTAAGATAGCCGGCCTGCCCAAGCCGGACGGCTGCGTGTAGGGCGGGCCGGCGCAGTGTCCGGGCCGCTTGCCTTCCTGCTGGTCGGGCTCGGTGTCTGCGTTGTGGGGTCGGCCTGGCAGATTGCCCAGGTGGTGGCGGCCGGGGGCTTCGGCGACAGCGCTACCCGGCGAGGCAGCGCGACGTGCGGCGTGCTCTATTCGGCCACGCTGGCTATGCTTCCCTGGAAGAAGGAGTCCGCGCGGCTCCACCCGATCTCCTACGTTCTTGGCGTGGTCTATCATCTGGGGACTTTCCTCGGCTTCTTCTGGCTGGCCGCGCTTGCGGTGGGCGTTGATCCGGCGGGCCGTCTGGCCGGGCATCCGTTGGCCTGGTTCGCGCGGCTCTCGGGCGTGGCACTAGCACTGGCCGCCGCGTGCGGCCTGGCGCTGCTGGCCAAGCGCGTTGTGAAGCCAGGCCTGCGTTATTACTCCAATCCCGACGACTATTTCAGCAACGCCCTGGTCACGACGTTTCAGATAGCGGGGGCCTTGAGCCTCCTGCGAGCGGGCCTCGCGCCGGTCCTCTTTGTGGTGGGGGGCGTGGTGCTCGCCTATCTGCCCTTCGGCAAGCTGCGCCACGCGGTGTACTTTCTGCCGGTCCGCATCATGCTTGGGCTCTTCTACGGCAGGCGCGGCGTGTGGCCCGGACCGGGCGCGAGGCCGTGATACGACGCGCGCGCCCGGCGAGCAGAGGATGGCGGTCGCGAGGAGTGTGCGATGAACGACATCAGGATTGAGCCCGAGCGGCGCAAGCGGGCGCTCGCGGCGCTCGCAGGCAGGCTCAAGGCCCGCCTGAGAGCTCACCTCAACGCCTGCGTCCACTGCGGCCTGTGCGCCGAGTCGTGCCACTACTACAAACGTTACGGCGATCCGCGTTTCATACCGGGCAACAAGGTGGACCAGATAGCCCGGGTCTATCGGCGCTACTACACCCCGCTCGGCCGGCTCGCCCCGGCCTGGGTGGGCGCCCGAGGGCTCGACGATGAGGCCATCGCCGAGATGGTGGACGTGATCTTCGGCGGTTGCTCCATGTGCGGCCGCTGCTCGATCCACTGCTCGATCGGAGTGGACATACCTTTCCTGGTTCGCACGGCGCGAAGCATGCTTGTGGAGATGGGACTTGTGCCCAAGGGACTCCAGTCCACCGTGGACGCCGCGATCACAACCGGCAACAACATGGCCATTCCCCGCGCTGAGCTTGTGGATACCCTGACCTGGCTCGAAGAGGACCTCAGGCTCGAGGTCAAGGACCAGAGCGCGGCGATCCCGCTGGACGCCGCCGGCAAGCGGGTGCTCTATACCCTGAATCCCCGAGAGCCCAAGTTCTTCCCGCTTTCCATAAGCGCCATAGCCAAGATCTTCTACGCCGCGCGTGAATCCTGGACCATATCAACCTGGTGCTACGACGTCACCAACTACGCCCTGTTCTCGGGAGACGACCTGGCGGCGCGGGAGCTTGTCGGAAGGCTTCTCGGCGAGGTGGGCAAGCTCGGCGCCGAGACCCTGGTCCTGGCCGAGTGCGGCCACGGGTTCCGGGCGATCCGCTGGGAGGGCCCCAACTGGCTCGACCAGGCCTATCCCCACCCGGTGGTCTCGGTCATCGAGCTGGTGGCGGGATACATCCGCGAGGGCCGCATCAAGCTCGATCCCTCGAAGAACCAGGAGCCGGTCACCCTGCACGACCCCTGTAACCTGGTCAGGGCCGGCGGCGTGATCGAGGAGCAGCGATTCGTCTTGAAGCGCGCCACGGCCAACTTTGTGGAGATGACGCCCAACCGGGCGAACAACTTCTGCTGCGGTGGGGGAGGAGGGCAGCTCGCGATGAGTGAGTACCGGGACCGGCGGGTGGAGGTCGGCCAGGTCAAGGCCGATCAGATACGCCAGACCGGCGCCCGCGTGGTGGTGACTCCCTGCCACAATTGCATAGACCAGCTGATCGAGCTCAATCAGGTATACGACCTGAAGGTCAAGATCAAGACCGTGGCCGAGGTGGTGGCGGACGCCCTGGTGCTGTAGCGCACGGCTGACCACGGGCGCCGCATAGGACTTGATTAAGCCGGCGGATCGGTTACACTCGGGAGAAACGCGCGTCTGCCGGACGGCAGGCAGAGACGTTGACACGCAGACACGGAGATACCATGACCAAGATGATATACCTCGACAACGCCGCCACTTCTTTTCCCAAGCCGCAGTGCGTCTACGAGCACATGACCGAGTTCTATCAGCGTTGCGGCGTCAACCCCGGAAGGTCCGGCTACGACGCGGCTATAGAGGCCGAGTCCATGGTGCTGGCGACCCGCAGGCTGCTCATGCAGATGGTAAACGGCAGCGACCCCAACTATCTGACCTTCAGCTACAACGCCACCGACTCCTTGAACATGATCATCCAGGGGATGTGCTCCGAGGGCGATCACGTGATCACCACCAACCTCGAGCACAACTCGGTGCTGAGACCCCTGTATCATCTCAGGCACGCCGGCCTTATCGACCTCACCTACGTCCCCTTCGACGGCCGGGGCTACATCGATCCCGGCGACGTCAAGAAGGCGATCCGCAAGGACACCAGGTTGGTCGTGATGAACCACGCGTCCAACGTGATCGGCACGGTGCAGCCCGTGGGGGAGGTCGGCAGGATCTGCCGCGAGGCCGGAATCCGCTTTGCCGTGGACGCGAGCCAGACCGCCGGCACGGTGCCCATAGACATCGAGGCGATGTGCGTTGATCTCGTGGCCTTCACCGGACACAAGGGACTGATGGGACCCACCGGCATAGGCGGCAGCTACACCGGCAACGACGTGCCCATCCGGTGCACCAAGTACGGCGGAACCGGCGTGCGGTCGGCGCACCCGTTCCACCTCGAGGAGTTCCCCTATCGCCTCGAGTCCGGCACCCTCAACGTAGTGGGTGTGGCCGGGCTGCGGGCCGGCGTGGAGTGGATCCTCAAGGAGGGCATGGAGACGATTCACAAGCGGGAGATGGATCTGTGGACCACGCTGCGCGACGGCCTCGCCGACATCGACAACGTGACGCTCCACGGCGCGGCCGGGCCGGAGAACCACATATCGGTGCTGAGCTTCAATGTTGACGGCGTGGAAGCCGGCGACGTGGGGACCATGCTCGACGTCGACCACAACATTGCCTGTAGGACTGGCCTCCACTGCGCTCCGCTGGTGCACAGACAGATGGGGACCGAGGCGATCCACGGCACGGTGCGACTCAGCATCGGGCCCTTCAACACCGAGGAGGACGTAAACGCGGCCATAGGTGCCGTGCGGGACGTGGCCTCGATGAAGAAGGCGGCGAAACCCCGTCCGTGAGGGCCGCGCCGCGCGACTCTGGGAGCTTGACAGCGCGCGCGGGCTGGCGACGATGGAAGACTGCATAGGCACAGGAGGTGCAATCGATGGGAAAAGGTGACAGACGTTCGAGAAAGGGCAAGATCTGGAGAGGCACTACGGGAAACGCCCGGCCCAAGAAGACCCACAAGAAGGTCACGGCCAAAAGGCGCCCCTGAGGCCTCCGGTCAAGCAGGATTGCCTGTCCGGCAGGGTCACCGCGTCTTGGCGCCGCGAATCTGTCTCAGCAAGTCCTCGGTGGTGAGCACGTAGGCGAACGCGTAGGCGAGGTTCTTCAGGCTGGCGACGTGGAACTCCGGCTCGGTCGCCGCTGTGGCGTCGGCAAGGAAGAAGACCCGGAAGTCGCGGAAGAAGGCGTCCCTTGCAGTGGATTCGCAGCAGACGTTGGTGAGCACGCCGCTGACCACCAGGTCGGTCACGCCCAGCCCTCTCAGCACGGTCTCCAGATCGGTGTTGTAGAAGGCGCTGTAGCGGTGCTTCCAGATCATCTTCTCTCCGCGCACAGGCTTCACGCCGCGATGGACCTCGACGCCGCCGGTGCCGGCGATCAGGGACTCACCCCGCTTGATCTCCGGCCAGAACTCCGCGGTCATGCCCCCGTCGACGCGGGGATCCTCGTGGGCGTGCCCGGTAAAGACCACGGGAATGGACGCTCTCCGGGCGGCTGCGACCACGCGCCTGACGTTGGGGATGATCTCGGTGGCGTAGTGGAAGAAGACCGCGCCGTCCTTGCGCAGGAACTCGTTCTGCATGTCGATCACAAGCAGGCAGGCCCTGTCCGGCCGGAGCTTCATCCGGTGGACGTTGTACTTCCTGATCTCCTTCATCCAGGCTTGTGTGTTATCGCACCACATGGTGGTCAGGTCTCGTTAGGTAAAGTCCGGCCCGCCTTGTTCAGGCAGATCATGTCTTGGCGCTGCTGAGACTGTCGAAGCTCGGGAGGCCTGTTATCTGCGCTCCATCGGCTGGCCGCAGCACATCAACCGGTTGATGCCGAGCCCGGCTTTGGTTATCGCCACTTCCACTCCGCAAAGTATGCAGGAGTAGTTCGGCCCCGCGGGCTTCATGCGCTTGGCCGCGGTGACCTTCTTGACCGGCTTCCTGGCCGCCGGCTTTCGCGCTGCCTTCTTGGTCTTCTTCCCGGGTTTTGCTCTCTTCTTGGCCTTCTTGGCGGGCATTCTTCCACCTCCTCTCGCAGGATTTGGGTGTGTTCAAGGCGTGAGTATATTAGTAGTGGAATTCCTGTCAAGGTTTTCTTTAGACTACGGGTGTGTGCCGAAAGGAGGAGTGAATGGCGGTGCGCCGTGGGGTTTGCCGGCCGGCGGTTGCTGTCGGTCTTGGTCTTGTCTTCTGGTTGTCCGCGTGCATGGGCGCGGGGCCGGCCGCCGGGGCGGACCGGGTTGCCCCAGCTGCGCGATCCAACCAGGTGGCCGGGGTGACGCCTTTCCCTCTGGATCTGGACTCCGGGTCGATGGCCCTGCACGCCGCGAGCTCGCTCCTGTCGGCCTACGGCCGCCCGTCGTCCTACGCGCGCATCGAGGCGCTGTCGGGCGCTTGCTTCAAGTTCGTCTACGATACCACCGAGGCCTACGAGCCTCTGCGGGATCTCTTCCCCATTGATGTCTTGAAGGCCGCGAGCCGCGCGGCCGATCTCGCCGACGCTCATTGGGAGATGGACCTGCCCATTGCCGCGGTCAAGGACCTGGTCAAGCGGGAGATCGACAAGGGCCATCCGGTGATCGCGCCCTTTCTGAAGCCCGACGCCTACCACGGGTTCTTCCTCATAGTGGGTTACGATTTTGATGCCGGTGTCTTCTACCTCCAGGGCGCTCTGAGAGACTCGGTCTACGCGCGTGTGCCGATACCCGACCAGTGGAACGGTCCCACCGCCAGCCCGATGGGCTGGGCCGCCAATCCGGTCTTTGTGGGCGGAGATTACCTGGAGAACAGGCAGGAGGATGCGGGGCTGGACAAGGCGACTGTCGTGACCGGGATCGATCTCTTGCGTGGCGGCGAGCTGACCTACGGGGTCCACGCCGGGGAGCAGGCCTACATGGCGTCTCCCGGACCGCACAAGGCCGCCTTCGGGATTCCGGCATACAGGCTGCTGGCCTGGGACGTGGCAAAGGCCCCGATTGTGGTGGAGCGGGAGGGGAGTGAGGAAGCCAACTTCGGCCTGCTGTGGCGGCTGGACGCGCAGCTGAGCCAGCTGGAGCAGGACCGAACCTACGCGGCCGATGCCCTGGACTATCTGGCCTCACGGGTCTCCGGCGGCAAGTCAATCGACGTCGAGGCCATAGCCACCAACATGGACAGGACCGCCGGCGAGGCCGCCGCGCTGCGAAAGGTCTTCTGGGACACCGTTCCCTACGAAATCAAGACCGTGGACGGGATAGTCCGGTATGTCGGCGACAGCGGGGCGATCGTGCTGTCCTTCGCGGGCCGCGACAGGCTGATCGAGGATCTCAGGGCTCGGGGCCTGAAGGCCCTCAAGACCCGCTGGGGCCCGGCGATCGTGGCCGATTCTCCCGAGAAGCGCCTGAAGGCCAGAACGCTTGTGAGGAGTCTGGAGTCCCGTGAGAGGGCCTCGCTTGCCATGATGGAGCAGGTGGTAAGTTACATAGGACCTGACCTGGGAATCACGCCCCCGGAGACCACGGGGCCGGCCCGCAGGCGCAGGAAGTAGGACCGATCGGCGGAGGTGCGCGACATGGAGGGCAAACAGCGGATTGGCGGCATTTCCAGGAAACTCGCGGACCTGTGCAGGCGCAGCGAGTACTTCAGGTGCGCGAGCAAGTACGCCGTCCCTTCGGACGAATCGGTGAAGGAGATTGTGGGACTCTACCAAGAGGTCCTCTTCATCGGCTACTTCGGCAGGCAGAACGTGCCGACCTGGGAGCTGGAGTCTCATCTGCACGTGCTGATGTCCAGGCTCTACGATGAGCTGGCAAGCCAGATTGCCAAGAGCATGCGTCACGAGTGCGAGGGCGCGCACCGGCTGTGCGACAACTGCAAGAGCCGGGGCGAGGCCGAGGCCTTGAAAGCCGTCGATCGGATCCCCGCGATACGGAAGACGCTCGAGGGCGACGTGCAGGCCGCCTTTGACGGCGACCCGGCGGCCAAGAGTTTCGACGAGGTTATCTTCAGCTACCCCGGCATGAAGGCGATCATGGTGCACAGGGTGGCCCACGAGCTCTACCTGCAGGGTATTCCGCTACTGCCGAGGATAATGAGCGAATACGCCCACGCCCTGACCGGAATCGACATCCACCCGGGGGCAAAGATAGGCAAGCACTTCTTCATAGACCATGGCACCGGGGTGGTGATAGGTGAAACCACGGTGATCGGGGACAACGTCAAGATCTACCAGGGCGTGACCCTGGGAGCCCTGAGCTTCCCCAAGGACGAGAAGGGGAATCTCCTGCGTGGAGTGAAGCGCCATCCCACCATCGAAGACGGGGTGACGATCTACGCCGGCGCCACCGTCTTGGGCGGGAACACCGTGATCGGCGCGGGCTCGACCATCGGGGGCAACGTGTGGATCACCAAGAGCGTGGCAGCCGGAACCAAAGTTGTCATCGAGCCGCCCGAGCTCAGCATCAAGGCTGACCTGGTGGGGCACGTCAAGAACGGCATGGGCGTGTCGCGCGCGCCTGCAGCGAAGACCGGGCGGGCGCAGGTCTGCCGCTGGGCCCCGGGAGCGCAGGCGGCGCGGCCGCGCAGGCCCGGGAGGAAGTAAGCCCCCCGGATGCGCAACGGGACGGTCGTAACGATTGCGGTACGCGTCGGCTACGACCCCGGCCGACCCCATCTGGTTGCGGTGCCGCCCGAGTAAGACCTCCGGCTGGCTCATTCTGCGGCGCGCATTCTGCCCGTCACGTTTTGCGGCTCTGCACGATCGGCGAGCTATCTCAGGCAGTACCAACCCCAAGCGAGATTCCTTTCCTGCACGCGCCTGCGGGCACGGCCCTTGCTCAATCCTAACCCCGCTTGGATTGACCAAGTCGAATCAGGAAGGGAGGTGGTTTCTGGATGAAACAGTTGGCGATTCTGGGAGTACTGGTTGTCGGGTTGGGAGCGGCCGGCGTTGCCGCGGCTGAGGTGACCGTCACCACCAGCCTTGCGGGACCGGCTACGGTGTTTGTCGGAGAGGAAGCAGCGTGGGACATCACGATCACGGTGGCGTCCGATCAGGACATCACCGGCGTGGTAGTCAAGGACGGCATGGGAGCCGACCTCGATGAGATCGTGGTCGGGGCGCCGTCTCAGGGCATGGCTGCCGCCGCGAAGATGGGCAAGGGCAAGATGGGTGCGACGATGGTGACCTGGGAAGTTGGCGACATTGTTGCCGGCGGGAGCGCGACCCTGACGGTAACTGTCACCACAGGTCTCAATCCGAAGGGCAAGCACGAGTTCACCACAGCCGAGCTGGCGCATGAGCTCGACGGTGGAGCCTCGGCCGACTACATCTTGGAGGGGCTGGGCTGCGAGACCGTCGAGGCGCTGCCACTCACGGTGGACGTGCTTGAGATCGTCGAGTAGCTCCGCGACCTACAGCGACCTGTGGAATTCGGGAGGCATCACGCGAGGGAGTCCCGCAAGGACTCCCTTTCTCCTTCGGGTCATGGGCTCAGCGCTTGAGCAACAAGAGGGGCGCCGTATCGGCGCCCCTTTCACTACCAGCCGGTGGCTACCTGTACATCGCCTTGACCGCACCCCAGGTGGTCGGTTCCACGTCGCTCGCCCAGCACCCTGGGAAGGAGATGGCTGGCTGCCCCACAAGCACGCCGTGGCATGAGAGCTTGGCGGCGATACACAGCGAAGTGGATGCCCACGCTGCGGGAATGGAGAACCCGAAGGGGCCACAGGTGGTGTGCGGTAGAATCGGCGTCTCCGTCACGTACCGGATGCGGCGGAAGAACTCGGCGGGATCGTAGGGTACTACGCTGCAAGCCCAGTTGGCCAAGGGCACCGAGCAGGCAAGCACGTCCGGTGGGGGCGGAATGGGGACCTCATGGTAGAGATAGAGCTGAAACTCCACGCTGTCGATCGGACACGCCCCGGCAGTGATGGAGAAGCGATATGAGACCGCCGACTCGCCTGCGGGGATGCAGCAATCGACGACATCAACGGTAGCGTTGTCGGGAGTACCGACCAGGCAATAGGCGAAGTCACCGTGAGTCCCGAAGTTCTGATAGATCGTCGACCAGGACGGGGTCCCGATGTTCACCCAGTAAGCCTCGCACCCGTACACGACATTATCCCCGGTCATCACTACGCCGTAATAGGCCGACCCCATGCCGAATATCCGGATACCCACCCACATGTCACTGGTGACGGGAACCGAGCCTGAGAAGTCCACCCTCAAGCGATATACCGCGAATACCCCAGGGTCATCGTAGATCAGCTCCTTCGGCACGCTCGACCAGTAGAACATGCCCAAGCTCACACCCGGTGTGGCTCCTCCGAGACAGAAGTCAGGCGGGCAATCCTGCGCACCCATGTGCGCGAAGTCTACGCAGAAGTAAGGATTCCCGGATGGCGATCCACCCCACACGCCAACGTAGAATACGATTCCAGCCGCGTAGAAACCGCTCAGGCTATCAGGGATATCATCAAACACCTGGGGAGCGGATCCGGAGTAGACACTCCACAGGTAGGGGTTGGGCGGCTGGCAGTAGTAGACGCCGGCAGGCGGTGTCACGGCGAGAGGAATAGGTGCCCGCATCTGCCAGTCGGTCGCGTATGCGCCCAACGCAACTGACATCAAGGCTGACAATACGATCAAGATCCTCATGACCCCTCCCACTGAATAGGACTGCGTGTTGGTTGCTCCGTGTCGCTATGTTGGCAGCCGTGCGGAGAGGGTGATTCTCAAGACACAACCCCCAGGCTGACCGCACGGCTCCCGGTCTGCGGGACCATGGCGCATCACCCCCTTCAGGGTGGCTGGATGGGCCTTAGACGTAGTCTGTAGATCCGCTTTGTTCCAACTTCAGAGCGATCTTATACCATGATATTCCGTATGTCAAGAATAAACCTAGCCGTATTAGGGATTCATTTGGCATATTACAGACATCATGTCCCTATAATGGAGGTTACAAGGCATAGGCTCAGGCTTGCCGCATCGCTTGTGAGGGCTCACAGCCACTGCGGGGCCGAGAGACCGAGTTGAACTCGGGAGAGGATGAAATGCAGGCCGGCCCGGCATGCCGGGCCAGCCTCGAATCCAGGTGCTCGAGCTCGGAGTACCTAAGG
>JBAQHK010000129.1:0-17882 GCA_049288275.1 bacterium | reverse complement strand
CACCATCTCGGCCCTCACTGTGTCGCGCTCGGCAGGGTCCATCTGCCTGCCAAAGCGCTTCTGAAGATGGGCCGGCTGGCTCGCCAGAAGCAGGTTATTCAGACCCCCGACCGAGATGCTGTCAACCAATCCCAGAGCACGCCCGAGCCTCACGGCGGAGCCGAGGGACATCACCTCGTGCGACGTCACCTTGCGGCAATGCCTCAGGATGCCGTAGGCCCTCCACACCTTATCTTCGATCTGAGAGCGGGCGTCCCTTAACAAAATCTGTCGCGCCTGGGACTCGTAATCCAGCACCTGCCCGACGACCTTCTCAAGACTCTGTATTATGTCGATCTCCGATATCCCCAGGGATGTCCGGTTGGAGACCTGAAAAAGGTTCCCCATCACGTCGCTGCCCTCACCGTAGAATCCCCTGACAGCGAGCCCCATCTGGCTGATACCGTGCAGCACCTTGCTCAGCTGCCCCGTGAGAACCAACGCCGGCAGGTGAACCAGCACCGATGCCCTCAGGCCGGTCCCGGTGTTGGTCGGGCAGGCCGCGAGGTAGCCCCAGTCGCACGAGAAGGCATACTCGATCTGGCTGTCCAGCTCCGCGTCCAGCCTCTCCAGCAGCCTCCAGGCCTCCATCACCTGGCAGCCGGACTGAATCGCCTGGAGCCTCAGATGGTCCTCCTCGTTGACCATGACCCCTATCATTTCCTTCTCGCCGACCGCCACCGCTCTTGCAGGCGACTTCTCGGCGTGTTCCTGGCTCACCAGGTGGCGCTCCACCAGAAACTGCCTTTCGAGATCGTCCAGGTCGCTCATCACCATGAAGGTCGCCGACGCCATAGACGGGGAGTTCTTGAGAGCCATACGGCAAATCTCAAGCGTGCGCTCCAGATACTCCGGCTTCGCCCGGTGGGTAAACGGAAAACCGGCGAGGTTGCGCGCAAGCCTCACCCGGCTGGTAACCACGCCCTCGCTGTGCCGGCCGCTGGCATCCATCCACGGGCTGGGACTCTTGGCCATCTCGGCTACTGTCATGGCCTCAAGGCTCCTTGCTCTCCAGGGTCTTGATACGGTCCCTGATCTCGGCCGCCTTCTCAAAATCCTCTCTGTCTATGGCGCCCTTGAGTTCAAGCTTGAGGTCCTCGATCTCCCGTATCTTCTCCAGCATTCCCTCGCTCGCGCGCGGGCTCTTGCCCATGTGGACGCTGGCTCCGTGAATTCGCCTCAAGAGCGGCTTCAGCTGCTCCTTGAACGCGCCGTAGCAGTCCCCGCACCCCAACCGCCCGCTCTCCCTGAACTCCGCGTACGAGAGCCCGCAGCTTTGGCACTTGGCGGTCGACGATCCGGCCTCGTCCACCATTCCCGCCAGTATGCTGGAGATCGAGAAGGCATGCTGCTTCGGCGAGACCTGAATCCCTTTCTCCAGCGCGCACTTCTCGCAGAGGTTGAACTCCACGGTCTTCTCGTCGCGGATTTCCTTGTAGTGGACCTTCGCCATCTCCTTGCCACAATTGTCGCAAAGCACGCCAAGGCCTCCTTATTGTCGCAACTATATCTTAATCTCTTCCAGAACGCCGTCAAATAGTTTTAGCACGCGATCCGCGCGGCCCGCCAGTTCCATGTTGTGCGTCACGATCACGAAGCTCTGGCGGTGGCGTTCCCTGAGGTCCAGGATAAGCTTGTGAAGGGCCCGGCTGCTATCCGGATCCAGGTTGCCCGACGGCTCGTCGGCAAGCACCACCGATGGGTTCATCACCAGGGCCCGCGCCACAGCCACTCTCTGTTGCTCTCCACCCGACAGCTCCCGCGGCCTGTGGTCCAGTCTGCCAACCAGACCTGTCTCGTCGATCAGCATTTCCCTTGCCCGGGAGGCGCTCTCCTTCACGTCCAGCCCGGCAATCATGCAGGGCATCATCACATTCTCCAGCGCCGTAAGCTCCGACAGCAGATGATGGAATTGAAACACGAATCCGAACTTCAGGTTCCTCAGACGGGCCGCCTCGGCGTCACTGGTGGAGAACACGCTTACCCCGTCCACGGTCACCGATCCCCGGTCGGGTCGGTCGAGCGCCCCCAACACATGCAGCAGAGTGCTCTTGCCGCTTCCCGACGGGCCGACTATGGCCACTATCTCTCCCCTGCCGAGATCGACGCAGGTGCCCCTCAAGACCTCTATGATCTCACATCCTGACCGGTAGGTCTTCACCAGTCCGGACGCCGTCAGCGCGATCTCGCGGTCGGTGTCATTCATATCGTATCGCTTCCACCGGCACCAGCCTCGAAGCCTGCCACGCCGGGTACAGGGTGGAGACGAAGCAAACCAGCAGCGCCACCGAGGCCACGGCGACGATGTCCCCGGCCTCCAGCCTCACCGGCACCGTGTCTATGAAGTAGATGTCACCGGGCAACTGAATCAGCTTGTACCTGTCGACAACCAGGGACAGCACCACTCCTCCCACCGCGCCGATCGCCGTGCCTATCGCTCCGGTGATCAGGCCGTGAAGAATGAAGATGCGCATCACCGCCCCGCGGGTCGCGCCCATCGACCTCAGAATCCCGATGTCCTTGGTTCGCTCCATCACTATCATTATCAGGGTTCCGGCAATGTTGAAGGCGGCGACCACGATTATCAGCGTCAGGATAATGAACATCACGCGCTTCTCGGTCTTCATCCAAACAAAGAGGTTCCTGTTCATGTGTATCCAGTCGCTGACGCTGTAGCCATTGCCCAGCAAAGTGGAGATCCCCTCGCTCACCAGGGGCGCGCTGTACATGTCGTCCAGCCTGACGCTGACTCCGCCGATCCTGTCACCGAGGCCGTTGAAGCTCTGCCCCTCAGGAAGATCCAGAAACGCGAGCGACGCATCGTACTCGTACATTCCCGAGTCGAAGAGCGCCCCCACCACCACCCGTTTGAACGACGGGATTATGCCGAAGGCCGACGACGGCGACACCTCTCCCCTGGCCAGCAGCAGCGTGTCGCCGGGCGCAACCCTGAGGGAGTAGGCCAGCTCCTTGCCAACAATGATCTCCGCAGCGCCGCCCGCGCCCCGCGAGAACCTGAATCCCTGCGGCCTGAGATACGAGCCTATGTCGGTCACCGCGCCCTCGGCGTCAAGGTCTATCCCTTTGACAAACACCGCGTCGGTTCCATCAGACGACATCACCATCGCCTTTGAAAAGACGAACGGAGCCACGCCCTCCACGTGCGGCATCGCCGCCACCCGTTCCATCACTCGCCGGTAGTCCTCTATTCCGTCGTCCTTCCTTATCATCACGTGGGCATTGGTGCCCACGATGCGTTTGATCACCTCGTTCTCGAACCCGTTCATCACGGCGAGCACCACTATCAGAGCCAGTACACCCACAGCCACCCCTCCCACCGAGATCACCGTGATCGCGGTGATGAAGCCGCTGCGCCTGCCGGCTCCCACGTACTTCCTGGCGATGAACAGACTATAAGCCATCGATGTCTTCCTCGATCTCCGCCTCGTGCCTCATCTGCGGGAACAGCACCACGTCCCTCAGCGAATGGCTGTCCGTCAGCAGCATCACCACTCTGTCCACGCCGACTCCGAGTCCGCCCGCCGGTGGCATGCCGTACTCCAGCGCTCGTATGAAGTCCAGGTCGATGCCCTCCTCGCTTGCCTCACGCTGCTTCAACAGCCGCTCCCGCTGTTCCAGAGGGTCGTTCATCTCGGAGAAGGCGTTGCCCAACTCCATGCCCAGCACGAAGGGTTCGAACCGTTCGGCGAATCTCGGGTCGCGCCTGGACACCTTCGCCAGCGGAGAGGTCTCCACCGGGTAGTCGCACAGCAGCGTGGGCTCCAACAGGCTGGGCTGAACGAAATGATCTATGATCTCGTCCACCAGCCCCCCCCGATCGACCGCGGCCCAGTCTCCCTCGGCGATGCCCGAGCAGACCTTCCTGAGGTCATCGTCGGTCGCCTTGCCCAAGTCCACGCCGGCGTGGGAGCGAATCGCGTCTTCCACCAGCACTCGCTTCCAGGGGCGGGCGAGACTGATCTTCCTGCCCTGGTAGGTGATGTCGGTGGTGCCGACAACGTCCATGGCGGCCTTCTCCATCATCTCCTCGAAGAGCGCCATCATGTCGTTGTAGTCCGCGTAGGCCTGGTAGAGCTCGAGCTGCGTGAACTCCGGGCTGTGCGTGCGGTCGATGCCCTCGTTTCTGAAGTCCTTCGCGATTTCGTAGACCCTCTCCAGCCCTCCGACCAGAAGGCGCTTGAGGTAGAGCTCGTCCGCTATGCGCAGGTACAGCTTCATGTCCAGGGCGTTATGCTGGGTAACGAAGGGGCTCGCGGCGGCTCCGCCGTAGATCGGTTGTAGCACCGGAGTCTCAACCTCGATGAAGTCCCTGGAGTCAAGGTAGTTCCGCATCGAGGCTATCGCCGCGGCCCGCTTGACGAAGACCTCGCGCACATCCAGATTCACAAAGAGATCGACGTAGCGACGGCGATACCTGGTCTCCTTGTCCTTGAGACCGTGCCACTTCTCCGGCAGCGGCCTCACGGCCTTGGCAAGCAGAGTGAACGCGCGGGCGTGAACCGTAATCTCTCCGGTTCGGGTCTTGAAGACCGTGCCTTCGACGCCCAGTATGTCCCCGACGTCCACCTGCTCGAGCAGCAGATTGAAGGCCCCCTCTCCCAGGTCGTCCAGCTTGAAGTAGACCTGCACATCCCCGCTGCGGTCCCGAAGGTGGCCGAAGGCAGCCTTGCCGTGGGGCCTCTTGGACATCAGCCTCCCCGCGACCGCGACCTCGGCCGCCCGGGACGACAGCTCTTCGAATCCTTCCTTCAGCCGGCGAGAAAGATGAGACACCTTGTACCCGTAAGGGTAAGGGTTGACCCCCGATCGGGCGAGGGCCTTGAGTTTGGCGATCCGCTGCTCCACAATTGCTCTCATCGTTCTCACCTCTTCTCCGAGGTTGTGGACCTCAGGTAGGCCTCTATGAAATCGTCGATGTCCCCGTCCAGAACGTGATCAACGTTTCCGGTCTCGTGCCCGGTGCGGTGGTCCTTGACCAGCGTGTAAGGCTGCAGCACGTACGAGCGGATCTGACTGCCCCAAGCTATGTCCATCTTGGAGCTCTCCAGTTCCGCGACCTTTTTGCGCTCCTGTTCCAGGTGGTAGGCGTGGAGTCTGGCCTTCAAGATCTTCATGGCGTTGTCGCGATTTCGGTGCTGCGAACGCTCGCTCTGGCACTGCACCACTATCTTGGTAGGCAAATGGGTGATCCGCACCGCGGAGTCGGTCTTGTTGACGTGCTGCCCCCCGGCCCCGCTGGCCCGGAAGGTGTCGACCCGGAGGTCGGCATCCTTGATCTCGATCTCCAGGTCCTCGTCCGCCTCGGAATAGACGAACACCGATGCGAAGGACGTGTGTCGCCGGTGGTTGGCATCGAACGGGGATATTCGCACAAGGCGATGAACGCCGCTCTCGGCCTTGAGGTACCCGTAGGCGTGCCTCCCCTTCACTTCCATTGTGGCGCTCTTTATGCCCGCCTCTTCGCCCGGAAGCACGTCCATCACGTCCACGTCGAATCCCCGACGCTCCGCCCACCGGACGTACAGCCGCATGAGCATCTGCGCCCAGTCCTGGGATTCGGTGCCTCCGGCGCCGGGGTGGATGGTCACTATGGCGTCCTTCTCGTCGTCCTCCCCGGCCATCAGGGCCTCGATCTCCATGCCCTCGACCGCCCGGCCCATGGCTCGAACCGCCGAACGGATCTCCTTCTCCATCTCGGGATCGCCTTCATCCTCACACATCCCCACCAGTCCCTCGAGATCGTCCGCCTCCTTGGAGAACCCCTCCCACCTCTCCACCAGGCTCCGCAGGGACGAGGACTCCCGCATTATGGTCTTGGCCCTGGCCGTGTCCTGCCACAGATCCGACTTGGACATCTCCTTCTCCAGCTCCGCCAGCCGACCGCGCTTGCCCGGCACGTCAAAGATGCTCCCCGAGTCTTAGGACCCTCTCGCGCAACTCCTTAAGCGCATCCCTGACCTCGCTCGACATCCCGCTCACTCCTTTCGCCTATACCAAAGGGCCGTGATCTTCGCTCAAGAGCTTCCGGAAGACCGCGCTGGCCTTGCTCTTGAGTTCTTCCAGGGTACCGCAATTGGGTATGATAATGTCCGCCCGGCCCGCCTTCTCCGCCCGCCCGAGCTGATGCGCCATCCGCCGGCGCACGTCGGCCTCGTCAAATCTCGACCTGCCGGCGAGCCTCGCCAGGGCCTGGCTCTCGTCCGAGTCCACCACTATCAGAATGTCCAACCAGGTCTTCGCACCCCACTCCGGCAGCAGCGCGGCGTCGATCACCACGACATCCGACGACGCGCCCATCTTCTCGACCCGGGCTCTGATCGCGGCTACCAGGGCGTCTCTTGTTATCCCGTCCAGAGTCCGCGCGCCGGCCTCGCTCCGGAACGCCGCCCCGGCCAGCTTGGCTGGATTGATCTCGCCGGTGGGCTCGGTGATCCCTGCCCCGAAGGCCTCAACCAGGGGGTCCCGGATCGCCGGATCCTTGAGCATCTCCCTGCCCAGAGCGTCGGCGTCCACCAGCCGCGCACCCATCTCCTCAAAGACCGCCGCGACCGTGGACTTGCCCGCGCCCATGATGCCGGCGATTCCCACTACCAAGGGTCTGCTAGTGGGCTTCATACCAGTTCCTTCCGCTCTTGAGCTCCACCTTCAGAGGAACTGCGAGACTATAAGCGTTGGCCATCCGCTTGTAAAGAACGGCCTCCATGTCCGCCTTCTCGCCCGGCGGGCACTCCACCAACAGCTCGTCGTGCACCTGAACCACCAGGCCTCCCTGCATACCCGCGCTCTTGATGTCGGCGTGGACCTTCAGCATCGCGATCTTCATGATGTCGGCCGCCGACCCCTGGACCGGGCTATTGATCGCCGCGCGCTCGGCTGCCGCGCGCAGCGCCGGCTCCGACGCCTTGAGGTTGGCCAGGTAGCGCCTCCTGCCCAGTATGGTCTCCACGTACCCGGTGGTGCGCGCGGTCTCCAGGCATTGGTCGAGGTACCCGTAGAGCCCCGGATAGGCCCGGCGATGCGCGTCCAGGAAACCGGTCGCCTCGCCCAGGGCGAGCCCGGTGGCCCTGGCCAGCGACTGGGCGCCCATGCCGTAGATTATTCCGAAGTTCACCATCTTGGCCACCGCCCGCATCGCAGGCGTAACCCCCTCCAGGCCGACCTTGAACACCGCTGCCGCGGTGTTGGCGTGGATGTCCTCTCCGCGGTCGAAGGCTTCGATGAGGCCGCGGTCGCCGGACAGGTGGGCCACAACCCGCAGCTCCACCTGGGAGTAGTCCCCCGAGATCATCACCCAGCCGGCCGCGGTCGGCACGAAGGCCTTCCTGATCTCCGCCCCGAGGTCGTCCTTTATGGGTATGTTCTGCAGATTGGGGTCGCTGGAGCTCAGCCTGCCGGTCGCGGTCACGGCCTGGTTGAACCGCGCGTGGATTCTGTCGGTGCCCGGGTCGCGCAGTCTCAGCAGCTGGTCCACGTAGGTTGACTTGAGTTTGGAGATCTGCCGGTGCTCGAGGATCTTTCGCGGCAGCTCGTGCTCGGCACTGAGTTCCACCAGGACGCCGATATCGGTGGAATACCCGGTCTTGGTCTTGCGCTTGGGCTTGAGGCCCAGTTCCTCGAACAGCACCCGCGATATCTCACGGGGCGAATTGAGGTTGAAGGACCGCCCGGCCAGAGCGTAGGCCTGCTTTTCGGCTAGCGACAGGCGGCAGTCCAGGTCCGAGGACAGGGTCTCGAGGTGCGCGGCGTCCACCCGAACCCCGCGGCGCTCCATGTCGGCAAGAACATCCGCGAGCGGGAGTTCCAGATCGGAAAGCAGCGTCGCCAGATTCTTGTCCCTGAGGTCGGCCTCCATGGGATCGCGCAGGCCGAGCGTCGCCCGAGCCCTACGGGCGCATGTCTCCGAGGCCTCTCGCACCGTCACCAGGGCCGCTCCCGGCTTGGCCCGAGCGCCCTGGGGCTCTATTGCGCCGAGGTAATCAAGAGCTATCGAGGCCAGGTCCGTTGCCCCCTGCCCCGGACTGAGCAGGTACCGCGCCAGCATTGCGTCGAAGGCCACCCCTCTCAGCTCTATGCCGAGCGCCCTGAGGGCAAGCGCCGCCCGCTTGGCATCGTACACCGTCTTGGGCACCTCCGCTGAGCCAAGAAGGCCGCCTATGGCATGCCTCAAGGCCTCCGGCGGGACGTTGCCCGGCTCGCCGTGCCTCACCGGGAAGTAATAGTCTCCGGCCGCCCCACAGGACACCGCAACACCCAGCGGTTGCGCCAGGGCGGGCGCCGCCTCGTCGATATTGACGGCGAGGCCCACGGGTCCGTCGCACACCACGGGGCCGCGCTCAGCAGGCTCCGTCCAGACCGCCGGCCGGGGCGACTCCCCGCTCGGGCAGGCCCTCTGCGGAATCACCTGCCCCAACAGGCTCCTGAAACTCAGCTTGGTAAAGAGACACCTGAGCTGCTCCTCCCCGACCGGTCTGCGCGCTGTGTCCTCAAGGGCCAAACCAAGGGGGACGCCGGTGTGAACACTGACGAGGTCCCTCGACCAGAACGCCTTGTCGCGGTTTTCCTTCAGAGCCTTCTGGGCCTTGGGGGGCGACACCAGGTCGATGCTCGAATAGATGGACTCCAGCGAACCAAACCGGCTGACCAGACTGGTGGCGGTCTTCTCTCCGATGCCCGGCACTCCGGCGACGTTGTCCACCGCGTCACCCATCAAACCGAACAGGTCGGTCATCAGCGCCGGCGGCACGCCGTACTTGGCCTGGACCGCAGCGGGGTCGAAGACCTTGGTGTCACGCCCGGCCCCGCTGAGCATCACCACCCTGGTGCGCTCGTCCACCAGCTGCAGCATGTCCTTGTCCCCGGTCGCGATCACGGTTTCCATCCCGGCCCGGGAGGCCATGACCGCGAGGGTTCCGATGATGTCGTCAGCCTCGTAGCCGTCAAGCTCGAGCACCCTCAAGCCGAGGCCCTCGCCGATCTCCTTGATCCAGACCATCTGTTTGGCCAGGTCGTCAGGCATCGCCGGCCGGCCCGCCTTGTATTCCTCGAAGAGCTCGTGGCGATAGGTGGGTTTCTCGGTGTCGAAGGCCACGCACCCATGGCTCGCGCCGTATTCCTTGAGCAACCTCAAGAGCGTAGAAGCGAAGCCATAAGCCGCGGCGGTGGATTCTCCGGTTGAGGCCGTCAGATTCCAGCGGGCGAGCGCGAAGTGCGCCCTGTAGGCCACTGCCGGGCCATCAACCAGAAGCATGCACGCCATTACGTGCCTCCAAAAAAGTCAGGCCCTTCCTGAGGATGTCACCCCTCAGCAAGTGCCTGCGACTTCAGTTGCGCGACTCGCGCTCGGTGTCCTTCAGGGACAGTACCTGCTTGACAGTCCTCCTGAGTTCACTGGGGTCGGATGACTTCACCACGAAGGCGTCTGCCCCCCAGCAGCGAAAGTCAAGCCTGTAGGACTCGTGTCCCGTGTTTATGACGATCTTGGGACATCCGCACTCCGCCAGGAGGCGCGAGATGGTTTCCGAGACGTCCATATCGGGAAGCACCAGATCCAGCACCACCACCGAGGGGCAGAAGGACTTGGCCAGGCTGATCGCCTCCCGTCCCGAGCAGGCTTCTCTGATCTCGTAACCGTCCTGCGCAAGGAAGTGTCTGTAGAAATTGCGGTGGGTCGGTTCGTCTTCAACGAGGAGAAGCCTCGCCAAGCGCCTTCACCTCCCCTTGCCGTGCTGCCGCCTACACCCTAATCAGGGTCCCCTGAGGTGTCAAGAACAATCCGCGCCGCCCCCGCGCCCCGGTCCGCTCACACGGGCACGCCCAGAAACTCGTACGGGCCGCCACACCCCTCGAGCCTGACCCGCGCAAACTCACCGGGCGCCACCCCACGACCGCGCACGGTTATGCTGCGGTCCACCTCAGCCATGTCGTACTGCGATCGCCCGATCGCAACCCCGCCCCTGACTTCCTCCACGAGCATCTCCACCTCGCGACCCAGCACTTCCGCTGCCTTGTCGCGGGCGATCTCCACCTGGAGGGTGGTCACCTCTATCAGGCGCTCCTCGGCCACGTAGGCCGGCACCCGGCTCGGAAGGCCCGC
The DNA here is from genome assembly GCA_049288275.1 of bacterium. Taxonomy (GTDB): domain Bacteria; phylum Arandabacterota; class Arandabacteria; order Arandabacterales; family Arandabacteraceae; genus JBAQHK01. The sequence goes on along the minus strand of JBAQHK010000129.1, from coordinate 7,729 downwards.
GGCCGGCGTGCCCTCCTGGGGCGAGAATCTGAAGACTCCCGCCATGTCGAACCTCTGCTCCGCGAGGAACTCCACCAGCGCCCCGAAGTCCGCCTCGGTCTCACCCGGGAAACCCACTATGACGCTGGTCCTGAGCGCGATGTCCGGGACTCCCCCTCTGAGGCTAGCGATCACCTGCCGGAGCGCCCCTGCGTCCTTGCGACGCCCCATTGCGGCCAGCACCCGCGGCGCGGCGTGCTGGACCGGCAAGTCGACATAGTGACAGACCGCCGGGTAGTCCGCGATCACCGAGGCAACCTCGTCCGGCAGGTTGTCCGGGCTCGCGTAGGCCAGCCTTATCCAGCGGGCTCCGCCGTCGGCGGCCACAGCGGCCAGCAGTTCCGCCAGCCGCGGCCCGCCGGTGTCCAGGCCGTACGAGGCTGTATCCTGGCCGGCCAGCACGATCTCCTTTGCGCCCTGGCTGACCAAGAGACGGGTCTCGTCCAGTACCTCCTGGATGGTTCGACTGCGAAGGGGCCCCCGCATCTGGGGTATTGCGCAGTAGGTGCAGCCATTGCTGCAGCCGTCGGAGACCAGCACCGTCCGCGTCCATTGCCGGTCGGCCGGCCGCGCGCGCCCCGGCCCGGCGTGGGATCGGCGCTCGAACGCCCCCGGTGCCCACGGCTGCATCTTCTTGCCAGCGGCCAGATCGCGGAGGCCCGCGGCCAGCCGATCGAGGCTGGTGTTCCCAAGGAGCAGGTCGGCTTCGGGGATCTCGCGGGCCAGATCGGCGCCGTGCTTCTCCACGAGGCAGCCGGCGACCACGATGCCCTTCACGGCGCTTCGGCCCTTCAGCGCCGCGTAGCCGAGGATCTGGTCTATGGACTCCCGCTTTGCGTCGTCTATGAAGCCGCAGGTGAAGACCACCACGAAGTCAGCCTGATCGGCCGACGGGGCGAGGTCGAAGCCCGCGCGGGTGATGGCCCAGGCCGACTTCTCAAGATCCACGTTGGCCTTGGGACAGCCGACCGGAGCCAAGTAGACTCTGACGAGCCGGGACCCGCGCATCAGTGCTTGCCCGACAGGCTCTCCAGATAGGTCTCGTCCACGAGGACCTGCCTAGCCTTGCTGCCCTCGAAGGGGCCCACGATGCCGTGGGCCTCGAGGATGTCTATCAGGCGCGCAGCACGCGAGTAGCCGATCTTGAGCCGCCGCTGCAGGATCGAGACCGAGCCCTGCTTGTGAGTGACCACTATGCGGGCGGCCTTCTCGAAGAGCTCGTCGTGCAGGTCGGTCACCACCTCGGCGCGCTCCGAGGACTCCAGCGAGAAGGCGGGCTGGGCAAGATGGGACTGCTTGCGCAGGAACTCAACCAGCCGCTGGGTCTCCTCCGACGAAACGTAGGCGCCGTGCAGCCTCAGCGGCTCCGCGGTGGCGGGCGGCATCATCAACATGTCGCCCTTGCCCAGGAGCCTCTCCGCTCCGTTGGCGTCGATGATGGTGCGCGAGTCGGTCTTGGAGGCCACCTTGAATGCCATGCGGCACGGGAAGTTGGCCTTGATCACACCGGTTATGACGTCCACCGACGGCCGCTGGGTGGCGACGACCAGGTGGATGCCCACAGCCCTGGCCATCTGGGCCAGCTTGCTCACCGCCATCTCCATCTCCTGCGGCACCATCAGCATCAGATCGGCCAGCTCGTCGATCACCACCACGATGAATGGCAGCCCCTCGTCGTAGGACTGGATATTGCGCACGCCCCGGCTGGCCAGGAGCTGGTACCGCAAGTCCATCTCCTCGATAACCCAGCCCAGGGCCCTGACCGCCTTCTTGGGCTCGGTCACAACCTCGGACACAAGGTGCGGGATGCCTTCGTAGAGATTGAGCTCCAGCCGCTTGGGGTCTATCAGCAGCAGCTGGACCTGCTGGGGTGAGTTCCTGAACACCAGGCTGGTGATTATGGAATTGATGCAAACGCTCTTGCCCGATCCCGTGGCGCCGGCGATCAGGAGATGAGGCATGGACTCAAGGTCAACCGTGTAAGGGTTGCCGGCCACGTCTTTGCCCAGGGCAAGCTCCAGCCGTGACTTGGACGATGTGAACCGCTTGGCGGCGAGGATTTCCTTCATCCTGACCACGCTGGGGTTCTTGTTGGGAATCTCGATCCCGATGGTGCCCTTGCCCGGGATCGGAGCGACGATTCTTATGCTGCGGGCCTTGAGCGCCAGCGCCAGATCGTCGGCCAGGTTGACAACCTGATGGACCTTGGTCGAACTGCCGGGCTCCACCTCGAAGCTGGTGATCACAGGTCCAGGATGTATCTCCGCAACACGGGCGGTGATGCCGAACTTCTCCAGCTTGTCCTCGAGCGAATGGGCAAGCTCCATCAACTGCTCGTCGCCGATCGCGACCTGCGAGGTGGGATCCTCGAAGAGCCCGATAGGCGGCGGCACATACGCCGCTCCGCCTTCCGAGCCGTCGGCCTCAGCCGGCTCCGGTCCCAGCTGCAGCCTGACTTGATCCGGGTCCTCCTCGGCCCTCACCGGTTTGGCTCTCTGGGGCATCACCACTATCTGCGGTCTCCCGCGCCCGGGCCCCTCGTCTCTCTCTTCCTCTTCCTCCGCTTCCCGTCCTCCCTCGTACTCCGCTGCCTCGGCCCCGTCGCCGGCCTCGGCCGACTCCGAGCCCGAGCGGTCTTGCCTTGCGACTCTCGCCCCTCGCTTCTTGTCCTCCTTGGGAGCCGGAGGAAAGAAGAAGCCGGGCACCGATCTGACCAGGCCCTTGGCGCCCTTGTCCAACTTCGCCGCCACTCGCCGCGGGCTCATGCCGGTGGTCAGTATGAAGAAGACCGCAAGCACCGTCAGCATCACAACCAGGCTTCCCCAGGATCCAAGGATGGTTCCCATGGCGACGGCGTAATGGTGCCCCGCGCGTCCGCCAAGGTTCGCAGCCGGGCCGGCGGCTGCGCCGCGCTCAAGATGCGAGAAGCAAGCCAGCGTGAGGAAGCCAAGCACCACCCACGAAGTGAAGAAGATCACTCTCCGGTAGGGACCCCCGACAATCAGCTTCCAGCCCCAGTACACACCGACCACGGGCAGGACCCAGGCCAGGACTCCAAAGAGCCACGCCGCACCCTGTCGCAGACCCTGGTTCAATTGACCGGTGGTGGGCCTCGGCGTTTCAACAAGACTGATAACCAGGAGGACGCACAAAGCAATGAGGACGATTCCCGATATGCACAACCACTTCTCCCTGCACTTCCGAGCCATCGCCACGTCACCTCTTCTTGGCTTCTTCGAATGCTCTTCTGAGCCGGGACATAGCTTCGCCCGGAGAAGGACACTGGCGCAGGGCAGAAATCACAGCGATCCCGTCGGCGCCATGATCCAACGGGACATGCAAGTTGCTATGATTTATGCCACCGATGGCGACCATTGGCAAGCTGATAATTCGCCGCGCGGCCGAAAACGCCTCCCACCCCACCGGCTCCACACCGGGCTTGGAGGGGGATCGAAACACCGGGCCCATACCCACGTAGTCCGCGCCGGCGGCGGCTGCGCGCCGCGCCACGTCGGCGCCTGATGCGGAGGCCCCCACTACCAGGCCGGGCCCGGCTATGCGCCTGACGTCGGCCACGGCGAGGTCGGTCTCGCCGACGTGTACCCCGTCGGCGCCCGCAGCCAGCGCAACGTCCAGCCTGTCGTTGACTATGACCGGCACCGACCGCGGCCGCGCAAGGCGCATCACCGCAGCGGTGAAATCCTGGATGGCGCGCGCGTCCTCGTTCTTCAAGCGCACCTGCAGACAGGTTGCGCCGGCCTCGATGACCTGGCGCACGAACTCGGCAAGGGGCAGGTCACGTTCGATCTCACGGTCCAGGATCACGCAGAGAGACAGGTCAACGTTCGGCAATCTCGCGCTCCAGAGCCGCGGTGCACGATTTCTCAAGCTGGTAGACACGGAATCGGGACTTCTTGAACCTGTGGCTGGCCCCGGCGTCCACGAGCTTGGCGATCTCCTCCAGCACCCTCAAGCCCTCCTCGGCTCTCCTGAAATTGGATACCAGAATCTCACCGACGTCGCGTCTGCGGGTTTCACTGCGGGGTTTGGAGTGCTTGCCGGGATCGGCCGCGACGTTCCTTGCAGCAAGGCCCACGCGGCCCCGGCCGACCAGATCGTCGCACAGCCCGGATACGGCGTGCCTCTCCCGCTTCAGTTTTCGCGCGAGAGCGCCGTTCTCGAGCCAGAACCGCAATACGTCCTCCGCCACCCTCAGCGCCTCACGGGTCCGATTGGCGTTGGCGTCGGCTATGCGCAGAATCCGGTCGTCGTGCATGGAACACCACCGAGACAACGGGAAACCACCGGGACATTGGAAGCGAAGCGGCGGGAACTAGGCCCTTCTTGAGCGCTTCTGCCTGTCAATCCTGCCTTCCTTGACAATGGGCAGTATCCTGAGACTGTCCACCTTGCCGCAGATCTCAAGGTCGCTTTCGAAACCGATGCTCCTCAAGTACCTGCCGTGCTCGCACTCCCGAAGCAGATCGGGTATTGACTGCTCGTTCATCCGGAACAGGGCGCGCGCCGCGCCGGCCCCGTCGCTGAGCTCGAAGTCGTTGCCCTTGGACAGGCGGTCGATCAGCATACCCGCGCACACCGCATCCTCAAGGGCGAACCTGCCCTGCTTGCCCGCGCACGCTATTATAAGGATCCCCTGGTTGATCTTGGTCACGTGGTCCACAACCGAGGACATGTTGACGAACGAGCCAATCAGAATCTCCTTGGCCGCCTGGCTCTTCCATATCGCCTTGGTGCCGTTCGACGTGGCCAGTATTATTGTCTTGCCCTTCACGACCTCGGGAGCGTATTCCTGAGGGGAGTTGCCCAGATTGAAGCCGTCTATCCGCCGCCCTTCCTTCTCCCCCCCCAGCAGGGTCACTTTCTTGTCCAGAGACGCGGTAAGGTTTGTCGCGGCCTCCACGCTTTCGACCGGGATTATCCTCTCGCAGCCGTTGGTCAAGGCGTGGGCCACCGTCGTGCAGACCCTGAGGACATCGATCACGATCACCGTCTTGCCCTTGACGGCGGCCTCGTCGATCTCGTTGGTTGTGAACAGGGTCTCGAGTCTCATCTTCAGCTGCGCGCTCCCGACACCGCCTTGCGCGGAGCCTCATCGCCGTTTGCCGGCGGCAACATCTCCGCCACGAAGCCGGTGTCGAACCTGCCGGATCGGAAGGCCTCGGTGGATATCGCCCTCCGGTGGAAACCTATGGTGGTCTTCACGCCCTCAACTATGAACTCGTCCAGGGCGCGCTTGAGCTTGGCTATCGTCTCGTCCCTTGTCGGGGCGAAGGCCACCAGCTTGGCTATCAGCGAATCGTAATAGGCCGGTATCACATACTGCGCGTAGGCGTGCGTGTCCACCCTTATACCGGGCCCTCCAGGCATGTTGAAGACCTCTATCTTGCCCGGCGATGGGGCGAACCCGTTCTCCCAGTCCTCCGCGTTGATCCTGCACTCGATGGCGTGGCCGCCGATCCTGACGTCCTCCTGAGCGATGCCCAGATGCTCCCCGGCGGCGATCCTTATCTGCTGCTTCACGATGTCCACGCCGGTGACCATCTCGGTCACCGGGTGTTCCACCTGTATGCGGGTGTTCATCTCGATGAAATAGAACCGCCCGTCGGCGTCCATCAGGAACTCCACGGTGCCGGCGTTCTGGTAGCCGAGCGACAGCGCACCCTTTATCGCGGCCTCCCCCAGCCTGCGCCTCAGGTCTTCGCTGACCGCAGTCGAGGGGCTCTCCTCAATCAGCTTCTGGTGCTTCCTCTGAACCGAGCAGTCTCTCTCACCGAGATAGACCCCCTTGCCGTGCAGATCGCACAGGATCTGAATCTCGATGTGCCTGGGCCGCTCTATGAACTTCTCGACGTAGACCTCGCGGTTGCCGAAACTGGCTTCGGCCTCCCCAGCGGCGCTGGTGAACGCCGCCTTGAGCTCCTCGTCGCTTCTGGCCAGGCGCAACCCCTTGCCCCCTCCGCCGCCCGACGCCTTCACCAGCACCGGGTAGCCTATCTCCTGCGCCACCGAGATGCCGTCCTCGACCTCGCTCACCGCTCCCATGCTTCCCGGAACTACCGGGACGTCGGCCTTGAGCATCGCCCGCCGGGCGGAGGCCTTGTCCCCCATGCGGGAGATCACGTTGGCGCTCGGACCTATGAACTTGATCCCGCAGGACTCGCAGGCTTCGGCGAAATCCGCGTTCTCGGCGAGGAAGCCGTATCCGGGATGTATGGCCTCGGCGCCGGTGACCTCGGCCGCGCTGATTATACGGGGCACGTTGAGATAGCTCTCCGCCGCCCGGGCCGGGCCTATGCACACCACCTCGTCGGCGAACCTCACGTGGAGGCAGTCGCGATCAGCCTCGGAGTAGACAGCCACCGTGGGAATACCCATCTCCTTCGCCGCCCGTATCACCCTCAGGGCGATCTCCCCGCGATTGGCTATCAGTATCTTCTTGAACATGGCTTAAGCCGACTCAAACGGAGCCCAAGACGCCTCCGAGCCGGAATCGATCCCCTTGGCCTTGATCTGGAGAGCCGTCGGGCTTGAGGCATACCGCAGAGCGTCCTCGAGCGAAATCACACCCTTATTGTACCACGCCAAGAGCGACTGGTCAAAGGACTGCATGCCGTACTCGGTGGTGCTCTCCTCGATCACGTTCTTCACAAGATGGGTTCTGCCGGGGTCCGCGAGGAACTCCTTAACGGTCCCCGTGGCTATCATCACCTCGGTCGCCGGGACTCGTCCCTTCTTGTCGATCCTCGGCACCAGTCGCAGGGAGACGATCGCTTCCATGCAGGAAGCCATCAGGAACCTGATCTCCTGGTGCTGGTGGGGCGGGAAGAAGGAGATGATTCGGTTTACGGCCTGGGCCGCATCAACGGTGTGGAGAGTGCTGAAGACCAGGTGGCCGGTGTTGGCCGCCGTGAGCGCAATCGACATGGTCAGTTGGTCCCGGATCTCGCCTATGAGGATCACGTCGGGGTCCTGCCTCAAGATGTGCCGCAGCGCTGCGGCAAAGGTCTCGGTGTCGCTGCCGACCTCCCGCTGGCTTATCAGGCTCTTGTTGTCCCGGTGCAGAAACTCGATCGGGTCCTCGATGGTGATGATGTTCTTCTTCAGGTTGTCGTTTATGATCCGGACCATGGCGGCTAGGGTGGTGGACTTGCCCGATCCCACGGTACCGGTCACAAGCACCAGCCCTCTGGGTTTGAGGGCCAGGTCCTCTATGATCGCCGGCAGGTTGAGCTCGTCCACACTGGGCGGGTCGAACGGAATCAAACGGAAGGCCATGGCGCTGGACCCGCGCTGCCTGTAGAAGTTGGCCCTGAACCTGGCCAGGCCGGGCACTCCGAAGGCGAAGTCCACCTCGCTGGTCTCCTTAAACTCCTTCTTCTGATTGGGGGTGAGGATCTCATCCACCGCGGTTTCCATTTCCTCGATGGTCGGGCTTGGAACGTCCAGCGGCAGTAGCTCGCCGTCCACACGCACGGTCGGCGACGTGCCGATCTTGACGTGCAGGTCGGAGGCCTTCCGCTTTACCACTTCATCAAGCAGCGGTCTGATGAACACTTGGGATCACCCTCCTAGCTCGGGGAAACCAAGAAGAGCGGCTGACCATACTCCACAGGCTGGGCATTCTCAACCAGGACCTTGACGATCCGGCCGGCGACTTCAGCCTCGATCT
>JBAQHK010000128.1:0-2165 GCA_049288275.1 bacterium | reverse complement strand
TTGCCAAGCGGGCGAAGAGGGCGCTTGCGGCGCACCCGAAGTTCTACCTCTTTGACACTGGCGTGTACCGCGCCATTCGACCCAAGGGACCGCTCGATCGTCCGCAGGAAATCGATGGGCTGGCTCTGGAGGGTCTGGTCGGCCAGCATCTGAGAGCCTGGATCGATTACGGGGACAAAGACAGCCGTCTGTGCTACTGGCGAACGAGGTCCGGCGTCGAGGTGGATTTTGTGGTCTATGGGCCGGACGGTATCCGAGCCGTTGAGGTCAAGAACGCGCGCCGGCTTGAGCCGCACGATCTGACAGGACTCAAGTCGTTCAGGGAGGACTACCCGCAAGCGAGCCTCTGCCTTCTTTATCGCGGACGCGACCGACTGGTCAGAGACGGGGTTCCTGTTGTGCCTTGCGAGGAGTTCCTTAGGGCACTCAAGCCCGGCAAGTGGCCTGCCAACTTCTCTTAGGATTCCCCTTGGCGCGCATAGGGGTGGACTCCCTTGATACTCAGTCCGTTATCCTTGGAGGGACGTCAGCGACCTGCCGACTTCTTGGCACTCCTCCGACCTCAGAAAGTTGCGAAGGTCGTCCCGTAGGGCACACCAGGCCACTGCCAGTGGTGCAGCCCGAGCGATAGGTGACCCTGTGGCCAGCGAGATGCCGTCATAGGCGGCGGGTCGGGCCCCGTCACTGCCCGAAGGTCTACCTGTAAAGGGCCTTCACGCTGCCCCAGGTGGTCTCATCGGTGGCCGACGGCCCCGTCGGTGTCGTGAAGGTCAGGTTATCGAACGTCGCCCCGTCGGCATCGGTGTAGAAGTAGATCTCCGCTATGCCCGGTGCATCGATTTCAAGGTATCCGCCCATACTGCTGGGCGTCAGACGCGCGTTGCTGTCTATGAGATTGTGGCCTTCGTCATAGGCCAGGAGAACTCCAAGCGTCGATCCGACCTCGGTGTCCATCACCAGCATTCGGACCAGACTCGTTGTCGCGGGTGTGGTCGTGCCGGGCAGATAGAACCACGCCTGCATCGTAAGGCCCGTGCTCTGTGTCATGCACAGCGCATTCGGAGCGGTGCCCCCCCAGCTCAGGAACAAGCTGTAACTCTGGGGTTCGAAGAGCTGCACGTTCTCAACGGGGATGTCCCGCCCGAAGACGATGCCTGCGGAGCGATACCTGTCAGCAGCCGCGTAACTCAGACTCCCAGAAAACACATAGTCATCGAAGTTGACTGTCTCCGTCGCCAAAACCGGCGCGGCGGCGACCATCAGCGCGACCGATAAGACCTGAGCAACCCTCATTTGGCGTCCCTCCTGTGTAGAGTGCCCCGGTGACCATCGCGGCCACTTGACTTCAGTTTAGCACAGGTGCGACCTCAGATCAATCTCTGAATGCAGGCTGTATGGAGTGCGGCCAATCGGCCGACTTTCCTGCATTCCGCAACGTGAGTTCTCTGTAGCCCGGAGCAGCGGGATTGTGCTATAATGCACAACGGCTTCAGCCAGTCTAAGCGGCGGTGACGGCACTACACCACTGCACCAACCGAAGGAGGTCATGACAATGCTGGAATCTGACGCTTCTGGAATCCTGAGCGCTCTTGCTCCACGGCTTGGCAGATCGGCCGCCTCGCGGCTGGGAGGCCGATTGCGCCGTCGGGTCTGCGCGGTCGTGCTCGTCTCGGCAGCGTGCTGGCTTTGCTCTCTCGCAGCAGCCAGCGCCGAGTGCATCGACTACGGGGATTACCTTCATTGGGTGGGCAGTGTCGCCACAGCCGACTACACCAGGGATGTCGCGGTCTCGGGGACCTGTGCCTACGTAGCTGATCTGTATGCCGGGCTCGAGGTGATAGACATCACAGACCCCGCGAGCCCGCAGGTTCTTGGCAGCGTGGGCACGCCCGGTAGCGGCTACGGAGTGGCGGTCTCGGGGACGCACGCCTACGTGGCAGACTACGGTTCCGGTCTCCAGGCGATCGACGTTACCGATCCCGCGAGCCCCCAGATCGTCGGCAGCGTGAACACCCCGGGCTATGCCTATGGTGTGGTGGTATCGGGGAGGTACGCCTACGTCGCGGATGAGAGCTTTGGTCTCCAAGTGATAGACATCTCGGATCCCACGAGCCCCCAGATAGTGGGCAGCGTGAACACCCCGGGCTACGCCTATGGTGTGGCGG